>JBGVTF010000024.1:0-16726 GCA_041862415.1 Anaerolineae bacterium | reverse complement strand
AGGCCCATATGAAAACGATCCTGGCCACCGGCGAGTTAGCCACCCTGACCAATGTGGCCAAAGCCAGCCAGGTCTGCATGATGGCCGGAGCGGACTTTATTAAGACCAGTACCGGCAAGGAAAGCGTGAATGCCACCTTGCCCGTGAGTCTGGTGATGGTGCGAGCCATTCGGGAATACTACGAACAGACTGGATACAAAGTCGGGTTCAAACCGGCTGGTGGCATTCGCAAAGCCAAGCAGGCTCTGGAATGGCTGATTTTAATGAAGGAGGAACTGAATCCTGAGTGGTTATCTCCTGCCTTATTCCGGTTTGGGGCAAGCAGCCTTCTTGGAGATATTGAAAGGCAACTGGAACATTATGTCACCGGAAGATATTCCGCTTCCTACAGGCATCCCATGGGATAAATCAGAGGAGATCCTTACTATGAATATTGAAAGTATCTATGAAACCATGGAATACGGACCCGCCCCGGAAAGTCGAGACGCCGCAGATCAATGGCTGAAATCGCATGATCACCAGTTTCAACTTTTCATTGGGGGAGAATGGCAAGCTCCCAAAACGGGCGAATATTTTGATAGCATCAATCCCGCAAATAAAAAAGTTTTAGCCAAGATAGCCAAGGCTGGAAAAGAGGATGTGGATCAAGCCGTTGTCGCGGCCCAGAACGCTTTGCCCCAATGGGTGGAGTTAGGTCCTCATGGTCGGGCCCGGTATTTGTACGCCATCGCCCGGCAGATTCAAAAGCATTCCCGGTTATTCGCTGTGCTGGAGTGCCTGGATAACGGCAAGCCGATTCGAGAAACACGGGATATTGATGTTCCCTTGGTCGCACGCCACTTCTACCACCATGCTGGGTGGGCACATTTAAGGGAAACCACTTTAAAGGATTACAAGGAGATCGGAGTCGTGGGGCAGATCATTCCCTGGAATTTCCCCTTGCTGATGATGGCCTGGAAAATCGCTCCGGCCCTGGCAATGGGAAATACCGTTGTCCTCAAGCCCGCCAGCTTCACCCCCATTACCGCGCTGTTGTTCGCGGAAACGTGTCAGCACGTTGGTCTGCCGCCTGGGGTGGTCAACATTGTGACCGGTCCCGCACAAATCGGAGAGTACATGGTCCGGCACCCGGATATTCAGAAAATCGCGTTTACCGGCTCCACTGAAGTGGGGCGTATCCTACGAAGAGCCACCGCTGGGACCGGAAAAAAGCTGTCCCTGGAACTGGGCGGCAAATCTCCGTCCATTGTATTTGAAGGAGCGGACCTGGATAGTGTGGTTGAAGGCGTTGTCGACGCCATTTGGTTTAACCAGGGGCAAGTGTGTTGCGCGGGATCGAGGCTTCTGGTTCAAGAAAGCATCGCCGAGCGATTGATTACGAAGATTCGAGCCCGGATGGAGAAATTGAGGATAGGGAACCCTCTGGACAAATGCACTGACATCGGCGCCATTGTGGCCCCAGCCCAGCTCAAAACCATCCAGGACCTGGTACAAAAAGGCGTAGAGGAGGGAGGAACCCTATGGCAGCCTTCATGGGCATGTCCCCAAGAGGGGTACTTCCATCCTCCCACTTTGTTTACGGATGTTTCCCCTTCCTCCACGATTGCCCAGGTGGAAATCTTTGGTCCGGTTTTAGTCGCCATGAGTTTTCGAACTCCCTCAGAAGCGGTGAAATTGGCCAATAATACACGCTATGGCCTGGCTGCCAGTATCTGGACGGAAAACATCAATTTAGCACTCGATATCGCTCCCCAGATTAAGGCGGGAACCATTTGGATCAATTGTACCAATGTCTTTGACGCCGCTTCTGGTTTCGGAGGATACCGGGAATCCGGATTTGGACGGGAAGGCGGGAAGGAAGGACTGTGGGAATATGTGAAACCGAAATGGGAAGAGGAATTCTCGGAAACTCCGCCCTCTCTGGCTTCAGCGTCAGCCAGTACCCCCCAATCCTCTCCATTTTCCATGCCTCCTATCGATCGGACTGCCAAAATGTATATTGGTGGGAGACAGGTTCGACCGGATGGAGGATACAGCATTCAGATTCACGATCCGCAAGGTCAACTCATTGGAGAAGTCGGGGCAGGAAATCGCAAGGATATTCGCAATGCGGTGGAAGCGGCACACGCAGCGACATCCTGGACGAACGCGACGGCGCACAACCGGGCCCAGGTGCTTTACTATATCGCGGAGAATTTAGCGGTACGAGCCGGTGAGTTCGCCGCCAGGATTTCTCAAATGACCGGAGTGGAACCCACAACCGCCCAAAAAGAAGTGGATTGTTCCATAAAACGGCTCTATACCTATGCGGCGCTTGCGGATAAATATGACGGCCAAGTTCATCATACCCCCTTCAGAAATGTCACCCTGGCCATGCCGGAGCCCCTGGGAGTGATGGGCATTATCTGCCCGCCAGAAGTGGCGCTGCTGGGGTTCATTTCCACCGTGGTCCCGGCTATTGCCATCGGGAATCGGGTGATTGCCGTCCCCTCGGAAACCTTTCCATTATCCGTGACGGATTTCTACCAGATTCTTGAAACTTCTGACGTACCGGGAGGGGTCCTCAACATCATTACCGGGAACCAGGATACCCTTACGGAAGTTCTGGCCAATCATGATGACGTGGATGGCATTTGGTATTTTGGTTCCAAGGAAGGAAGTAAACTCGTGGAGTATGCCTCCGCTGAAAACATGAAACGAACCTGGGTGAACTATGGGAAATATCGAGATTGGTTCAATCCTCAACATGGAGAAGGCGAAATCTTTTTGCGTCACGCGACGCAAATCAAGAATATCTGGGTTCCTTATGGGGAATGAGATGATTGAGGCTGGAGCGACCCGCATTGGAACCAGTTCTGGCGTCAAAATCGCGCAAGAAGCTGGCATTGGTTAATCGCTCGCGGTAAGAGCCTATCCGAAGACTCCCGATGCTCCCGCTGGACGACAGTCCAGCGGCGGACTGTCGTCCGCCTTGAGCGATGTTTCGAATAGGCTAACAGCCACGCCCTCTTGAGCGAGGCAACGGAGATGCAAGACAAAAGCAAAGTCGCCCTTACCAAGGGCGATAGTCGTTATGTCAACATTACAGAGGCGCTGAGCCTCATCGAAGGCGACATCCGGTTAGACGAGGTAAAGGACATCCTGATCAAAGTCAACTTTGTGTCCACCACCCGCCAACTGGCGAGCACCCACGTGGATGGCGTGCGGGCCCTGCTAGATTTCCTGCGCCCGCGCTACGATGGTCTCATCACCATCGCTGAAGGCTCATCCTCTGACACTTTCACCGGTTACCGCAACTTTGGCTATCTGGAACTGGCGGATGAATACGACGTCCAGCTCGTTGATCTCAACCGGGACGATTGGGTCTGGGTCCAGGTCTATGACCGCAACCTGCGGCCCATGGAACTGCGGGCGGCCAGAAGCGTGGTCCAGAGCGACTACCGCATCGCCATCGGGCCACCCAAAACCCACGATACCGTTCTGGTCACCCTCTCCCTGAAGAACATCGTCGTGGGCAGCATGATCCGCGATGTAGGCAGAGAGAGAAGCAGCAGCCTGGTTCACACCGTGGGCCGGCTCGTGCCCACCAGCCTGAAGCAATCGCCCCTCCTGGCCGGAGTCAAAACCAGCGTCGTCCGAAGCCTGAACCGCAGCGACAAAGCCGCCCTCCACCAGGGCTATCCGGCCCTGAACCTCAACCTCTACACCCTGGCCAAGGTCATGGCCCCTCACCTGAGCGTCATTGACGGTTACGCAGGCATGGAGGGCAGCGGCCCCTCTCACGGCGACGCCGTTGAGTTGAGACTGGCCATCGCCAGCACCGATTTCCTGGCCGCCGACGCCGTGGCTGTGCGGATCATGGGCTTTGACCTGGACGAGGTCGGCTACCTGCACTATTGCCAGATCGGCGGGCTGGGCAAGGCCGACCCAGAAAAGATGGAGGTCCTGGGTAATTGCACCGTCGAGGAGTGCATCCGCCCCTTCAAGCCTCATCCCACCCACAAACGCCAACTGGCGTGGCAAATACCTGATGTGAGACGGTTACTATAATTTAGGAGGGATTATGAACGACAAGCCGGTGCGCGTCCGCTTCGCCCCCAGCCCCACAGGCTACCTCCACGTGGGCGGGGCACGGACGGCCCTTTTCAACTGGTTGTACGCCCGTCACCACAACGGCACGTTCATCCTGCGCATCGAGGACACCGACCGCACTCGCTACCAGGAGGACGCCTTGCAGGACCTCATGGATGGCCTGCGCTGGCTGGGATTGGACTGGGACGAGGGCCCCGAGGTGAGAGGCGACTATGGCCCCTACTTCCAGTCGCAGCGGCTGGGTCTCTATCAAGAGTATGCCCAGCAGTTGGTGGATGACGGCCACGCCTACAAGTGCTATTGCAGTCCAGAGCGGTTGGCGCAAATGCGCAAATCGCAGCGGGGCCGCGACCAGACAGGCTACGACCGCCACTGCCGTACCCTGACAGCCAGGGAAAGGGCCGACTACGAGGCTCAGGGCATCGTGCCGGTCATCCGCCTAGCGGTGCCTCTGGAGGGCCAGACCTCTTTCCACGACGTCATCCGCGGCGACACCACCGTGGAGAACAGCAGCCTCGACGATCTGGTGCTGCTAAAGTCCGATGGCTACCCCACCTACCACCTGGCCAACGTGGTGGACGATCACTTCATGGAAATCTCGCACATCATGCGCGCCGACGAGTGGCTGCCCAGCGTGCCCCGGCACGTGCTGCTCTACCAGGCCTTTGGCTGGGAGATCCCCGTCTACGCCCACCTGCCCGTCATCCTGGCCCCCACGGGCAAGGGCAAGCTCAGCAAGCGGCACGGCGGGGTAGCCGTCCACGATTTCCGCCGGGAGGGCTATCTGCCCGAGGCCATGGTCAACTTTTTGGCTCGCGTGGGCTGGGCCTACGACGACAAGACCGAGTTCTTCACCCGCCAGGAACTCGTTGAAAAGTTTGACCTGGAGGGGGTCAACAAATCGCCCGCCGCTTTCTCCTACGACAAGCTGGACTGGATGAACGGCACTTACATCCGCCAATTGAGGCTGGACGATCTGGCCAAGCGCCTGCTGCCTTTCCTCGCCGGGGCCGACCCGGCCACCGTGCGGCGCATCGTCCCTCTGGTGCAGGAGCGCCTCAAGAAGCTGTCCGAAGCAGTGGAATGGACCGACTTCTTCTTCAAAGCCGAGTTGGACTACGAGCCCCAGCTTCTCATCGGCAAAAAGATGACCGCCGAGGAGTCGCTGGCTGCCCTGGCCAGAGCCAGGGAGACCGTAGCCAGCCTGCCGGACTTTGACGAAGAGACCCTGGAGCCAGCCCTGCGCGCCCTGGCTGAGGTGATGGGCTTGAAAGCGGGCCAGCTTTTCGGCGTCATCCGCGCGGCGGTCACAGGCAAAAAGGTAGCTCCGCCCCTCTTCGGCACCCTGGCCGTTCTGGGTCGGGAGAAGGTGTTGCAGCGCCTGGACAAGGCGTTGGAGGTGTTGAAGGGGGTTTAGCGGAGCCCCGTCGCTGTTCAGCGCCGACGGAATCTTGTCATCCCTAACCCGATGCCTGCCAGAGGGGGCAGGAGTCAAACATTGAGAGAGGTGCAACATGACAGCGCTCGAAAAGCTGGAGGTTCTCAGTCGCCTGGTCCGAGAGGGAAAGACAGATCCACTTATTGACCGGACGCTAGACAAACTGTTGGCTCATAAGCGAACTGAAGTCGAGACCCAGTACCGAAGAATCCAGACCGATGTAAAAGCCTTTGAAGAGCAACACGGCATGGACTCGTCCACCTTTGTGGAACGCTATCAGGAGGGCACACTGGGCGACGATGCCGATTTCATCGAATGGTACGCTCTGTGGAACATGCTCCAGGAGTTAGAAGAATGGCTCAATGACCTGAGAGGCGTTTGAAATGCCCGCAAAGCCCGGAGTTTACATAGAGGCCCTCAAGGTGAGACTTTTATCGGATGAACTTGTGCAGTCCTTTGACATTCTTCGCGAAGAAGAAACTCCACTGAAAGCCTACTTCCGTGTGCGCTGCGTGCTAACCAACGACGATATACTGGAGAGTGCCACATACCTTGAAATTCGAGGAGAGGATCTGGTGCTGGTGGATTATCGGCACCAGTGGATGACCCAGGAACATGCCTTGCGGGCGCGTTGGGACGCGACACCTCACTACCCCGACCTTCCTGGCGCACCTTATCACGTCCATGACGGTAGTGAGAATAACGTCCACCCTGGGAGTCCCATGCATCTGGGAAACGTGTTAGACGCAATCGCGGAGCGCCTGGCCGATGAATAGGCGTCGCTAGACCACCAATTGATGGCAGCGCGGGCTCTCACGCCCGCGCTGTTATACACACCCAACCAGCCCGATGAGAAGTGGTCGGGCTGGTGACGGAGAACTCGCGATGGGAAAGGCGGTCCCCAGCCTTTGAAATCCCAGCCCCCTGGCGATGAGCTCAACCCCGGTGAAGCATTCGAGCTGACCCCCGAGAAACTGACATCCAACATCATCAAGCTGGCCCTTCTGGCCATGGGAGAGAACCTGCTGAACACGATGGTCATGGTAGTAGAAGGGATGCTGGTGGGCTGGCGGGCCATCCTGCTCTATCTGCCTTTCCGGCGGGGAACGTGGAACAGGATCGAGGTATAAAGCGGGGCTAGCAGGCAAATTCAGATGCCGCTGCGTTTGAGGTAGTCGTCTATTCTGTCGTAGGCAACAGGCTTGAGGTTGTTGTTGACGTCGAGCAACCCCTCCAGGAGTCCTTCGCTCAGCATTTTCTCAATGGCTCTGCCAGTGGCCAGCTTACTGTGACCCCACCTCCGGAGCACAGGTCCGTACATGGTAACCAGGCTTTCGACCAAAAGCTTGATCACTGCGGAGCTCCCCCCCTCCTTTGCTTCGATCTCCACCTCGTGTTGACGGATCTCCTGGCCGCCGAGATGATATGACACAGAATCTATCGCCAGTTCGGCGAGCACGGAATCGCTTTCTCCGCCCTTGAGGATGTTCCTGACCCTCCTGTAGCTCTCACGGTCCTGGATGACTTGCAATCCTAAACTTGCCATGGCCTCCAACGGATGGGCATACTCGAGATCCTGGCGCTGCTGCGGGACTTTGATCCCTCTGTCCATAAACTCTGCGAGGACCCTGGCCAGGGCATCCTTCGACCACAGCAATTCGATTTCGAGTCGCTCCGCGCCGCCCTCCCAACCGGTCGGCTCAGAACGTCCTTTCAGAGTGACCCAGTGCGTTGTCCCGATTTCTCTAACCCGCAGTGCCAGTTGCTGGGTTTGCAGCGCACGGTCAGACGTGTCGAGGTAAAGATCATGGATGAGTTGGGGAGCACGAGGCAGCAGTCGGTAATTTCCAATCGCGGTGAGATCAGCGATCTGGCTCGCAACGACCCATGGGTTCTCCGACCAGATGATCAGAGCAGCCTCAACTTCCCGGGAATCTGATCTCATCCGGTGTCGCCTTTCTTACCATAACGACATCTCACATAGATAAACTGAATGATCAAGGCTGCGATGAAACCAAGCAAACCCGACAGCACGATGCCTAACCCTAGCTGGAAATAGGCTAGCAGCACACAAAGCGCCGCCACGATAACGCTATTGACAAGCGCAACCATGTCCACCAAGCCACCGGTTCCCAGTTTGCGAGGTTTAGCCTTTTCAAAGGGCTGATAACCCTGGAACTGCTCCTCGTCCCAGTCTCGGAAGCGGCTTCGTACCATCTCCATAGCTCCTTTGTATTCATCGGTCACTGTGTTGCGATGGATCATCCGCAGCAGCGTAACGATGCCAAAAGACAGCAGCGCCAAGAGCGCGAAGACGGCTATGAAATAGACATTGTCTTTTCCCAAATTGTCTTCCTGGGTGGTGACTAGCGTGACCAGTGCCGTTATCGCCGCTGTTGCCAATGTGATGAAAAAGTTCACCCGCCTCTCACCGATTTCCTCGTTTCGCCAAAAACAGTCCCCAAGATATCGGTATTCAGCGAGCAGAAAATCCACCGAATGGCCCTTTGGTTCATTTGCCTCTTGATTGCCCATATACCTCCCTCCTTGCCGAGGAATATGGAACGTTACTACTCAGACTCCTTGTGGTGCGTCATTCCGAGCGAGCTTGCCCTGAGCGTGAGCGAAGGGCCAAGGGAGTCGAGGAATGACGGTAGCTGAGTGGTAACTACAGAACTTATGCTTTCCCTACCCCTCCTTCTGCGCTGCCTCGATCTTGGCCCAGGTGTCGCGTAACGCTACCGTCCGGTTGAATACGAGTTTTCCATCGGACGAATCCGGGTCCACGCAGAAATAGCCCTGTCTCTCAAACTGGTAGCGGCTTCCCGGTGCTGCGCCCGCCAGACTGGGTTCAACGCGGCACGACGTCAACGCCTCCAACGAGTTTGGATTCAGATTCGCCGTGAAATCAGCCCCCTCCTCCACATCGTCCGGGTCTGGTTTTGCGAAAAGGTGGTCGTACAAACGTACTTCAGCCGGGAGCGAGTGGGCGGCCGAAACCCAGTGCAGCGTTCCCCTGACCTTGCGTCCGTCCGGCGAGTCACCGCCCCGTGTCGCCGGATCATAGGTGCAGTGCAGCTCAACTACTTCGCCGGTCTTTTCATCCTTGACCACATCCACACAGGTGACAAAGTAGGCGTATCGCAGTCGTACCTCTCGACCGGGGGCCAGACGGAACCACTTTCTCGGCGGGTCCTCACGGAAATCCTCCCGTTCGAGATACAGCACGCGCGAAAAAGGAACCTTGCGTGTGCCCATGCTGGGATCTTCGGGATTGTTGATGCATTCCATCTCCTCCACCAGGTCTTTTGGATAGTTATCAATGACTACCCGAAGGGGACGCAGCACACCAAGAACACGGGGCGCGCGTTGATTCAAATCTTCTCGGATGGCGTGCTCCAGCATGGCGATGTCAACGACGCTGTTCGCCTTGGCCACTCCAATGCGATCACAAAAGTTTCGGATGGCTTCTGGTGTGTAGCCACGCCTCCGCAAGCCCGATAGGGTCGGCATGCGTGGATCGTCCCAGCCGCTGACGACTCCTGCTTCTACCAATTTCAAAAGCCTGCGCTTGCTCATGACCGTGTAACCGAGATTGAGGCGAGCGAACTCGATCTGCTGGGGATGGTAGATTTCCAATGCGTCGAGATACCAGTTGTACAACTGGCGATTGTTTTCAAACTCTAGCGTACAAATCGAATGGGTGATCCCTTCGATGGAATCCGACTGGCCGTGGGTCCAATCGTACGTCGGATAGATGCACCATTCGTCGCCTGTCCTGTGATGCGTTTCCCGCAGAATGCGGTACATGACCGGGTCTCGCATCAGCACGTTTGGATGCGCCATGTCAATCTTGGCGCGAAGGGTGCGGGAGCCGTCCGGGAATTCGCCGGCCCGCATGCGCTCGAACCAGTCCAGGTTCTCTTCGACCGAACGGTTACGATACGGACTCTCCTCGCCAGGCTCGATCAGGGTGCCACGGTACTCTCGGACTTCTTCTGCGCTCAAGTCGCAAACGTAGGCCTTGCCTTTCTTGATCAACTGCACGGCATATTCGTATAATTGCTCAAAATAGTCCGATGCGTAGAACTCCCGATCCTCCCAATCGAATCCGAGCCAGCGAACGTCTTCCTTGATGGACTCCACGTATTCCACTTCCTCTTTGGTCGGATTGGTATCGTCGAAGCGCAGATTGCAGAGGCCGCCATAGTCTCCGGCCAGACCGAAATTGAGGCAGATGGATTTGGCGTGTCCGATGTGCAGATAGCCGTTCGGCTCCGGTGGAAACCGAGTATGCACTCGCCCACCGTATTTGTTGGTCCTCAAGTCTTCATCAATGATCTCTCGGATAAAGTTGGAGGGAGCAGACTCGGTCGTGTCATTTTTTCTTGCTGTGGTTGTGTCTTTCATAACTTTTTCTCCTTAAGCGTAGACGAAGGTAAAGCCTTGTTAGGCTCCACCCTCCTGCGCTTCCTCTTCAAGTATGCGGATCAGTTGATTTCGAAGAAATTCACCATAGCGACCTGGCGCGAAAAGATACCGATCCAGCCAAGTCACAACGTTGTAGTAGTAAAAGCGGTTGTCATAATACTCATCTAGCATCTTCTCCAAGGGCTTTCCAGAATTTTAATTGTCCCAAAAGCATGGTAGACTGAGCCATCACACCTCATTCGGAGGGGGCTGATGGCGCTTACAGACGAACTAAAGGCATTATTCAGGGACATTGCGAACAAACTCAAAGGCCACGAGCGTCGCACCTTCATGGCCCAAGTAGTCAAGTTGCTCGGAAAGGGTGGGCAACGATGTGCTGAAAGGGAATTAAACTGGAATCAAGGAAATGGAAGAACTGGAAAAACGATTTGAGCGCTTGCCTGGCTTGGAGAAGTGGTTCGTACGAATAGAACCTGTCCCGCCATGACCTTTGGGATGATTATTTTTCTGGAAGTACCTAATACAAAACTGTACTCAGGCTTAATGCAGCAGTTTTGCGACTAAGTAGTCCTTGTAGTCTGTTAACGAACGTTGGTGTTTTCTGCTACTTAAGAACCTGGTGGGAGGGGCTCCCACCAAGTAAATTCGTGAATTACACTTATATTCACCACGTAGCTCCCCATTTTTTGCAAGATCAATAGAATAAGGCGAGGTTTCTGGAGAGCGAAGCCTCTCATATGCATCCCTTTGAAAGGTTATTATGCCCCCCTCATTTATCATAAACTGTTGAAGTATCCCCGTAATTCGTTTTTCTTCTTCCATAGCTATAGCATGTAGCGCTCTGCGGCCGAATAGTCGTAAGAGTCCGGCTACACCTGACCACTTAGGGTCACTAGCTGCACTAGGCATCGAAAAATATACCGCAATACCTATACAGAATGGCGAATTATACTGAAGATTGTAAAGTTCCTCTTTTTTGATTCGGTTCCGCTCATGCTCTGAGAGAAACGGAGCTAAACTATCTGAAGAAAAAACAAGGATGCCTGTTTTTCGCAAGGCACGCCAGAATCTATGTTCACGATTGTTACCTTCGAAAGCGAAGCACATACCGGAAACTACCGAATGGGATGCTGGATTCCCCAGCAGCAGTAAGACTGAAGGACGATTATCTAATCTCCTCGGAATAAACGATTCGGTGAGGAAGACTAACTTGTCACTTCCCTCTCTCCTAAACACTTCAGAATGTGTGGAGTCGGACACAGCAAATTCTGGCCATTTTTTTTCAAAGCGGTCTCGGCTGCGTCTATCTGGATATAGCAACCTGAGGTCCAATTTGCACTCTTGAATTCCTAGAGTTACCTCTCTAAATGTGAGCATGATTACCCATCCGAGAATGTCAATTTTTCTTAAACCCTGTCGTCGCTACACACGCCGATGCGAAAGGCATCTGTTTTGGCTCCAGCTTACTGGGTACCGCACAATTGTTTTATACGGAAACGTCGGCAACCACAAAGCCGCTCTCCTGCCTGACACGGAAAACGGCTCCTTGGTATCATCTAGCCAGAGCCTGACCTTCCTAGCCAAGCAGGAAGGGGCACTTTTAGCTGAACCTATGCTGCCACCTGTGCCAATTCTCGAACGTGCAGGATTGCTCTACCAGCAATTGGTCGAATGTCCGCTTGGGTGAGCGTGGGTAGCGCAATCGTGCTGCCTTCAACAGTCACAAACTGATCATCCTTGCAGCACTTCCGCCGGGGTTTTCTTCCGCGCTCGGCTTGGTATCTGTCAGCAGCCACGCTCTTCTTCAGCCCTCCACTCGGAGACTTGATGCTGGAGTTCCACTGAGGTGTATTGGTCGCGCAAATCTTCGAGGGCCCCCTCCCAATCAAACTTCAACTTGCCTCTGGGCTTCTTAGCCCGTTTCTCTAACAGAAACCGCACGAAATCCTCCACTTCGTACTGGAATTCAAGCGGCAATTCCTTGACCATCTCTCCAATCCTCTCTTCAATCCTTTTCATAATTCTACCTCCGGAAGTGTGTGCAAGAAGCCGCTCTCCTGCTTAACACGGAAAGCGGCTCCTTGGTGTCATCTGGTCAGAGCCTGGCTTTCCTGGCCAAGGTCGAAGGGAAAGGCTGGTCACGGTTGGGACGCGGTTGGTCCTTTCTTTGGTTTCTCCTTCGGGTGCTGTTGCTCTTGGGGATAGTGAGGTAATTATAGCATGGGCGGGGGGAAAGGGCAAGGGGGAATGGCGAACGGCGAGGGCTGGGGCTGAGCGTTCGGCTCTGCGTTCTGTTATACAGGGGGCGTATGCGATCTGAGTCCTACGAAGTTGCTCTTTTACGGGTCCTCATTCATCCTCGTTTACCCCTTCTGTCTCGGCTGCCGGCAAAGTGAAAGTGAAAGTACAACCCTGCCCCATCTGGCCCTCCACCCAGATGCGGCCGCCGTGGGCTTCGACAACCAATTTGCAGAAGGCCAACCCCAAACCGCTACCGCGGTCCCGACGGCTGTCACGCTCCTCCACCTGACTGAACTTCTCAAAGATCTTCTCTCGATATTCTTCCGGTATACCAGGCCCCATGTCAGTGACCGACACCGATATGCAGTGTTGCGATGTAATATCCGAGTCTTTCTCAAGGATTGGGGTAGCACTCACTCCATCGGCTGTCACGCTAACTACACCCCCCGGAGGTGAGAATTTGATGGCGTTGTCCAGCAGGTTGACCAACACACGAGTCACCAGGTCTTCGTCCACGGCGACCTGGGGCAGCTCTGGAGGCAAGTCAATCTGAAGAGTGATATCGTCTTCCAGGGCCAGCGGACCAACTCGCTCACGGGCTCTGTCAACCAGATCGGGCAACGACCCGGCTTTGATCTGCAGCCGCATCTGCCCTGCCTCAAGCCGACTGATATCCAGCAAGGAGTTGACCAGTTCCAACATATTCGCGCTGCTGCGGGCAGCGATATCCAGAAACTTTACCACCCGCGCCATGTCAGCCCCTCCCCTCATGACCTCCCTCGCCAGATCGAGACCTCCCATGACAGCCGTCAGCGGACTGCGCAGGTCGTGGACGATCATGTAGGTCAGGTCTTCGCGCATCCTTTCCAGTTCCTTCTCCTCAGTGATGTCGTGTAAGACAATCACCTGTCCGATAGTCCCTCCGCGCTCATCTAAAACCGGAGCACACACTCTCTCGATAGCCCTGCGATCCGGCGCGGCTATGTCATAGACTGCTTTTCTTACCTTTTGCTGTCCCTCCTGGAGTTGGAGCAAGAGTTCTCTCATCTGCTCCTGGGTGTAACCGAGTTTAGCCAAAAGGCCATGCGGGTCTTCCTCTACGAGTTGGACCAAATTCAGGCCGATAGCTTCTGTTCTTGAGAGGTTCCACAGCCGCTCGATCATGGGATTGACCATGACGATTCGTCCTGTAATGTCCAACATCAAGATGCCATCACGGGTCGAATTCAGGATGGCTTGCAGCTTGTTCCGGCCTTCAGCGACTTGTTCGAAAAGCCTGGCCTTTTCGATGGCAATGGTCGCGTGGGCAGCGACCGATGACAGAATCATCAAATCGTCTTCGTTGAAGGCGTTGACTTTGGGACTCTGCGCATCCAGGACCCCGATCACCTTTTCACCGCTGAGCATGGGCACAGCCATCTCCGATCGGGTCCCTTTCACTGACTCGATGTATCTGGGATCTTCCGACACATCAGCCACATTGAGGGGCATTTTGTGAGCCGCCACCCAACCGGTAATCCCTTCTTGACCTATCTTGATCCTCACCCTCTCTACCACTTCCTGCAGATAACCCCGTGAGGCTTTGACGTACAGCTCACCGGTGGCCTCATCAACCAACAGCACGGCACAACTCAGATAGCCGAAGGACCTCTCCAACACCTCAAGGATCTCCTCCAGCAATTGATCCACATTGAGGGTGCGCATCAGCTTGCCGCCCACCCGGTACAGGACCATCGTCTCTCTCATCTTCTCGGTGACGTTCTCATAGAGCCGCGCGTTCTCAATGGCAATGGCTGCGTGCCCAGCCAGGTGGCTCACGAAGCCAGCGTCCCGCTCGCTGAAGCCTGCCAGCTTCGAGCTCTCCAGACTGACCACTCCCAACACCTCTCCTTCTCGGGTGATGGGCACCGCGAGCTGGGAACGGACTTGCTCCACTACCTCAGTGTAGTCCGGGTCCTGGGAGACATCGGGCACCAGGGCTACAGTGCCCGTCTTCACCACGCGTCCCACTATTCCCCTTTCGACGGGCCAGGGCTGGTAGCGATAGGTCTCCAGAGCGCCAGATGGATACCCTCTTTGGGATAGGAGCCAGAGTCCTCCCTTCTCTTCATCGTGGAAAGCAACCGCCCCATACTCCGCACCTGTGGCTTGCATGGCTTTATCCAGCATCAGGTCTATAGCGCGCTCCAGATCCAAGCTCGCTGCCGTCAGTTCGTGGACGATCTCGGCGAAGGTGGACAACTCCTCGACCTGCTGGGCCAGAGCCTGAGCAGTCATCTCATAAAGGCAAGCGTTTTCGATGGCTATAGCTGCCTGGGCAGCCAGGTCTGTGAGAAGCGTCTCATCGGCAGCAGTGAAAATCTGTCCAGACTCTTTGTCGGCCAGGTTAATGACGCCCAGGACCTTGTCTTTGGTCTTCAATGGAGCGCACAAAAGCGATCTCAGTGGGCCGATCTCTGGCCCAGGACCGTCAACAATCTGTGCCTTGCCGCTCCGGGCCACTTCCTCTGCTATGGCTTGCCCCAGAGGTTCCTGCTGGAATCCCTCACCCCAACCGTAGCTTGCCTTCACCACCAATCGCCCGGTGGCTTCATCTATCAACATCACGGCGCCCTTGTCTGCTTTGACGATTCTGCCGCTTTCCTGTAGAACCAGCTTGCTGACTTCCCTCAGGTCTAGATAGGCACCTATGGTTTCGCTGAGGGTGTATAGCAGGTTTATCTCCCTGTGTCTGTCCAGTGTATCCTGGGCGATGGTCCTCTTTTCCAGTTCTTTGGTCGCCAGCAGAGTCAGCATCCTGCCTAGATGTTCACAAGCCGCGCTGGGCACGGAAGGATCGGCCCCGACTCCCTCACCCACCAACACCCCCAAAAGACGATCCTCCACGACGATGGGCAAAGCGATACCTTGAGAAAAACGGATCATCTTCCCCATCTGGTGTACATCTGCAATGAGCGGGGCAAATTCTTTCTCAATGCCCTCATCCACCTGGGGGTAGCAGGCGATCAAATCACCCTCTGCATCCACAACCCAAAAGCGGACCGCATCAGAGGTTATTTTAGCCAGGTCCTCCAACAAGGCGGCCGTTTCGCTGCTGCTCAGAAGCTTCCTCAAGGGAACAGGTTCCACTTCACAGGCTCCCTCTTTGAAGATCACCCAAACCCATGCGGACATATCGTCAGGAGTATGCGTTCAGGTGGTCAGAACCAGTTCAAAGACCTCCTAAGAAAGTGTAGCATACTTTCTCCTATCTGGCAAGAGGAGATTAGTACTATTTGCGCGCTCATAGTCACCGAATTGGCCCCAATCCCTGCACAATCGTGTCCCCGGCATGTGACGCTCCCCGCCTCAAGTTTGGGGAATAGCAGCCTGTTGTGGTATAATCAGTACCTGAGAATTTGGTATCCGGAGTGCAGGCGCAAGCCTGCTTCAGGCCTTGTAAGGGCGGACTGGCGTCCGCACTCCAGCAAGTTTTCCTATTACTGACTATGAAAGGTGCATTTACCACTGTTGCGCCACTATTGCGACACAGGCGGTACAGGCCACTTTTTGAGGAGAAAATGAGATCCCTTTCACTGATAGTTCTGTCCATTTTCACGGCTGGCCCGTTGCTTTCTGGATGCGGCCGGCTGATCACCCGGCCCACACCCACCACAGTGGCCATGGCTCAAGAGGCTCCTAGGGTAACGCCCCGCGCAACCTCGACACCAGTTCCCTGGACCCCAGCAGCGACGGCCACGCCCACGGCCACGCCCACGCCCATCATCTACGTCGTACAAGCAGGCGACAATTTGTTGGGCATCGCCATACAATATGGAGTGACCGTGGAGGGCCTCCAGGAGGCCAATGCCATCACCGACCCCCGTCTGCTTCAGATAGGACAGGAGTTGGTCATACCCCGCGAGGAAGAAGGGCTGGCCAACCAACCTACGCCTACCCCAACGCCTCTACCCTTTCAGATTGCGAACGTGGGCTTCCACGAAACTCCGGTGGGCAGTCTGTGGTGCCTGGGTGAAGTGATAAACAACACCGGCGCAAGCATTGAACAGGTTCAGGTGGCCGTCTCTCTGTACGATGCCGAGGGTGAGATGGTAGCCACTAGCTCTACCTTCACCGAATTCGATATCATCCCCAATGAAGGCAAAATGCCCTTTGCCCTGCTCTTCACCGAGCCCCTGCCCAGCTTCAGCCACCATCAAGTCGTGGCCCTGAGCGGAGTGACTGTGGCCCACTGGGGACGCAATTACATGGATCTGAGCATCGAATCGGATCATGGTGAAGCCAGCGGCGAACGGGTCTACGTTGTCACAGGCCATGTGAGGAACACCGGCCAGTACGACGCCGAGCAGATCAGGATAGTGGTCACAGCCTACGATGCCGAAGGGCGAGTGGTGGGCATTCGACGGGGCAGCCCTGAATCTCAGACCCTTGGGGGAGGCGAATCATCTCCTTTTAGAGTGAGCCTGTCTCCACTAGGAGGCCAGGTGATCACATATACTGTGCAGGTACAAGGACGCAGGATAG
>JBGVTF010000023.1:0-5885 GCA_041862415.1 Anaerolineae bacterium | reverse complement strand
TACTACCCTTTCCACATAAACCTGATCGCCCACGGACGGCAGGTCTGCAAATCACAACAGCCTCGCTGTGAGGTCTGCCTCCTACAGGAAGACTGCGACTACTTTGCCACACGGTGACAAAAGCTATGACCGAACTACTCCTGGTCCGCCACGGCCAAACCGACAGCAACCTTCACGGTCGCTGGCAGGGGTGGGATGGGATACCTCTGAATCAGCGAGGCGAACGGGAAGCGGCCCTCATCACCCGGAGGTTGGCCCAGACCGAGGAAGCCATCGCCGCCCTCTACGCCAGCCCGCTGCGGCGGGCCTGGCAGACGGCCGAGCGCATCGGACAGGCTTTGAACCTCAGCCCCGTGCCCCACGACGGACTGAAAGAGATCAACTTTGGCCGGATAAGCAGCATCACCCTGGAGGAATTTCAGGAACGCTTCCCCGAGCTCCACAAACGCTGGACAGACAAGATGGACCTGTCTTTCACCTTCCCCGGCGGTGAACAGCGGGCCCAGTTCTTCCAGAGAGTGGGGGAAGCCATAGAGGGGATCGTTGAGCGTCACCCCGGCCAGAAAGTCGTGGTCGTGGCTCACGGGGGGACCCTCAGGGCCTGCCTGGTCCATTATCTGCCCGTCGAATTCAGCCAGTGGTGGACCTATGAGTTGGGGAATTGCTCGCTGACGCGGCTGGAGGTGAGGGATGGGCAAGCTAAGCTGCTCGTCCTGGATGACCGTGCGCACCTGGCAGAGTAAGAAGTGTTGGGTAAGAAGTGTTGGTAGTGACGACTTTTAGTCGTCCAATTGCAGGCATTATGGGGGCTAGAACGACTGAAGTCGTTACTACGAACGCCGACGCTCTGAAGATAAGATGAACCACTCATCGTCCTCACTGGCTGGATGGCCGTCCCAGCCGCCGTAGACACGGTTCAGCTTCAGGCCAGCCTGGGTCAAAAGGGCACGGTATCCATCCAGGGTGTAGCCCTGCTCACAGACGGCGTACTCTTGCATCTTCCCGGTCTCCATGTTGAGGACGTAGTAGCGGTCAAGTGCCGCCTGCACTTCCTCGCTCCAAAACTGCTCGCGGAGACACAACTGGGGGTAATCGCCGAAAAGGCCGCTCTGGGTGACCTCCCAGTCGGTGTATGGCTCTTTGTCAATGTGCTCAATATTGTGCACCTCGGCGATGAAGCGACCGCCGGGCACCAGAGCCCTGGCCACGCCCCGCAACAAGCCAGCCGCATCGTCCTTGGTGAAAGTGTTGAGTTGACCGTAGAGCAATACAACTGCCTCGAACTCCTCACTGAAGTCCATCCGGCGCACGTCTTGCTGCACGAAAGTACAGTTCAACCCTTCTTCTGCTGCCTTCTCGCGGGCGTAGCCGATGGCCGCCGGTGCAAAGTCCACCCCGGTGACCCGGTAGCCTCGCCGGGCCAACTCGTGGCTATACAACCCCGGACCGCAGGTCACGTCCAAGATGCGGCTCTCGGAGGACAAATCCAACTCCCGCTCCAGCCCGTCCACATGGCCAAGGATTTCGTCCAGAGGACGGCTGGCGGCCGCGTGGGTCTGATCCAGATGCTCCCGCAGCATCCGCTGGCTGAAGGCCGGTTCGTCCCAGGGCAGGTTCTGGCCGTCAATCCAGGGGACAGCCGGCACCTGGCGCTCCCGAAGCATGGCCAGTGCTGCCCGAACGTTGGCGGCAAAAACGGAGTCTTCTTCCATGACGCTCTCCCTCTCCTATTTCCTTCAAGCTACGATGGGTTGCTTTCCAGCACTTTTCGCTCTGGCATATTATATCCAGTTTCGCCCTCTGAGTAAAGCTCCCTCATTTCCAAAAACCGGGCCAACCGTTGCCACGTTACTTTCCGAGACAAGACTCTCTGGCCGGATTCGGCTATGAGCCACTAGATATAAGCCTGTGTTCCGATTCAACACAACATCTAGTGCATCCAGACATCGGGCGGCAACGCCTGAAGGAGAGCCTTAAAAAAACGAAGGGGAGCCTCGATTTTAAGGGAAACCTATTGATAAAATGCCCGACTTCTGGTAAAATAGAACATGACCGTTTAGTAAGGCGAATGGGTTCAGCTATCCTGATTTTGCCGATAGCTCCTCCAAGGTCACGCCGATAGCAGCTACTCCACTGCCAGAAACTCCTCCCGCATCTCGGCGTTACACCCTCCCAACTTCCGCCTCCCACCCCACGGTCTACCTACAATCGCCAAGACTTAACCAATTGGAACGCAGCGATTACTCTGAGCTAACCTACGACTTCTCGGCGAAGACGCGGAGAACATGACCGCCTTCTCTTCCCTACAGGACAGGTGTAGTAGGCGGACCGAGGTGTGGTTTCTCCTACTCTTTAGGAGAAGCCTTATCCTCTGTAAGCACCCCCAACTGATTGGTGCTTGATCCCTAATGTCATACGGCGAGGATAAGGGGGAGAAAAGAATGAAAGCCGACCAAATCTGGCAGGCGGCCCTGGGCGAATTGCAGCTGCAAATGACCAAGGCCACTTTCGACACCTGGGTCAAGAATACCTATGTTGTCTCTTACGAGGACGGAACCTTCATCATTGGTGTACACAACGCCTTCACCAAAGATTGGCTGGAGAATCGCCTGCTGACCACCATCAAGCGCACTCTGGTCGGCATCGTGGGACACAGCGTCGAGGTCAAGTTCACCGTCTGGGTTAAGGAACTGCCGGAGAGCGATGAGGCGCTGCCATTGTTACAGGCTATCGTTCCTTTGCCTGGTGAGTCCGCGGCCAATGGCTCACCGATTATGCTCAATCCCAGGTATACTTTTGATACCTTTGTCGTGGGCTCAAGCAACAGGCTGGCTCACGCTGCCTCGCTGGCCGTGGCCGAGAAACCGGCTGAGGCTTACAACCCCCTATTCGTCTACGGTGGGGTGGGGTTAGGCAAGACCCATCTGCTGCACGCTGTAGGGCACATGGCGCAGCGACACTGCGGCGAGGTGCTCTATGTCTCCTCGGAGACCTTTACCAACGACCTGATCAACTCCATCCGCAATCATACCACTGAAGAGTTCCGTGAGAGATATCGCAACATTGACGTCTTGCTGGTGGATGATATTCAGTTCATCGCCGGCAAGGAAAGCACCCAAGAGGAATTCTTCCACACTTTCAACACCCTGCACTCGGCCAACAAACAGATCGTCGTCTCCAGCGACCGCGCCCCCAAAGCCATCCTCACCCTGGAAGAGCGTCTCTGTTCCCGCTTTGAATGGGGCCTGATAGCCGACATCCAACCGCCGGACCTGGAGACCCGCATCGCCATCCTGCGCTTCAAAGCCGAGCAGCAGGCCATGCCGGTGCCCGATGAGGTCATAGACCTGATCGCCCGCCAGTTTCAGAGGAACATCCGGGAGTTGGAAGGGGCCTTGAACCGGGTGATAGCTCACGCCAGCCTGATGAGGTGCCCCTTGACGGTCGAGATAGCTGTCCATGCTTTGCAGGACTTTGGTCCCAGCCCGGGTTCTCTCTCCGTTGAGCAGATCATAGAAGCCGTCGCTCAGTTCTACAACCTGGAAACAGAAGATTTACTCGGTCGCCGGCGCAGCAAGGACATTGTCACAGCCCGCCAGATAGCCATGTATCTGGTGCGAGAGGAAACCAATGCTTCCCTACCTCAAATCGGCCGGGCCATGGGGGGGCGCGATCACACGACTGTGTTGCATGGTTACGTGAAGATCCATGCCCAGGTGGAGGAGGACGACCGACTGCGTCGCGAAATGTTGACCATCAAAGAGCGGCTCTACAATCACCAGGGTTCTCCCTCCAGAAAGTAGCTTCCGGTGAGGGATAGGCAGTGAGTGGCAAAAAGGTCTCAGCCATCTCGGTGTTCCTGGCTGTTTTCGCCTGGCTGGGGCTATATTTCTTGATGAACAGCTTCAGCCCCACGACGTCGGCTCGTTATCTGTTTTTCCCGTTGCTTTTCGTGGCCCTGACCACGACCTTCGTGCCGGGGGCCTTTTATCTTAACTACCGCTTCGCCAAGCCCAAAGGCCGGACGGTCAACAACTGGCGGCCCATCCGCCAGAGTGGGTGGGCCGCCTTGTTCCTGGTCCTTTGCGCCTGGTTACAGATGCTGCGCGCATTGAACTGGGTCATTGCCGTGCTGGTGTTGGCGGTCTTTAGCCTGATCGAGGTCTTTATCCTGACCAGAGAATAAGGCTTGCACAATCAGCCTGGCTAGATCACGATTTGATGCTCTCAACGGACAAGAGTCCGCGTCTGAGTCGCTGGACTGTCGTCCAGCGGAAGCAATCTGTGATGCTAATGAGTCTGATCAGTAATAGCTATTTCTACCAAGGAGGATACGGATGCCGATACCCGACACAGCCAAAGAGATCATGGAAGCCCTGCCCGAAGTCCTTCAACCCGACAGGGCGAAAGGGATGGACGCGACTTTCCAGTTCGAACTGAGTGGTGAGGGCGGTGGCACCTGGGTGGCCAAGATAGCCGACGGCCAGTGCACCGTCACGGAGGGGGGGATAGACAATCCCAGCGCGACCATCAGTTTGGCCGCAGCCGACTATGTGGCCATCGCCCAGGGCAAACTGGATATGGCTAAGGCTTTCGTGGTCGGCAAGATCAAGGTCAAGGGCGACATGAGCCTGATCATGAAGCTTCCCGACCTCTTCAAAACGGGCTAGAGCTCGAGGGGCCTACCCTGAGCCTTCATCTCCCGCAATTGCTCCAGGGTGTCGAAGGCGTGGCGCAGGTGGGGGATGGTGATGCTGCCGCCCACCACCAGGGCCACGTTCAGCGCCTCGTGCAATTCGGGGTCAGTCACCCCGATCCGGACACATTGGACGAGGTGATAGTCAATGCAGTCGTTGCAGCGCAGCACGGTCGAGGCCACCAGGCCCAGCAGTTCCTTGGTCCTGGCGTCCAGCGCACCATCCTGGTAGGCCTGGGTGTCCAGATTGAAGAAGCGCTTGATGCCCAGGTGACCGCTGGCCAGGATCTTCTGATTCATCCGCTCGCGGTAGGCCTTGAATTCCTCCAATTGTTCAGACATCGTCTTACCTCTCCATCGGTGATGTCGGTATAATTGGTTTTCAGTGCGAAACCCCCGGGCGGCGGAGTAGCGAAATTCATTTCGCGCTATTCAATGATACAATGTGATGCATAAAGGCGCGCAACAAGTTGCGCTACTCCGTGTTTCGCACCAGGTACTAATTACCGAAACAGCCGCTACCCCTCGAACTCGGCCACGGCCTCACCTTTGAAACGGTACAGCCTGGCTGCACGGCGGCCACCCCCGCGCCGTGTCCCCGTCACCTTCAGTATATCAGCCACCAGAATCCTGCGGCGGAAGCGGCCGTCGTCCAGCTTCTCGTTCAAAATTCGCTCATAGGCCCGCCGTAATTCGCTCAGGGTGAACTCCTCTGGCATGAACAGGCTGCCAAGGGCAGTGGACTCTATTTTGTGACGCAGCCTTTGGAAGGCACGCTTCAGCATATCAACGTGATCAAAGGCCAGGGGTGGGGGCTCGTGAACTGGAAACCATCCCACGTCGGCGGCATCGTCGGCCGCTCGGGGCTGCAACTGACCGGCATCTACCAAAGCGAGATAGGCCACGCTGATGACCCGCGTGCGAGGGTCACGGTCCGGCTGGCCAAAGGTATAGAACTGCTCCAGGTAGACCCCTTCTATCCCCGTCTCCTCGTACAACTCGCGGGCGGCCGCGTCCTCCAAAGGCTCGTCCATATCCACAAACCCACCGGGGATGGCCCACGTTCCCTCAAAGGGCCAGTTCTTGCGCTGGATGAGCAGCACCTTCAACTGGCCCTCAACCACGCTAAAGATGACCACGTCCACCGTCACCGATGGCCGCTCATATTTGGTGACATCGTATTTCTCGG
>JBGVTF010000022.1:0-12579 GCA_041862415.1 Anaerolineae bacterium | reverse complement strand
TGCCCTTTGTACCCATAGGCAGCCTCGTGCCAGTACTTGGACTCGGAGCGGACGAATGCCTCTTCCTCGTCGTCTACTGTAATCTCCAGCCTCTCATCGTCGGGACGGTGGCTCTTGATAAAGTTGGTGGGATCAGCGTAGGCCCGCAGCACCTCATCTCGCGTCAAGTCCCATTGGTTGGCTGGCAGAGATTTGAGCCGGATCTCAAAGTGCAGGTGGGCCGGATAGCGTTCTCCAGCTCCCTTGCCGATAGTGCCGATCTGGTCGCCCCGCTGCACTACCTGGCTTTCCTCAACGAAACACTCCTCCAAATGGGCATACTGGGACCACACTTTGCTCCCATCGGACAGATGATGTTCGATGAGCACGATGTTGCCCCAGGCAGGGAAACTGTCCGCAGCCACCACCAGACCGTGGGCCACGGCGTACACGGGAGCCCCCAAGTCAGAATCGCCGCCTCGCAGATCGTTCCAATCCTCGCCAGGGTGCCAGGCATTGAAACGCTTGTAATACTCTTGCTCGGCCAGGCCAGCCGCCACGTAGTAGCCTTTTGCATTGGGCTTGCCCACTGGAAAGTCGAATCCGTCGGTGACCGGGAACTCTTTCTCGCTCATCGTGCTCACTCCTCTCATTATGTGTTGAAAGTGCTCGATGAAGTCTATAAATCGAACCCATACAGGTCTATTATATCACGGCCTGACCCTAATGGTCAATACCCATATCAACGCCCCTCAGCTCACACCAACGAGAGGCTGGGGGGCGTTGTGGTTCTTGCAAGCTGGCCGTTTGATTTTCGGGCCTATCGGGCGTCCTTCAGTCGGCTCAGGATCCCCGTCAGGCAACCCGCGCCGCCGGCGGCTTTCAGCAACTCTCCGATTTCCACCTCTTGACAAGAGATGCCTGCCGCCTCGTAGGCTGTTCTGGTCAACGGGCAACCAGCCGGCATCAGCACGCGCCGTGGCCCCAACGTCACAAAGTTAAGGGCCATCCCCTGCCTGGCCTCTGCTTCGTCCGGCAGCCACAGCACCTCAAAACCTCGCTGTCGCACAGCCTCTACCGCCCGGTAAGGCACCCGCCCTGGCCAGGCCACCGCCAGGTCACGGTCCGCGAAATTCAGCACTCCCAGGAGGTGCATGGCTCCATAGGGCAACCCTACGCGCATCACGTCCACTCCCATCTCCCTGAGCAGGCTCTCTACCTGCGTCGCTCCTTCGGCATTGGTCCGCAAGCCCGTGGCCAGAAGCACCGTCTTCTCGTCCACCCACAGGGCATCAGCCCCTTCAAAAGTCCCGCTTCCCCGCACACTGCGCAGGATCGGCAGGCCCAGATCGGCCAGGCGCTGGGCAACGTGGCGCTCCTCGCCAGCGCGAACGGTCGACGCGGGCCGCGCCAGAATAGCGCCCTCCAGTGTGGTGAAGAAAAGGTCACGGACAAAAAGGGTGTTAGGGGGTGGGACTGTGCTCGGCTCCAGGTAGTGGACGGCCACCCCGGCGCGACGGTAGGCCTCGGCCAGAGCATCGTGCTCACGACGCATGGCAGCCGGGTCTAGGGCAGCCAGCATCTGTGCTGCGTTGGGGTCGGCCAGCCCCTCGACCTCCACCCCTGGCCGGTGGAGCAGGACCGCTTGAAGAGGCCCCCACTCAGAGGTCACCCCCCAGGGCCCCCAAATGTCACCCATCTCCTGGCGCAGGCTGGTAGTTCGCGGGGACCAGCCCGCGCCGCCATAGGCAGCACCGAACGGCGCAGGAGTTTTCATTGGACTTCCTCTACAGTATCAAAGCCCTGCGAAGGTTTCTGGAACCTTCGCAAGGCTCCCCCTACGGCGCATAACGGAAAGGATGTCGGGCAGCTTCTTTTTCGTTGAGCAACTCTTCCAAGGTTGGGCGTCTCTCGATGGCCTTGCGGATGGCTCCACGCATGGCCTTGTAGTTGTTGATCTTGACGCGGCGGCGGATAGCGGCCGCCGGATGGACAAAGACGTTGGCAATGAGACAGATTTGACCCAGGAGGCCCTCCGGCAGAAAGCCCTGCTGGATACTGTGTTTGATGGCCAGGTTCACACCGGCCGCCGCGTCCTCGTACACCAACCGAGACGCCTTCTCGGTGCGGATGGTGACCGTAGGCACCAGCATGGTGCACGGCCGCTCGTTGATGATTTTCAATTCGTGGCCGGGTCGTGGCTCACCCAGGGCCCGCTCGATGGCTTTGCCCACCGGTCCCTCCTTGAGGCCCAGCAGCAGGTCAATGTGGGCGATCTCGGAGAAAGGTGGGCCGGCCAAGCCTTCCCCCACACACAGCGTCAGGTCACCGACAGTGGGAGGCGTGGCTGGCGTGGCGGCGTAATCGCTCGTCATCCCTCCGTCAACGGAGAAGGTCACCGGCCGGCGGCCGATCTTGCCCAGGTTCTCCAATTGAGTGCGCAGGTCCTCCCGGTCCTCCCGCTCGAAGGCACCGCCGGGCATGATAGGATGGCGGGAATCGCTCATGGTCAGGTCCATCATGCGCAGGCCCTCTTTCACCGCTTGGCTCGTGCCTTTGCGTGCGATGATGCGCACCAGAATCTGGATCTCTTTCTGACGGCGTTGAACTGTGGCCAGGTCGCCGCGCTGTGAGGCCTGGTAGATCTCCTGCCAGATGTCAGGGATCAGGTTGGCGCTGGCAAGGATTGCGCCATCCACGCCAGCGCCCAGGGCAGCAGCCACCGTCTCGTCGTGCCCGGTAAAGATGCCGACGGTGTCCCGGATCTTCTCCAACAGCGCTGCCAGGAACGGGATGTCGCCAGAGGAATCCTTGATGCCCACCACGTTCCCCAGGTCGGTGGCCATGCCCTCGGCCGTCCACCACTTGAAATGCGTCCCGGCGCACTGGGGGATGTTGTAGAGGATGATGGGCAGACCCACCCGGTTGACCCTCTCGTAGTGCTCGTAGACCTCATTAAAGGTAGGTTTGAGGTAAAAGGGAGCGACCACCAGGACCGCCGTCGCTCCAGCGTCTCTGGCCCAGGCCGTGAGCCTCACCGTGTCGCGGGTGCTGGAGCAACCAGTGCCAGCCACCAGCGGCACCCTGCCCCCCACCTCGTCTATGGCGATCTCAATGACCTCTTGCTTCTCTGCTTCTGAGAGATAAACGAACTCGCCGGTGGTGCCCACCGGCACCACCCCGTCCACGTGGGGCAGCACGTACCGGATCAGAGCGCGGTAAGCTGCCTCATCAATCTCATCGTCTTTGGTGAAGGGTGTGACCAAAGCCGGGAATATGCCTTTGAACCAATCGGGTTTCTTGGACATAGGACCTCCTCGTGATTATTTGCTATGTAGAGTTGCCCTTTGAAGAGAGGTGGTGCTAAATGGCAACGAAGAATGCTTTTGAACAGATCCAACTTCTCGCGCTTGACAAATGTGTGCATCTAAGCTATAATTTAATCGTAGACCACCAGAGGTCGAAATCCGCCGCGACGCGCCAGCCAAGTAGACCATTGTAGTCGAACGGTATTGGCAGCTAAGAAATGCCAGGGTGGCGGTCTGGCCTGGTGGTCTCTTCCATTCCCCGCTCCCAGGTCACCAGCGCCTTTCTCCGTCGCGTCCTTATATCCCTCTCGCCCTCAAAGAAGAAGCTGATTACCTCGTGTTCCCTTTTCTTTCGCTTTATCTCCACAATCAATGACAGGTATCTTTTGTCATACCGCTGTGAGAAAATGAAGCGAAGTGCTCTGGAAAACCTACTCTTGCCCACCACATCTGGATGTTCAAGAACAGAGGGCATCAGGTCTTCGTAGTCCTCCATTTCCCTATGCCTTGCCATGTAATGGCTATAGCGATAGCCAGTCAAAATCACATGGCGGGAATGTTGTCGCAAGTCAATTGCGCCTCCCAGATATCGGGGATTGATCTGGCCCACATAGAACACTGAACTGTCATCCTTCTTGAGCTCGCTGATCGTCTTGACATACTTCCTATACGGCTTGTAGCCCTTGCGGCGCACCAAGCTCTCCTTGCTTATCCCTTACAGCCATAGCCGTAATTTCTTCAGACTCTCCCTCAAATCGGCCTCGCTATTGTTCTCAACGATGACGCAACCGTCGAAGCCGATCTCATCGAGCCTGCGCAACAGGGCTTCATGGTCGAGCTCGCCCTGTCCCAGGGGCAGGTGGTCACGCGCCCGCTTTCCCTGGTCAGGGGAGGGGAGCACAGCATCGTGCAGGTGAACCTCCCTCACCCGCTCCCCGTGTCTCTCCAGGAAAGCCAGCTCACCACCACCCTGCCAGGCCAGGTGGCCCACGTCCAGACAGATGCCCACCCCTTGCTGCTCGATCAGCGGCAGCACCAGATCGAAGGGCGGCGCTTCCAGATTCTCCACACAGAGCTTGGCGGGCTCGATGAAGGTGCGGATCTGGGCCAGGCTGCGGCCAGCCTGAGCCATCGCTGCCTCCAGCAGCATCGGCCGCTGGCGTTCGTCAGCCAAAACGCGGTAAATCTGGGCGGTGGTAAAGCCCCACAGGTGCAACACGTAGCTCTCCACCTGCAAGGGCCGTACCAGTTCCACTGCCCGGCGGACGCACTCCACGCTGGTCTGGCGGATAGGCTCGTTGAGGCTGGATAGGTCCAGCCACAGCAGAGGCAAATGCACAGTGCAGACGAAGCCCAGTCCCTCTTGCAGATGCGCGGCCTGGCGGTAGAATGCCTCATCCAGTACCTGGGGATAGAGCAGGCCAAAATCGAGAGTTAGCTCCACGGCTTGCAGCCCGTACTCCTCGACCAGCCGGCGGAGGGCTAGGAGCCGTCGCTCCCGCTCCTTCGCCGGCTCCCCTGGATAGGCTGCCCATCCTGCCAGGGGAATCAGCGTCGCACCGATCTTCATCGTTCCTCACGCACCCTCTATTTCCTCTGGTCGAAAGTCTGCCGCGTCGCTACGTCCATCGCGGTGTAAACATTGTGATACAGCGCGTGGCGATCCAGCGCCTTGGGGTCCACCGTGGCCAGGACGACCATCACCTCCTCGTCCATGGCCGACACAGGGATGACACCCTTCTCCAGGTTGTCAACGATAGCTTTGGCCACGGCCGACTGGGTGGGCCCATAAATCATGTTGGCCTGGCGCAGGTTCTTCTGCTCCAGCGTGGGCAAGATGAGAGTAGGCGGACGTACTGTCAGGTTGGGCTCCAGAATAGTGGTCAGTGCTTCACGGCGGTGGAGGGGATAGGTGAGCTGGTAGGCGTAGGCTTCTCCCAACGGACCATCCTTCGGCCCGGCGATCAGATCGAGCTGCACCCACTCTGGCTCCTCCCCTGCCATACCGGCACCAACTCGCAGCCCAGCAGCCTTTATCTGCTCCGCCGACAGCTCCAAATCAGCGAATCTACCCTCCAATGGCCCAGTTGGGGATTGGAAACTGGGAATTGAGAATTGAACCTTGCCCAGCTTCTCCAGTTCCATTTGGATCTCAGCCCTCGTCTCATGCATCAGCGCTCCGCCCGTCCGTTTGAGGGGACGTCGTGGGCCACCGACCTTGACGCCCATCATATTCAGAGCCGCCTTAACGGCTACTCCACCGCCATGCCGGCAAAAGATGCGGGCCAGCTTCTGCACACTGCCTTGCCACTCGCGGGCCCTGGCCAGGTCTCCCTCTTGCACAGCTTTGAAAACCTGCTGCCACACTTCAGGGAAAACCTGGGCCGAGGCCAGGATCATGCCCGTGCAGCCTCCAGCCAGGGCTGGCAAGACCACTTCGTCGTGGCCAACGAAGACATCAATACGGCCCTGGATCATCTCCAGGACTTCCATGGTGTAGGTCAGGTTGCCCGAGGAGTCTTTGAGGCCGACGATGTTGGGAATGTCGGAGAGGTCCTCGACGACGGTGCGAGGCAGATAGCGGTCCACTGTCTGTGGGATATTGTACATGATGATAGGGATGTCCACAGCCCTGGCGATTTCGTAGAAGTGCTGATAGACCCCCTTGTCCGAAGGGTGGAGGAAATAGGGGGTAACTATCAGACATGCACTGGCCCCGGCCTCCTTGGCATTGTGTGCCAACTCGATGGCCTGGCGAGTGCCAGCCGCCCCTGTGCCGGCAATGACCGGCTTGGCTCCTGCTTCCTCGACGGCAACTCCCACGATGCGCTTCTGCTCCTCCACGGAGAGGTAGGGGAACTCGCCGGTGGTACCGCAGGGTACCAGGCCGTCCACATGGGGCAAGACGTGGCGGATCAAATTGCGGTAAGCTTCTTCGTCGAACTCTTCATCTTTGGCGAAAGGCGTGACCAGAGCAGGGAAAACGCCCTTCAGCCAGGGTACTTTGACAGGCATCTGTGTCCTCCAATGACAGTCTCGGTCAGCAGGGTGACGGCACCCGGTTTTTGGCGCGCACCCTGCAGCAGGGAGTTGTGTTGGAAAAAGGCCGTCGAACACTGGGCCCGACGGCCTTCCTTGGTGTCCCTTTCAGGGCTTTGGAACCGCCAAATCCTCCGCCCCCAACTCTGACATCGTGGCCTCAGGAAAGTTTTCCTGGATGACCTCGTGGATGATCTGGGCGTACTTCACTTTCACCCGAGCCCAGTGGGCCAGCATCCCCTCATCCACCCACGGCTTGTAGAGAGCCCCTGGACCAGCGGCGCAGGCCGGACCAGGTTCGATCTTGTAGTAGCACGGCGCGCAGACGCGGGCCATCTCCGGACCATCGTAAATGCGGATGTACCCACCGAAAGACTCGGTGAGGATAATGTGCAGGTCCAGCGGGATGTCAATGGCCTGACGGATAGAGGCGAACTGGGGCAAGCTGAGGTCGGCTACCGGATTGAAAGTACCCGCCCCCAACATCTGCAAGACCTTGCCCCCTGCAGCCGAGGCGTGACCAGCATAGATGGAGACCTTAAAGATCACGTCCTCGGGGATGTCGCCGTTCTTCCTCATCTCGTTGAGCAGCCACAAGAGCCCCTCGTCTATGACCAGGAAACCCCGGAAGCCGATGTCAATACAAGTCATGATGTCGGTGATGACCTGGCACAACTGGTCGGACCCGCGGAAGCGCAGGCCCGACAGCCCACCCTCTGGGGTGACGAGCTGCCGCCCTGTGTCCCAGGCTGAGCGCGGGCCGGGGGTGAGGATGACTTCGGACCCCACGTCGGCGGCCATCTGAGCGAAATCCTTGAGCTCCGCCTTGTCCAAAAGGGTCGCGCCCATGACCACTGAGATGAGGCGATGGATGGGCACCTTACGCTTCTGCATCTCGTCAATGAGAGCCTCCAACACCTTGGGCCGCTCCACACCGGAAACCTCCATGCGGTACCAGGCCCCATCAGGGAAGCGCTTGGTGCTGGTAGGCAGATCGTAGGCATCCCTTCCAGGGATACCGACCTTCTCCATGGCCTTGGCCACTTTTTCCATCTCCATTGATGTTCCTCCTCAAGATGATAGTATTCGAGGTCGGTCCTTCAGACCTCGCTCGCGAATGAAAGCCAGGCAATGGGCAATCGTTCTCAGCCACGAGTTACCTGACTTCCAGCCTTAGCAAAGGGCAATTGCTGACGTTCTGCAGCGTACTCGATACCGTTCTGGAGATTCCTCAGAGTGACGACTTCTCCCAGGTCTACCCCCAAAATGATCAGTGTATGAGCAATCTCCGGCCTGATACCGGTCAGCACCACCTGGCAGCCCATCAACTCAGCCGCCTGAACGGTCTGCATCAATGATTTCACGACTGCTGTATCAACAGTCGGCACGCCTGTGATGTCAATGATAGCGATCTTGGCCCGACGCTGGCTGATACCTTCCAGAAGATCGGCGGTGATCCGCTTGGCACGACGGGAGTCAATGCTACCCACCAGAGGCAAGGCTACCGTGTCCTCAAAGATAGGGATCACTGGCGTTGACAGTTCTTCCACCAGAGCTAACAGGCGTGCTTGCTCAGCAGCACGCTCCTCCAACTCTGCCAGCATCTGGGCCTGGCGCTGGCTTGCCTCTTGAAGCTCATCTGCCCGCTGGTGCGACTCCTCCAGGGCTTGCTTCAACCCGCTGGTGGCCAACCAACTCAGGAAGGCCACTAGAAAGAAGATCATGGGGTAGAAGAGACCGCCGACAATCAGTACGGCAATTTCTGGTATATCTAAAAAAGGCGTCACCAACTGCCCTCGAATCAGCCCATTCAGGATCCAGTACAGAACGCCTCCTCCAATGGCCACAACGTATGCCGCTCTCGGGTCGAGGATCATCCCCATCAGGATGATAAGCACCACAAAGATGCCCGCAGCCCAGGGGAAAGTGGCCGGCATGAAAAGGGTGATACCACCAATGCTAAGGGTAGGGTATAAGGCAAACAGAAAAGCACCCGCTTCCAGATAACCCCGCTGCGCCAGCCAGCGTGCTATCAAAATCACAGGGGCCACTGAGAACAAGAGGCCGAAGGACACGGCAACCTGCCATGGTCTAGAAGGAAGGACGAAGTAAGCCACGGCATAAGCCATAGAAGCCGCCGCAGCGATACCTGCCGAAACCTGGGCAACGTCAACGAAGAGGGCCTGGCGACGTTCCCGGCCTTCGTCAATGAGAGAGGTGGCACCAGATTCAGAGGACGGTGCGGTTTCCTCCCCGGTTGGTAGGTCGGAGTTGGCTTCGTCAATCATGTTAGCCTCCCTATTCGGGGGTAGGGGTGGTAGGGGCATGGAAGATGCTCGTCGCTACTTGCTGACCTTGGCCCAGTCATCGAGAAAACGCTGGACGCCCACATCGGTCAAGGGGTGCTTGATGGCCTGCATCAGCACTTTGTAAGGCACAGTGGCAATGTCCGCGCCGGCCAGGGCCGCTTCGGTGATGTGCATCGGGTGGCGGATGCTGGCAGCAATGACCTCGGTCTCGATGCCATAGGTAGAGAATATCTCTACCGTGTCGCCCACAACCTGCATCCCATCGTTGCCCACATCGTCCAGGCGGCCGACGAAAGGCGAAACGTAGCTGGCCCCAGCCAGAGCGGCTAGAAGAGCCTGGTTGGCCGAGAAGACCAGGGTGGCGTTGACACGGACCCCCCACAGACTGGCCAAATCACGAGCTTTGTCAATAGGGGTATCACACTGACCAAACCAGGGGCAGCCCTGGCAGAGGGTCTCCGGATCAACTTCCAGTTTAGAGATAGCATTCATGGCTTTGAGTCCCTTGGGGATGACAGGCACTTTGATGACCACGTGGGGAGACCACTGGGCAATGCGCCTGGCTTCTTCGACCATACCCTCGGCTTCCAGGCTGACCACCTCGGCACTGATAGGCCCTTGCACAATGTAGCAGATTTCCTGCGTGACTTCCTGGTAGTCGCCTCGACCAGCGCGCATCATCAGGCTGGGGTTGGTCGTCACCCCACTGATGACACCCCAGGAAGCTGCTTCTTTGATTTCTTCGATCTTTGCAGTGTCGAGATAGATCTCCATTGATGTGCCTCCTCAAGCATTTGTATTTTGTAGCTCAGTCCTTGCACGTCCTCTGGATTCACCCCCTGCTATCGCGCCGCTCCTTCACTGCGGCGACAAAGTCGCGAAAGAGAGGGTGCGGGCAGTTGGGACGGGACTTGAACTCTGGGTGAAATTGAGTGCCTACCATCCAGGGGTGATCGTCCACCTCCACAATCTCCACCAGACGCCTGTCGGGGGAAAGGCCAGAGAGTATCAGACCAGCCCGAGACAGAATGTCCCGATAAGCGTTGTTAAACTCGAAACGGTGGCGGTGGCGCTCGTTGACCACCTCTTGACCATAGGCAGCCGCGGCTCTGGTGCCGGGCACCAGATGGCAGGGGTAGATGCCCAGGCGCATGGTACCCCCCATAGCGGACATGGCCTGCTGTTCGGGCATCAAGTCAATGACCGGGTACTTGGTGGCGATATCGAACTCGGTGGAATTAGGCTCATCGCTGTTCAAGGCGTGGCGGGCCAACTCGATGACCATGACCTGCATGCCCAGGCAGAGACCCAGATAGGGCATTTTGTTCTCGCGGGCGTAACGGGCGGCCACGATCTTACCCTCGATACCCCGGTAACCGAAGCCACCAGGCACCACGATGCCATCCACCTGAGCCATTTGCTCCAGACCCCGCCCTTTCTCCAGATCCTCAGAACTGATCCAGTGGATGTCCATGTCACATTTATGGTACACACCAGCGTGGTAGAGGGCCTCACGGACGCTGATGTAAGCGTCTACAAGCTCCACATATTTACCTACAATGCAGACTTTCAACCGCTCTTTCGGGCGTTTGATCTCTTCCACCAGTTCGCGCCAGGCCGTGAGGTCAGGCTCTTGACCCAACAGACTAAACCGCTCCACAATGAACTGGCCCAGGCCAGCCTCATCTAAGATGAGAGGTATCTCATAAACCGTGTCAACGGTGGCCAAAGGGATAATCGCCTGGGGCTCCACATCGCAAAAGAGGGCGATCTTGTCTTTGAGGGCATCGTCCATGGGATGATCGGAGCGGCAGACGATGACATCGGGTTGGATGCCGATACTCCTAAGTTCCTTGACGCTGTGCTGGGTGGGCTTGGTCTTCAGTTCACCGGTGGGGATGATATAGGGAAGGAGGGTGAGGTGGATGTAAAGGACGTTCTCACGGCCCACGTCCTTGCGCATCTGGCGGATGGCTTCCAAGAAAGGCAAGCCTTCAATGTCACCCACCGTGCCTCCTACTTCCACGATGACCACTTCGGCTCCGCTCTCCTTGGCCACCAAGCCAATGCGGCGTTTGATCTCATTGGTCACGTGAGGGATAACCTGAATGGTGCCACCCAGGTAGTCGCCTCGTCGCTCCTTGGCAATGACTTCAGAATAGATCTGACCAGCAGTGACATTGGAGGCTTTGGTCAGGTTCTCACCAATGAAGCGTTCGTAGTGACCCAGGTCCAAGTCGGTCTCGGCTCCGTCTTCCGTGACGAAAACTTCTCCGTGCTGATAGGGATTCATAGTCCCAGGGTCAACGTTGAGGTAGGGATCTAGTTTCTGAACAGAGACGGAAATGCCTCGGCTTCGCAGGATGCGGCCAATGGACGCTACCGTGACCCCTTTACCCACCGAGGAGACCACCCCTCCAGTGCAGAAAAGATACTTTGTCACTCTTACCAGCTTCTCCGGTTTCCGTGAGATAGAGGACTGCCACCGATACCCTTGCTATTTTAGCAGATAATGGCTTATTTGTCCACTGTCTTCGGGCAAGCGGGCTTGCGCAACAGGTCGAACTATACAATCCAACTTTTTTCTGCTATAATAGCGCATGTGGAGGACATCTGCCCTGAGTTGATCCCTGGAGACTTTGTGCAACGCATCATCAGAGCCCGCAATAAAATAACTTCTCGTCTCGCTCGGGCTGGATTTGTAATCCAGCCGCTGTCCCGCCGGATTGCAGATCCGACGGGAGCGAAAGTTGTTCTCTTACGGACCCTTAGAGCCATCAGCTCTTGTTTGTTCATTGTCCTGAGTTGTCTGACCTTGGGCTTCGGCCCGCCGGTCCTGACCGACTCAGACCTGGGAAGCGTACGTCTCTATCCCCATCAAATCGAGGCCATCGCCGCCCTGGCCATGCCGGAAGTGACGGCCCAGGCGGCCATTGTCAGCGATGTGGCCTCTGGTCAGATAGTGGCCGAGAAGAGCGCTCACCAACGATTGGCCCCGGCCAGCACAACCAAAATAGCCACAGCCCTGGTAGCTCTGGAGAAAGGGCAATTGGAGGAGCAGGTAGTAGTCCGCGAATCAGCCCTGATGGGAGGGGCGCAGATGGGGCTTTCGCCCGGCCAGGTAGTCACTCTGGAAGAACTCCTCTACGGCTTGCTGCTGCGCTCAGGCAACGACGCGGCCACGGCTACGGCCCAACACATCGGCGGTTCTGTAGACGGCTTCGTGGAGATGATGAACCAGAAAGCGAAGGACCTGGGGCTCACCGATACCCACTTCGTCAACCCCCATGGCCTCGACGCTCCCGACCACTACTCCAGCGCCTACGATCTAATGATGATTGCCCACCAGGCTTTGGCGGATCCTACCTTCACCGAGATCGTCAGCACCCAGGAGTACACCTTCCGTGGGCGCCGTCTGAGCAACCGCAACGAGCTACTGGGGAACTACCCGGGAGCCGATGGAGTCAAGACGGGCACGACCCCCGGGGCGGGGGAATGCCTGGTAGCTTCGGCCACCCGCGACGGACATCAGGTCCTGGTCGTGATCTTGGGCAGCGAGGACCGCTACGGAGACGCTTCGACCCTCCTCGATTACTACTTTGACAACTATGCCTGGTATACTCTGGAGATAGGCTCCGGCTCCTTGAATCGCCTCCAGGATAGCGAAGGTGTCTGGCGCACCTTTGGCTTGCAAGACAAGGCCGAGGTTTTCCTGCCCCGCTGGCAGGGTACGCTCCTACGTTGTTTCCGACAAGTCGATAGTGAAGAACGTGTCGTAGAGGCATCAGAACCGGTGGGGACGGCCTTTTTCTACGCGGGACCTTGGCCACAGGCCCAATTATCCCTCTATGTCAGAGAGGACTAGTCGGTGGAGCGGTTGCAGAAAGTCCTGGCTCAAGCTGGGGTGGCCTCGCGGCGGGCCTGCGAGGAATTGATCCGGCAGG
>JBGVTF010000021.1:0-22978 GCA_041862415.1 Anaerolineae bacterium | reverse complement strand
GACGCCCTCAACAACCTGCGCTACGCCCTCTCCAACCTCCGCCGGGTGATCGGCGACCGCACAGCCGAACCGCCCTTCTTGCTCATCACCCGGGATACCCTCCAGTTCAACGCGGCCAGCGACTACTGGCTCGACGTCACGGCCTTCACGGAGATGGTGGAGGTGGACAAGGCCCACCCATCGGCCATTGACCAACTGCAACAAGCCGTCGCTTTGTACCGGGGCAGCTTCCTGGAGGGATTCTCTGTCGGCGACAGCCCCGCCTTTGAGGAATGGGCGCTGTTTACACGGGAGCAGATTGGCCGGCAGATGTCGTCCGCCCTGCATGGCCTGACGGCAATCTACGGGCAACGCGGCCAGTACGCGCAAGCCCAATCCTGTGCCTGGCGGCTGGTCGAACTGGAGCCCTGGGATGAGGCAGCCCACCAACAACTGATGCGCACACTGGCCCTCAGTGGCCAGCGTAGCGCTGCCCTGGCCCAGTACGAGACCTGTCGCCGCCTCCTGGCCGAAGAACTGGGCGTCGAGCCAGCCGCAGAAACGACGAGGCTGTACGAGCAAATCCGGGACGGAGAGTTGAAACCCCCTGTACCATTCCCCGCTCGTCCTCCTGCTCTCGCCGCTGAACCTCCCTCTTTCCTTGATGAAGAACTGGTTGAAGTTGAAAGACCCGTCTTTGTCGCCCGCGAGCGCGAGTTGGCGCAACTGGACCGGTTTCTGGACCTGGCGCTGGCCGGCCAGGGTCGGGTAGCGTTCGTGACCGGCGAAGCGGGCAGCGGCAAGACAGCCCTGGTCCAGGAATTCACCCGGCGCGCCCAAGAGGCCCATGCTGACCCTTCGATAGACTCCCCTCGACTACGCTCGGGACAGGCAGGGCAAGCTCTGATCGTCGCCAGCGGGAACTGCAACGCTCACACTGGCATCGGCGACCCCTACCTGCCCTTTCGCGAGATCCTGGAGTTGCTGACCGGTGACGTCGAAGCCCGCTGGGCGGCGGGGGCCATGACCAGAGAGCATGCCCGCCGCCTGTGGAATACACTCCCCCTTGCGGCGCAGACGCTGGTAGAGGTCGGCCCGGATCTGATTGATACCTTCGTCACTGGTACTGCCCTGGTTGACCGTGCCGTGGCCTGTACGCCCGGCGGGGCGAACTGGCTGACCCGCCTGGATGAGCTTGTGGAACGCAAGCCCCTTCGACTGGCTCAGGACGTGGCGACCGGCCCCGGCGGCGCTCCCAGCCCGCAGCAGAGTGACTTGTTCAAGCAGTACGCCAGGGTGCTGCAAGCCCTGGCACGCCAAGTCTCATTGGTATTGGTGGTGGACGACCTGCAGTGGGCGGATGCCGGTTCTATCAACTTGCTCTTTCACCTGGGCCGGCAGTTGGCCGGCAGCCGCATCCTGATCGTCGGCGCCTATCGTCCGGAAGAAGTCGCATTGGGCCGGGATGGGGCACGGCATCCCCTGGAGCCCGTGGTCAACGAGTTCCAGCGCGACTTTGGCGACATCACCGTGAACCTGGGTCAGGCCGAGAGCCGCGATTTTGTGGAGGCGTTTCTGGACAGCGAGCCCAACCGGCTGGGGGCTGCGTTCCGGGAGATGCTCTATCGGCAGACCCGCGGCCATCCCCTGTTCACCATCGAGCTGCTGCGAGGCTTGCAGGAGCGGGGGGATTTGATCCAGGACCCAGAAGGCCGCTGGGTTGAGGGGCCGGCGTTGGACTGGGAGACATTGCCGGCGCGGGTGGAGGCGGTCATTGCGGAGCGCATGGGCCGTCTGGCCGAGCCGTTGCAGGCTGCGTTGCGAGTGGCCAGCGTGGAGGGTGAAGATTTCGCTGCCGAGGTGATGGCCCGAGTCCTGGGAACCGACGAGAGGAAGATGGTGCAGCGCTTGAGCAGCGAGTTGGACCGCAGGCATCGCCTGGTACGCGCGCAGGCTATCGAGCGTCTGGAGTCGCAGCGTGTATCCCGCTACCGATTCAGGAACTATCTGTTCCAGAAGTATCTGTACGATAGCCTGGACCAAGTGGAACGGGCGTATCTCCACGAGGATGTGGGGAACGTGCTGGAGGAATTGTATGGAGACCAGGCGAGCGAGATCGCCGTGCAGTTGGCATGGCACTTCCAGGAGGCGGGGATTGCGGAGAAGGCGATAGACTATCTACATCAGGCCGGGGAAAGGGCCGTGCAACTGTCCGCCTATCAGGAGGCGATCGCTCACCTGACCAGAGGGCTGGCCTTGCTCATGGCCCTGCCGGACTCCCCCGAGCGCGCTCAGCAAGAACTCGCACTGCAACTGGCCCTCGGCATGGCTTGGATAGGCTCCAAGGCCTTTCCAGCCCCAGAAGTGGAAAAAGCCTACACCCGGGCCCGCGAACTGTGCCAGCAGACGGGGAAGACGTCTCAGTTGTGCTGGATACTGGGTCAGTTGTCGACCATGCACTATGTGCGGGCCGAGCATCAGAGGGCGCGTGAGCTCGCAGAAGAGGCGCTCAACCTGGCTCAACAGGCCGAGGACCCGCTGCTCGTGGCGCTGGGCCACTGGCGTCTGGGATTTATCTTATTCGGTCTCGGAGAATACACAGCAGCCCGAGCCCATCTCGAGCAGATGATTGCCTTCTATGAACCTCAACACCACCACCCCCTCGTGTTCCTTAGTGGGTCAGATGCAGGACTGAGCGCTCTGGCGTATGATGCCTGTTGCCTCTGGTGTCTTGGTTATCCCGATCAGGCCTTGAAGCGCAGCCAGGAGGCGCTGGCCCTGGCTCGAGAACTCGACCACGCCTTCTCCCTGGCCGATGTCCTCTGCTATGGGGGTTGCATGTTCAATGAGATGCGCCGGAATGCGCCGGCACTCAAGGACAATGCAGACGAGCTGATGCGATTATCGAATGAAAAGGGCTTACCAGGGTGGTTGCCGATGGGAACCTGCTTCCGGGGAGAAGCAGTGGTCATGCTGGGACAGGTCCAAGAGGGAATGGCGCAAATGGGCGAGGGCATGGCGGCTCTCCAGTCTGTAGGCGTGCGGTGTTACTTGTCAGGTTCACTTCGCCCTCTGGCCGAGGCGCAGGCCAAGGCAGGACAGCCAGAGGAAGGACTGGCCACACTGGCCGAGGCACTCGCCCTGGTGGAACAGACGGACGAGCGCCACTGGGAAGCAGAGCTTTACCGGCTGAAGGGAGAGTTGCTGCTGGCGCAGGGCAATGATGCTGAAGCGGAAGCCGGCTTTCTGGAGGCCATCGAGGTGGCCCGCCGCCAGCAGGCCAAGTCGTGGGAGCTGCGGGCGACGACGAGCTTGGCGCGTCTGTGGCAGGAGCAAGGCAGGATGGACGAGGCGCGTCAGATGCTCGCAGAGATTTATGGTTGGTTCACCGAAGGATTTGATACACCTGATTTGCAAGAGGCCAAGGCGCTGCTCGAAGAACTCTCACGCAATTGAGAACGCTATCGAGCCGCTAGCGAAGCGAATGTGGAAGCATTTTGCTGTGGGCAAGAGGTTTTGTTTATTAAGTGCCTAATCGAAAAATAGCGGGCCAGGCTCCCACGCCCGGTTTCTGCCCACACTTTTGCGGTGTACCCATCGCCATCCCAACTTGACAGAAACCAAAATATGTGATAAAATGTTTCTTGTAGGACGCAGTAAGTTCTTGTTTCGGAGATCGCCTGTACCGCAACAGTGGTCAATGCACGATGAACCGCCCAAGCTTCTTACGCCCCTGGGCGGTTTCTTTGTAGGGCCAGGTCGGAAGCGGCCCTGGCTGGCGGGCAGGACCCAGGGACAGACTCGCTCCGCCCTACAGTATCATGGGGAAGGAGGTGTACTAGACAGTGGGTGAAAGAACCACCGGCACAGTCAAGTGGTTCAGCCGCGCCAAGGGCTATGGCTTCATCGAGCGCGAAGACGGCGATGATGTCTTCGTCCACTACTCGGCCATCCAGGGTGAGGGTTTTCGCAACCTGGAAGAGGGCGAGCAAGTGGAGTTCACCATCGAAAGCAGCCCCAAGGGCCCTCAGGCCGCTGATGTGGTAAAGCTCTACGCCTGACAGAGATGTAGCTCAGGCAAACCCCGGCAGGGTCAATCCCCGCCGGGGTTTCTATTTGAGGTGAAACACGCCCACGAGTCGTACCCGACTATGCGCCCTCGGCTGTTTCCGGCACGACGGCGTTAAGGTCCTTCATCAAGGCCTCGATGTCAATGCCATGGGCGATAGCGCCCTGCTCCACGTTCTCATACTGAGCTATGGCGCAGCCGAAACACATCAGACCGTGACGCAAGAAAACCTCCACAGTCTTGGGATACTTCTGCACAACCTGCCCAATGGGCATGTCTTTAGTGATGGCCATTATCCTATTATCCTCCTCAAGATTATAAACGTTCACCGCAGCGGAGTCGAAGGGCCGACACCTGGCTCGAGGCCCTCCACGAGCAACTACAGTCGCGCTCAGAGGAAACTTGAGTCATCTTGCTTGACCGAGTCACACCGCTATTGTAACACACTTCCGTTAGAGCAGCGTTAGAGAAACGTTAGAGATTTGTTTGAACTTTGCTGAGGGGCCACCCCCTGAACGATTACGAGCGATTGGGTCAAATCGGGGCTTCAGCCGACTTTTCCGCCTGAAGGCTCCACTTCCCAAGCCATCTTGGCCAGACCGAATAGACAGGGCTATGCCGTTCTCTCGGGATAAGCCGTGCCCTCCAGTTCAGCGATGAACTTGTCGGCTTCCATAGCAGCCATAGCTCCCGATCCGATGGCAGTAGCGATCTGCTGCAAGCTCCACTCCTGAACGTCGCCAGCGGCAAAGACCCCCGGCACGCTGGTGTGGCATTTCCGGTCGGTGACGATGTAGCCACGCTCGTCCAACTCTACCTGTCCACCCAGGAACCGGGTGTTAGGCACGTTGCCGATGTAGATGAATATTCCATCGGCTTTGAGAAAAGATTCCTGACCGGTTTTGACGTTCTTAATGCGGACCTGCGCCACACCCTGGTCCCCCAGAATCTCTGTGACCACCGAATCCCAAACCCACCCGATCTTCTCGTTCCTGAAAGCTCGCTCCTGGGTAACCTTCTCGGCCCGCAGGCGGTTACGACGATGCACCAGGTGGAGCTTACTGGCGTACTTGGTCAGGAACATGGCCTCCTCGACGGCCGAATCGCCTCCGCCGACAACGATCACCGTGCGATTTTGGTAAAAGAAGCCGTCACAGGTGGCGCAATAAGAGACGCCCTGGCCGGTGAACTCTTCCTCGCCAGGCACACCCAGCTTGCGGGGCGAGGCTCCCGTAGCGATGATCACAGCCTTGGCTTCGTACTCTTGAGCGTAGGTTTTGACCTTGAAGGGATGCACGGAGAAATCTACTCCGGTGACCTCATCCATTTCCACCCTGGTGCCGAAACGCTCAGCCTGGCTTTGCATCAACTGGGTCAGTTCCTGTCCGGTTATGGCTTCTGGGAACCCGGGGTAGTTCTCTATCTTATTGGTAAGGGCTATCTGGCCCCCCAGGGCACTGCCGGTGATAAGCAAAGGGGACAGTTGGGCACGGCCAGCGTAGATGCCGGCTGTGAAGCCGGCCGGACCGCTACCAAGAATGATCAGATTCTCCACCATCTTTGATCCCCTCTCATTCAACGTTGAGGAAAGCGCCCCTCATATCACCAGTGATGAAACGGTGTCCTATTTTATCCTTTTTGGCTGCGTTTGGCAAATGGAGTAGAGTCTACCCGGTTACAGCTTTACATCTGGGGTGGTACCTTATCCGAAGACCAGTGGCGTTCGACCGCTTCCGACTGCCGCTGCTCCTCCAGCCAGTCGCTGAGAGCTGAGGCCTGTCGCCGCTCCAGGAAGGAAGGCTCTAACTCACGGTCAGGGTCGCGCTCCTCGACCTGGATGATATGGTAGCCGAAGCTCGTCTGCACTATGTCGCTCGTCTCCCCTGGCTGCAAAGCGAAAGCGGCTTCTTCAAACGCTGGCGTCATCACCCCACGGGGGAACCAACCCAGGTCTCCACCGTCTTCTTTGTTACTCTCATCGGTGGAAAACTCTTTGGCCAGATCAACGAAATCTTCTCCCGCTTCCAGTCGTGCTAACACGGTCTGAGCCTCTTCTTCCGTCTCCACCAGAATATGGCGGGCGTGGACCTGCTCGTCGCTCGTCGGCACCCGGCTGGCAAAAAGGTCCTGAAGCTTGCTATAGAGCAGATTGGCCTCGATAATCCTATGGTAGTCGGCCTCACTCAGCCCTCCCTCCTTGCGTAGGATGTCCAGCATTGCCTTGTAGCTTTCTCGGTATTCACCTTCGGTCATAACGCGGGGCGTTGGCAAGGGAGTGGGGAGCACCGTGGGAGCGGGTGTGGTAGGACTAACGGCCGCCGTAACCGTCAAAGTGGGAGTGGCAGTCGGCAAGGGAGTAGGGGTGAAAGAAGCTGCCGTCGCCGTGGCTTCTACCGCTGCGACAGCAGTAGCTGTGGCATCCGGCGCGGTCACAAAGCCCGCTCCTCCGGCCACTTCTCGTTGAACGGCCTCGTCTACTTCCTGTTCCGTCACGCTCAAGGCGTTTTGGGCCGCCTCCTGACGTATCAACTCCTCACCAATTAGATCATCCAGGACTTGCACATCAAGGGTTATCATCTCTCTCTGGACTTCATCAATGCGCTGCTGAAGGACTTGTGCCAGGAACTGAGAGCTTTCATTGGTAGGGTCCAACTGAGCTTTCTGAGCCTGAAGGCTAGCTGTATAATTGCGGATGAGGAAGCGTTGATAGCGTACCATCTTTTGATAGGTGTCGGTACGAATAGGCACCCCATTCACAACAGCTACCGGTGAAGCTGGCTTGGCTACGTATTCTTGGTATAGGCCCAAGCCCAGCACAACCGCAATGACCACAGACACGACCGTCAGGCCAATGATGATCATGCGCTGTTCTCGCTGGGCCTCCTTGCTCCGCGCTATTTGTTTCTTGGTCAAGCTAGCTCGTTTCTTAGATCTCTTTGCCATCCCATTTCTCCAGACAGAAAAGCCTTCAATCCCCCCAAGGGTGCGAGTTACAAGTGAAGGGCATAGGACGCTATATCCTATGCCCTTTGGGATCACTGATCGGCATCAACGCTACTGAGAGCGGCGGATGTGCTCAGCGGTGTAAGGCAAAAGGGCCAGGTGCCGGGCGCGCTTGATAGCCACAGTCAAACGTCGTTGGTGCTTGCCACAGGTACCAGTTTTATGGCGGGGCCTGATCTTGCCACGATTTGTCAGAAAGCTGCGAAGAAACTCCACCTGTTTGTAGTCAACGACGTCGATCCCATCCACGCACAGAACGCACCTTTTGCGGCCCCGTGGTGTGAATTTCCGAGGTCGCCTCTGACCCCTTGTACTCTCTCCTGTTCTGCTCTCTCTATCCGCCAAAATTACCTCCTATCTAAATCAGAAAGGAATATCGCTAGCGCCTATCTCGGCGCTATTCAAGCTTTCGAACTGCTCCGGACGGCCAGTGAGTATAATCATCTCGTTAGCAACCACCTCTGTACGAAAATGTTTTTGACCATTTTCGTCTTCCCAACTGCGGGTCTGCAAGCGACCCTCAACATAGACTTTCTGTCCTTTGCCCAAGTGTTGATTGCAAATCTCAGCCAGATTGCCCCAGGCTACCACATTGAACCATTCGGTTTCATCGTGACGTTCACCGTCAGCAGAGACCCAATTGCGATCGGCAGCCAGGCTGAAAGATGTGACCGGCTTGCCGCTCGGTGTATAACGCATCTCTGGGTCTCGCCCCAGCTTGCCAATGAGCATGACCTTATTCAAACCCCTTCCCATATCTCGTAGCTCTCCTTTCACCACTGTTCCGATACAGGCTCACGACTTCAACGAAGGGACAAGAATCCCCCCCCTTTCACCACTGTTGCGGTACAGGCAAATCACTCATCGGTCCTGACAAGGAGATAGCGAATGATCGGTTCAGAGAGCTTCAGGCTGCGTTCCAATTCCCGGATGCCCTCGAACTCTAATTGGGTCTGCATCACTACATCATACCCTTCCTGGAATTTGCGGATCGGATACGCCAGCTTTCGCTTCCCCTTTGAATCTACCTCAGTGACCTGTCCACCATAGGCCGTAATGGTCTGGGTGATCTTGTCAATGATAGCTGTCAGTTCTTCTTCATCAGCCTCGGGGTAAACAATGAAGTACAATTCATAACTGCGCATCTGACGATACTCTGTCTCCTTTCTCTGATCTCAGCCTTTCCTGTCAAGCGGGGTCTCTGAATTCAGTTAAACGCGTGCCAATGTCCAAGTCTACCACTGTTGTCCCCTGGAATCAGAGCAAACGGTGGCGACGCTCCCAACTATAGCATAAAGTAACGATTTTGGCAAACCTGGGGGTTTTCGCAGTTGGGGACAGATTCTCAATAGTATGCCACGGCCATAGTTTACCCGACTAGCCATAACGGGCGGGTTGTGATATAATGACTTAGCTTATCGAGAGAGGCAGTGGAGCGATGGTCATGGAGATCAGGCTGGGCGACGTTGTTCGTCTGAGAAAACCACATCCTTGCGGCAGCTATGAGTGGCGGGTGGTACGCCTGGGGGCCGACATCGGCATCAAATGCTGTCAGTGCGACCATCGCGTGCTGTTGCCACGCCGCAAGTTTGAGAAAAGCGTCAAGACCTTTGTCAGCCGGGGAGAAGAGATTCCCGGAACCTTTGCCCCCGACCTTTGAGGGAAGGAAACAGGGGAGGCGTGGCAGTGACAGAGGGACTTGGCACCTACTTCGTGCTCACCAAACGAAATCAGCCAGAATCTTGAGGGGGGAACAGCCAATGACAAGCAAGAAGGTCCTCATCCTCATGTCTGACACCGGTGGTGGTCACCGCAGTGCGGCTGAAGCCATCGCCGAAGCCGTGCACCAGTTGTACGGTGAGGCTTGTCGAGTCGAGATTGCCGATCCTTGGGCTGATCATACCCCCTTCCCCATCAACCGCCTTGGCCAATTGTACAGCCCCCTGGTCAATCGCGGCACCATCCTTTGGAAATTTATTTTCCGATCAACCAGCAATCGGCGCGTGTTGAGCTTTCTTGTGGAAATCTTCTGGCCTGCGATCAGAAAGAGCATGAAGGATTTCCTCCGCCAGAGTAACCCCGACGTCATCGTCTCCGTCCACCCCGTCCTCACTTATTTCTCTATTCGAGCCCTACAAGAGGCCAACCTTCGCATTCCTTTCGTCACCGTGGTGACCGATCTCGTCAGCCTCCACCCCCTTTGGCTCTGCCCCGAGACGGATTCCTGCCTGGTTCCCACCGAACTAGCCAGAAATCGTGCTCTGGCCAACGGGCTCCCTCTTGAAAAGGTCAAAGTCGTGGGGTTGCCTGTCGGTTTAGAGTTCGCCAAAGGGGCTGGGGAGAAAGAGATCCTGCGGGATAAACTGGGGTTAGAGCGAGACCGACCGACCATCTTGGTGGTCGGAGGAGCTGAGGGCGTGGGCAAGGTCTACAAAATTGCCAGGGCCATAGCTAGGACGCGCGTAAACGCTCAACTCGTGGTAGTGGCCGGCCGCAATCATAGACTGCGGCGACGTCTGCAGAAAGTTGATTGGCAAATCCCGACCACTGTTCTCGGCTTTGTGGCCAATATGCCAGAGTTAATGGGTGCCTCCGACGTCATCGTCACTAAGGCGGGTCCATCTACCATCAGCGAAGCCCTCGCCGCCGGGTTACCTATTCTGCTAAGCAGTTTCATCCCTGGCCAGGAAGAAGGCAATGTAGAATACGTAATAGACAATGGGGTGGGAACTTGGGCTGAGAAGCCCCAACTGGTCGCAGCCACCCTGGCCCAATGGCTCCAACCAGAAAATGACACCTTGACCTACATGGCCCAAAAAGCCCAGAGGTTGGGCCGTCCCCAGGCTACCCTGGACATTGCTGCGACAATATTCAACCTGGCCCAAGCCAGCGGCTCCTCAACCCAATCCCAGCCGCTTTCACGACCCTGACCTCACGCTAAGGAGGACAAAGTTCGTAGAGAATTAGTGAAATGGCACCGGACTCCTATTGCGCAGAAAGCTTTTCCATGTTATACTGAATATAAAAGATATAGATCTTTACTTGCAGTCGTCCGCGCTGGTGAAGAAACATCAGGGGAAAGAGATGGCCGTCCTACTCTTGGATAGTGATCCCAACCGACGTAAAGTAGTCGCTGAGGCTCTGGAACGCTTCGGTCCTGCCTTTGAGATTGAAGCTGCCGCCCCAGGGAGCGAGGTGATGCGCCGAGTCTCAGAGGACGGATATGACGTCATCCTAGACTGCGGTCAGCCGGAGAAAGACAGGCTGGCTATGCTGCGGAACATTCAGCAAAGGGGTCATCCTACTCAGGTGATCGTGGTGACGGACGAAGGCGGTGAGGAAGAGGCCAAGCGAGCCATACAGCAAGGAGCCAGCGATTACATTGTGCGGACTGAAGCCTATCTGACCACTTTGCCCCTGGTGGTCGAAAAAGCCTGCCAGCGCTGTCGCCTGCTGGCGGAGCTTCGGCAACTGCGAGCGGGCGAGCCGAAACCGGCCCGCCCCATGACCCTCCAGGACGAGATGATGGCAACGATAGAGCTGCCCTCAGATTCCAGCGAGGCCCTCAGAGATGCGCTGGCCAGAGTGCAAAGGGCCCTGGAAGAGGTCAACGCCCTGTTAGAAGAGAGCCAAATCAGATTTGACGGCCGGGCGAGTGCCCTTGAGCAGGCAGTAGCCGAGGCCCGCCGCCAGGCCAGAGAGATGTCCGCCCTGAACGCCATTGCCGATATCATCAGCCGTTCCTCCATCCTGGACGAGGTCCTTAGCAATGCCCTGGACAAGGTGTTGGAGACGACGGGGACGAGGATGGGAGCTGTCCTAGTGTTGGATGAAGAGGCAAAGAAGCTCGTCATCGCCTCTCAGCGCGGCCTGTCAGAGGAGTTCGCTCAGGCTATCACCGATGTGAAAACCAGGGAGAGAACCTTCCTTTGGAAAGTCCTCTCAAGCAACTCGTTATTGGTAGACGGAATCTCTTCAGACTCCGACAGTTGTGGCCTGTCGCAGGAGATGGAGAAAGAGGGTATCGGCTCACTGTTGGGTGTTCCATTGAGATCCAAAGGCAAGGTCCGTGGGGCCATGATCATCGCTGCCGGTGAGGAGGGCCATCTGACCTCCCACGACGTGGACTTCCTGACCATAGTCGGCCGCCAAACCGGCCTGGCCGTCGAGAACATCCAGTTGCGAGAGGAGATCTGGCGGGCAGCAGAGGAATGGCTCGGCGAGATCGAAGAGATCGCAGAGGGTGAGGAAACGGGTGTCAGGCCGGTAGATGAGACGGGCTACCCTTCAACCCTTCGACCCTTCGACAAGCTCAGGACACCGCAGGCTCAGGACACCGTGAGCTCAGGATACCGCCTGGAACCTTTGACGGAAGCTGCGCTGGAGGTCGAAGATGAGGTGCAACGCCAGAGCCAGGAACTGTGGACCATCAACGCCGTGGCCGAAGCGGTCAGTCAATCCTTTGACCTGGAGGAGATCCTCAGCAACGTCGTCAGCAAACTGACAGCTGCCATGGGCATTGAGGCCAGTTGGGTATATCTGGTAGAAGCGCGAGAGCGGAGTCCTGAACCCGTCGAAGGGGAGGAAGAGCCAGAACTGCTGTTAAAGGCCCATCAGGGAGTGTCCGAGCGCTTCGTGCAGGGTATGACCAGGGTGAGAATGGGGGAGGGTCTGAACGGGCAGGCAGCTACCTCGGGGGAGCCTCTGCTGATTGAAGACTTGGTGGAACGTGACGTGAGGACCAGGCTGGTGGTAGAGCAGGAGGGCCTCCGCTCCTTCGCCGGGGTGCCCATGAAGGCCAAGGATAGGGTGATCGGTGTTATCGCCGTGGCCAGCCATATGCCCCGCCCGTTTGCTCCTCACGAAGTGCGCCTGCTCACTTCCGTCAGCAATCAGGTGGGCATTGCCGTGGAAAAAGTCCAGCTCTATCATCAGGTCAGGGAATACGCTGAACAGCAGGAGAAAAGCAACCAGGTGTTGCAAGAGATCAACTCTATGTTGATGGAAAGCCAGGCCGAACTGGAAGAACAGATGGCCGCCGTGAAGAAGGCAGAGATAGAGATCCAGCAACGGAATCGCGAACTCTCCGCCCTCAACGCCATCGCTACCACGGTCAGTCAACACCTGGATTTCGAGAAGGTCTCTGTGAGTGCCATTGACAAAGTCCTGGGGACGCTGAATCTGGCCTACGGTGAGATCCTCATCCTCGATCAAAAGGCCGGAGAAATGATCCTAGTCGTCTCTCGGGGAAAATCACCAGAATTCGCCTTCAGCATCGAGAAGTTTGGCCTGGGAGAGGGCCTGCCCGGCCTCATCGCCAAAGACAAGAAGCCCCTTTTCATTGAGGACATCGCCTCGGATACCAGGTTCATCAGGGGCCTGAAAGAAAAGGGACAATCGTATTCTGTAGTCGGCATCCCCCTCTTCGCCCAGGACCAGTTGGTGGGGGCCATGGACTTTTTCTCTGCTGAAGGACACCCATTCACCCCCCCGATGGTGGACCTGCTGACGACCATCGGCCATCAGATTGGCGTGGCGGTGGCCAACGCCAGGCTCTTCGAAGAGGTCAAACAGGCCGCCGAGCAGTTGAGACGGGCCAACGACGAGTTGCAAGAGCTGAACCGACTCAAGTCGGATTTCATCGCCATTGTCTCCCACGAGTTGCGCACCCCCCTGGCCTCCATTATAGGCTACGTGGATTTGATGCTGGACGAGGAGACCGGGCCGCTGAACGAGGAACAGGGTCAGTACCTAGGTATCATCGAGCGTAACGCCGAACGCCTCAGCCGTCTCATCAACGATATCCTTGACATCTCCCGCATTGAAGCCGGCCGCATTGACCTGGCAATGGCCCCTCTGGATATAGCCGAGATCGTCAAGGAGACTGTGGTCACCATGCAGCCCCAGGCCCAGACCAAGGGCATTGAAATGACCGTATCCATGGCCGAAGGTCTGCCCCTCATTAAGGGCGATCCAGACCGTATCAGGCAGGTGGTGATCAACTTGTTGGGTAACGCCATCAAGTTCACGCCCCAGGGCAGTTGGGTGATGATCAGCAGCCAGTGCCTGGCGGCCGGCGAGCAGCCGCCACCCCCTGGGCCAGAGCTGGCGACTGCTAGTGATTGGCTGTTGGTCAGTGTGACAGACACCGGGGTGGGCATCGCCCAGGAAGAATTGGATCGGATTTTCGACAAGTTCTACCAAGCAGGAGGCTTCGCCGATCGCAGAGTCGGGGGTAGCGGCCTGGGCCTGTCCATAGTCCAGGGGATTGTGGAGGCGCACGGAGGGTTGATCTGGGCGCAAAGCGCTGGGGAAAACCAGGGCTCGACGTTCACCTTCGCCCTGCCGGTTGTAGAAGCACCTGTAAAGCCGATTCTGGAAACTCCAGCCCCGACAGTCGGCACGGCTATGGTACTGGTAGTTGACGATGACCCGGATGCGGTCAACTTGCTGCGGTTATACCTGGAAGCGGAGGGCTACAGCGTGACCGGTGCTCACAATGGGGAGACGGCACTGCAGCTAGCTGTGGAGCTACAGCCGGCAGTCATCCTACTGGACCTCTTGATGCCCGACTTGAATGGCTTCACTGTACTGGAGAGGCTGAAAGCCAACACTGCCACCCAGGACATCCCGGTGGTCATCATCTCTATCCTGGCCGAGCAGGAGAAGGGCTTCAGCCTGGGAGCAGTGGACTACTTGACCAAACCCGTTGATCGCCAGCGTCTCCTGCAAAGTGTGCGCAGGCTCACCGGGCCCCAAGGCCCTAAGGGAACGTTCCCATCGGTCCTGATCGTGGACGATGATAAAGAGTTGGCGGACCTGGTACGTATCCATCTGCTAGGTGGAGGCTTCTGGGCAGTCTGTGCCTACAACGGACGGGAAGCCATAGAGAAAGTGGGGAAGCAAATTCCAGACCTCCTCATCCTGGACATCCTCATGCCGGAGATGGATGGCTTTGAAGTCATCAAGGCCCTGAAAGACAATCCTCTTACTCGTCACGTTCCAGTCATCATCCTGACAGCCAAGGATTTGACCGAAAAAGAGCGCGAGGCGCTACAATTGGGTACCACCAGGTATCTGACCAAGACCCTCTTCTCAAAAGAGGACCTCCTAGAGGAGGTGAGAGATATGGTAGGGATGTTGACGGAGAGCCAAGAGGAGGTAGAAAAGACCAACCAACACACAAAGTAGGCGAAGTGAAAAGGGGCCCCTGATTGGCGGAGTCGGGGTGCCAAAATTCACTTGGGGTGCCTTTGGATGGTATCCCCTCAACGTGTTGCACACCACAGTTAGAGGAGGGGGATAGGTGGTTGGAGACGCTGTTCGAAAACCATCAGTGCAGCCAACTATTCTCATCGTCGAGGATGAGCTCGATTTGCTGGAGGCGCTGAGGATAAAGATGAGCCGAGAGGGTTATCAGGCCCTGGCCGTGCCTGATGGCCCTCAGGCCCTGGCTGCTCTGGCTTCCGAGGAGGTGGATCTGATCATCTTGGACGCTATCATTCCGCCTCCCGATGGCTACAAGATTTGCCAGATCCTCAAAGCTGACCATCGCTATCAGCATATCCCCATCGTTATGCTTTCAGCCAGAGGGATGGACAGCGACGCGGCCAAGGGCTACGCTGCTGGCGCAGACTACTACATTATCAAGCCCATCAAGCCAGCAGCTCTGGTACGCAAGGTACGAGACATTTTGGGGAAATGAGGAGCCACTAACTCCAACCGCCGTCCACTACCAGAGAGTGGCCGTTGATAAAGCTGGCTTCGTCGCTGGCCAGAAAGGCTACGGCAGCAGCCACCTCTTCGGGCCTGGCAGCGCGGCCCAAAGGACAACGGCGGACGTAATCCTCCCAGGCAGGCACACCTGGCCGAGGAGGGTTGCCCTCTGTGGCGACCCAGCCCGGTACCACAGCGTTGACCAGCACCCCCAGCCCGCCTACCTCGCGGGCCAGAGCCTTGGTGAAGGCGATGACCCCACCTTTGCTGGCCGAATAGATGATGTTGAGAGCGCCCCCGGCAATGCCAGCCACCGAAGCGATGTTAATGATACGCCCGTACCCCCAGTCGGCCATGAAAGGAATGACGGCCCGACAACAGAGATAGACGCCTTTCAGGTTGGTGCCCAGCATCAGTTCCCAATCGCGGTCAGCGAACTCGGTCAGGGCACCGGTTTTGATCACGGTGGCTCTGTTGACCAGGATCTCAATGCGATCATAGCGCTCCAACGTCTCGCCCACCATGTCCCTCACCTGGGCTTCGACGGAGACATCCGCCACTACCGGCCAGGCTTCGCCTCCTGCCTCAACGATCCGCTCAACCACCTGTTGAGCGGCGTCGAGGTTCACATCATCTACCACCACCCTGGCTCCTTCGCTAGCCAGCCGATAGGCGATGGCCCGGCCGAGGCCCCGTCCTGCCCCGGTCACGATAGCTACCTTTTCAGCTAGCCTCATTATCATCTACCCCTTTTGCCCGGTGCGGCAACCTTCGTGCAATTGCAGTATCTCTTCCAGCAGGATGTCTCTGTTCTCGCCGTGGCTCCGGCGGGTTTTGAGACCAGATGAAAAGAGATAATGATCGCCTAACACCACTCTGATGTTCTCGGTTCTGAATCCCAAGTCCTCCAACAGGTTTAACATGGGAGCCACGCCAACTAATCTATCTTTGTGTCCCAGGAGCACCCGGAAGTTCTTCCACCACCGTCGTTGACCGGGCTTTTCGGCTTGACCAAGGGCGTAAAAGGTCTGCGCCAGCGTCCCTTTGCTCGTTTTCTCGAAAATCCTCAGGTGTTCCGCTTTCACCGCTTCACTGGCTCCGCTCATCAACTCGTTAATTAGCCGTGGGGCCAGCATCTCTTTGAAGGTGTCCAACAAGGCGTATTGTCGTCCAGCGCCAATACTGGCTCCCATGCCCACGTAGAATCCCCGGCGTAGAACATCGTTGCAAAGCAGGGCAGGAGCAACGGCACAACGGGCGTACCTATCTTCCGCCCAATCTTTGTCATCCATGTAGAACAGAGCCGCCCCGCCCATAGAGTGGCCGACGAAAGTAAAGATCCTCTTCGTCCCTTTCCGGCCTCTGAGCTTCATAGTCTCGATCCATTTTTCCACTGCCCTCATACAGGCCTCAGGACTGCACCGCGCAACCTCAGGCATCTCGGCTTCTTCAGGAACAAAGGGCGAGCCCCCGAAACCGTTGACATCCAGGACCAAGGCGACCAGCCTGGGATTCCTCTGGCAGACCATGGCTGGCAGGCTTTCCCAGATTTCGCCGCTTCCGTCCCAGCCATGGATAAAGACGACGAAGCCTTGAGCGCGGCCCAGTATCTCCTTGCGACCGATGGGCCCTCCCCAGGAGCGGCGGCTGTAGACCACCCGCCAGGCGAAATCGGCCAGACCAGTGGCTTCCTTGAATCGGGCCAGAACCCTTTTCCCCAGGTACCCTTTCTCTACCAGGGTTGAGAGGTCAAAGCTCAAACCCACGATGCCGTCCTGTCCCTCCTGGCGTGAGGTCTTATAGCCCTCAACCCAATCCCATTTTCCACGGCGTCGCCTGGCACCTGCTGTCATCATCCCGATACCTCCTCCCGCGATGACGTTAGCTAGTGCCTCCCCTCTCTCTTTTTCCAACTCTACAATCTCTCACATTGGCGTCAACAACAACAGACGCCAAGAGCCTATCTCCCTAAAGCCCAGCCGGCGGTAGATGCCCCCTGCCCCAGGATCGTCATAACATAGGCAGGCTTCTTTTCCATCGGCTGCCAAATCCTGGCAGATGGCAACCATGCAGGCGCTGGCATAGCCCTGATGGCGCGAGTCCAAAAGCGTGTAGACTCCACCAATCATGGCCAGTTCCTGCGTCTCGGTGTTCGTCAGAACAGCCGACACAATCCGTCCTTTGGCTGTGGCTACTAAAACGCGGCCCTGTTCAAGGCAACGGCGGACCGATCGCTCGTCACGGCTCATCTCCTCGGCGTCGGAATAAAAGGCGACCAAAGCCGGCAGGTCAGCCAGGATGGCTCGATGCACAGAGTGGGATGAAGTCAACGCCGGCTTGAGCTCAGGAAGGCGACAGAAATGCAGCCGGCGTTCCTCCCTTACCGCATAGTCCCGCAATAGCCTGGCCAGGCGAGCGATGAGCTGATCACGACCGTGAAGGACTTGCACATCCCTCCGCCTATCCATGAGCCAGGCGAACCCCCTCAAGTCCGCTTCTCCGGCGTCGTAGACATTCCAGAAGACCCGATAGCGCATCAAAGCGCCCACCAACTGTCCCTCTCGGAAACTCCCCCAGTAGTCCAGATCAGGGTCATCGAGGCCCATGTTCTCCAGATTCCCGATCATGAAGATGTTGTAGTAGGGGTCCCGATAAAGCAAGGCTAGCAATTCGTCGGTGTCGCCTCGGTTGAGTTGACGAATGTGGGCGCCGGTCAACAGAACCTCCGTGTTTGACCTGCCTGGGCTTTGGCCATGGGACGTGGGAATGGCTATGCGAAGGAACGATGGCACGCCTGTACCGCCTGTGCCGCAACAGTGGTAGATGCGGTCAGCTTCTATTCAGCTCTTTCTGCCCTCTTGCCAAACAGTTCACCGAAAGCGGTCAGAAACTCGATGGGCACCGGGAAGATGATGGTCGAGTTCTTCTCCACAGAAATCTCGGTCAAAGTTTGCAAATAGCGCAGTTGAATAGCTGTCGGCTCCTTGGCCATCGTCGCCGCTGCGTCAGCCAACTGCTGCGCCGCCTGGTACTCACCCTCGGCGTGGATGATTTTGGCCCGCTTCTCGCGCTCGGCCTCGGCCTGGCGGGCCATGGCCCGTTTCATGGTGTCGGGCAGCTCCACGTCCTTGACCTCGACGCGGCTGACCTTGATCCCCCACAGCTCCGTTACTTCATCAATGATATGCTGAAGCTTGAGGTTGATCTGGTCACGGTGGATGAGCAATTCATCCAGGTCGGATTGGCCCAAGACGCTGCGCAAACTGGTCTGCGCAATCTGCCACGTCGCCCGGCGGTAGTCCTCCACCTGGACGATGGCATCGGAGGGTTCTATCACCCGGAAATAGGCCACGGCGTCGACCTTGACCGTCACATTGTCCCGGGTGATAGCCTCCTGACCAGGGATCTCCAGGGTCACCACGCGCAGGTCCACCTTGACCATGCGGTCAATGATGGGGATGATGAAAAAGAGGCCCGGCCCCTTGGCCCCCTGCAAGCGTCCCAGGCGGAAAATGACGCCCCGCTCGTACTCCTGGACGATCTTGATGGCCGAACTCAAGATGACCAGCAGAAAGATGAGAAACACCCCAACGGTCGAGAAAAGACCAGCGATAAGCTCCATCTGTCTCCCTCCTTATATGATATGCAGTGATCCAAAACCCTGTTCTCATTATACCTTATCTCAGAGCAAAAGGCAAAGACAAAGTTTATTCTTTCGCTCGGGCCTGTACGCCAGCCAGGTCTTCCAACACGGTGATAATGCCGGAGTGGTCCAGATCACCGCGACCGGCAGCGATCATGGCCTTGAAAAGTTCGTGCGCTACGGCAGTCGCCGGCAAGGGCACACTGTAATCGTTGCTGGTTTTCATGATAATGTTCAGGTCTTTGTAGTGGAACTTGCTCTTAAAGCCGGGCTGGAAGTCGCCCTTGATGACACGCGGGCCGCTCACGTCCATCACCCGGCTCTGGGCGTAGCCACCACTCAGCACCTTGACAATGATCGCCGGGTCTACGCCAGCTTTGGCACCCAACACCAGCGCCTCAGCCATACCCACAAAGTTGAGAGCGACCTGAATCTGGTTACACGCTTTCACCGTCTGGCCAGCACCGTTGGGGCCGCAAAGGGTGACGGTCTTGCCTAGCTTTTCAAAGATCGGCATCACCTCGTCAAAGGTCGCTTCGTCGCCGCCGACCATAATGGACAGCGTGGCATTAATAGCCCCCACCTCTCCACCGCTAACGGGTGCGTCCAGGCAGCGGACGCCTTTTTTGCCCAACTCTTCAGCCACTTTGATGGCCACGCCGGGGGCGATGGTGCTCATGTCAACGTAGATTTGACCTTCTCTAACTCCTTCGATGAGACCATCGGGCCCCAGGGCCACGGCTTCGACATCGGGCGAGTCGGGCACCATGGAGATGATAACGTCACTGCGCTCGGCGACCTCTTTGCACGAATGGGCTTCCTGCGCGCCCTCGGCTACCAACTCTTTGACTGCACCGCGGCTCCGGTTATGCACCACCAAAGGGTAGCCAGCCTCAAGCAGGTGCCTGGACATGGGCTTGCCCATAATTCCCAGACCAATGAATCCGATACTAGGCTTTGACATCTTGATACTCCTGTCTTACTCTGGCAATTGAGAGATCAAGGGATGCTTTAGAGACTGGGCAGCGCCGCCCCTCCACGCTTTGGCAAGCAGTTGTCGGTTATCATACAGATAAAGCAGGCCCGAGGCCACGGACACGAATGTGGCGACTAGCATCAGCGGATAAGTTCCTGGAACTTTGACCACGAGGCCTGCAATGGCTGGAAAAGTGAGCGTCGTCTTCAATTTGCCCCACCATCTCGCAGAAAGGATAACCCCCTCCGCTGAAGCAAAGCTGCGGAGTGCGCTGATGAGCAAATCCCTGAACAAAACCGTACAGGGAAGCCAGAAGGGTAAAAGGTCAAGTTGCGCCAGCCCGAATAGAACGCAAAGCGCAAAAATCTTGTCGGCCGCAGCGTCGAGATAGATGCCCAAATTGGAAACCGAGTCAGTATGCCGCGCGAGAACGCCATCCAGAAAATCGGTGAACCAGGCGAACAAGACAAGACCAGCGGCGATGAACTCGTGATAGGGCCAATTCGAGAACAGCGTCACCAAAGTGAGGGGAACCAGGCTGATTCTGAATAGCGTTATGTAATTTGGCCTGTTCATTGTCTTTCAAACCTCCACCATTATTCTGCCCACACTCGCATTATAGCACGCATCACGCGGGAAAGCAAGGAGTGAGGTGGATTCCCAGAATGACAGCAGTTGTGAAGTTGTACTAAATTGGATTCGAGGATGAGCCAGACCCTAAGGGTTTTGGAAACCCTTAGGGTCTCTACGTAACGCCCGGAACATCCTGACCACCCTGCTCCCCCAAATGGCTGAGAGGGATGGGTGAAGCCGGTGGAGCCACCAGGGGAGGCGAGTGTGGAAAGGAAAGATGATGATTGCCCGGTTGCGCGCAACGCCCCGCAGCATCACCCGCGCAGCCCGTGCTGCTTCCATCGCATTGAAAGGTATCAGAGCCCAGGCATCCTCTCGGCTAGCCTTCAGTACGGTGGCCACATCGTAGATGCCCGTTCGGACATGCCCTGGACAAATGACGCTTACCTTGACACCCAGCCCAGCCGCCTCTGCCCGCAACGAGGTCGAGAGCCCAACTATGGCGTGCTTGGTGGCGGCATAGGGGGTGAGTGCTGGAAAGCTAACCAAGCCCGCCAGGGAAGCAGTATTAACGATATGTCCGAAGCCCTGCCTGACCATCAACGAATAGGCGGCCGTCGTGCCATAGATGACACCCCACAGGTTGACGTCAACAAGACGGCGCCACTGTAGGAGACTCGTGTCGCGCACCTCGCCTGCCATGGCGATACCCGCGTTGTTGAACATGTAATCGAGCCGCCCGTGTTCGGAGGCTGTCTCATCTACGAGCCTTTGTACGTCCTCTGCCTGTGACACGTCCAGGTACGCCGCACGCGCCCGGCCGCCAGTCGTGGCGATGGCCGAAGCAACTTGTTGTGCCCCTTCGGCATTGATGTCCGCCACCATGACCACCGCTCCTCTTTGGCCCAGTTCTTGGCAGAGTGCACGTCCGATCCCGGAAGCCCCACCGGTAACAATGGCAACTTTGTCTCTGAACTGGTCCATACACCCTCCCTCTGCAAGGCAGACCTCCAAAGTCTCGGAGACCCCGGAGGTCTGTGTTCCGACCTACCCCCCCCGCAGGTTGCTGTTCGGCATTTGTATCGAGATTCAACTAAACAGGACAAATCTGTCCCCTGACAAGCGCTCAAACCCGCGGGAGGGTGAAGCCGTCTTCTATCTGAAAGGTGTCGCGCTTAAAGGAGTTGCTTGATCCGGTTGATTGTGCGAGGAGCGGATCCCTCGTAATGGTTGTTCACATTCAGGTAAACATTGACCCCCTGGCTTAGAAGCTCCTTGACCATATCAGCAACCGCGGCCAGCTCCTCGTCTTTGGGGGCAGCAATTTGATTCCACTGCTTGCCGGTTTTCTTCTCGATCCCTTGCCGATCCGGCCCATGGAGACGAACCACTACAACCTCCTGCTGGAGAATGAGAGAGCGCCACTCTGCGTAGACCTCGGTGACGGGGGGCATCCAGTATCCCTGGAGGAAAACGGGACTCAACCCGTTCAGATTCAGGAATTCGAAGTAGGATTCGTTCAGGTAATTGGGATTCCTGATCTCCACTGCATATTGGCAAGAAGTGGGAAGCTGCCTGATGAACTCCTCGAAGAGCCCCTGAAACTGGCTCTGTGACTTCATCTTCTGCCTGTTTAGATACTCAAACTGAAACATGAGCGGTCCCAGCACATCCTGAAGCGGATCAAGCAGCGAGAGGAATTGTTGAAACAGAGAAGAGGAGAGAAAGTAGGGATTGGCCACGAGGGGGTCGGTTTTTGCCTTCCTGTAGAAATGGGTGAGGGTGATGCTGTTGGGAACCTTGATGGTGAACCGGAAATCAGCGGGAACAGAACGACGGTACTCCTCTACATCAGCCGGGTTGGGAAGCCTGATGCTGTCTTTTCCGAACAGAGACCAGAACCACTGGTCAATCTCCACCGTGCTGTAATGGCTGGCATACTCTTCCAGGTAGTTTATGCCCTTCGGGGCAGAGTAGACCAGCCCCTGCCAGGACGGGAATTTCCAACTGCATGTACCTATTCTCAGTTCTGCCATTTTGGGACCTCTGCAACCAGCAATCCGTTTCCAAAGCGCTGCAGCACGGCATAAATGGCGTTCGTTCCAAATTGGACCGCTTCCACCGGGATTCGTTCGTCGGCGGCGTGGACCGTGCTGACCAGCCCATCCGGCAGATCCACCGGCACGAAGCCATACGTCTGGATGCCCAACTGTGAGAAGAACCGTGCGTCGGTGGCACCGCTCACCAGCAAGGGCACCGGGATGCCCTCCGGATCGGCCTCGCGCAGGACGTCAGCCAGCGTATCGAACAACCCCACATCCGGATCGCTGAGGCCAAGCCCGTAGCGTGTTACCTCCACCTCGACATCATCGCCCAGGAACTGGCGCAGTTCGCGCAGCATGTCGTCGGGCGTGAAGCCAGGCAGCAGCCTGCCATCCAATTGTAGGGTGATCTCGCCGGGGTGCACATTGATCTTTTCCCCACCCCGGACGATGGTCGGGCTGACCGTGTTGTGCAGCAAGGGGTTAATCAGGGTGCCCTTCTCACCTAACAGGTCCAGGATGCGATCGGTCAGCGCCGGGTTGAGAAGCTGGCGTAGCACCAAGCCCCTTGGGAAGGGCAGGGCCTTGCCGATCGTCTCAAGCATCTGCCGGACGACGGGCGTGATGTGCACCGGCAGCCGTTTGCGGTCCAGCTTGTGGAGTACATTGGCCAGCTTGGCCATGGCGCCGCCACGTATCGGCATCGAGCCATGTCCGGCGCGGCCATGCACGGTCACCTTCATCGAGCATATTCGTTTTTCGGCGACCATGATGGTATAGAACCTACGCCCGGCCATGCGTAACGTGAAGCCGCCTCCCTCACCGATAGCGTAGCGGATGCCCTCAAAGGGCTCGGCGTGGTTTTCGACCAGGTACCTGGCTCCGTATTCGCCGCCCGCTTCCTCGTCGCTCAGCACAGCCAGTACCACATCACCGGGCAGGTCGAGGCCCTCAGCTTTGGCCCGCAGGAAAGCGGA
>JBGVTF010000020.1:0-21303 GCA_041862415.1 Anaerolineae bacterium | reverse complement strand
CGCCTAACTAGTGAACATACCGAATTATTTCCGCCTAATCCCTTTATATGTGGAAATACCGGGTCTCTGCCCCCGCATTGACTATCGGCCGCAATGGGGCAACGATGGCGAAGTGTTGGTTAATCTCTTAACCTTTTTCCGCCTGAAGGCTCCACCTGTGGCGCAACAGTGCCGCCTGTGGCGCAACAGTGCTGCTCCCCAAGCCATTTTAGCCAGGCTCTATTCGATTCGCCTTTCAGAGCGAGCATCGAAGAGGGATAGCCTATCCTGATGAAAGTCCACCATCAGTTTGTCGGCTGGGGCTAACTCCAGTTCCAGGGGGGCGATCATCTTGATCACGGTGCCATCCTTCAGACTCAGGTCCACGATCTGCTCATCCCCCAGGGGCTGGACAATGTCCACGGTGGCCGATATGCCCTCCTCGCCAGCACCCTCACCCGGCGGCGTGGGAGCCGCCTCTGCTGCAATGGTCACGTGCTCCGGTCGGATGCCAAGGAGCAACTGGCGGGTATGGAAACCCGCCCTACTTTGTACCTCTTTGGTGAGGAGCAGGCGAAAGGCAGCGCAGTTCAGAACGAAGCTGTCATCCTGGAGTTCAGCCTGACAAGGGATCAGGTTCATGGAAGGGCTGCCCACAAAGCTGGCCACAAAAGCTGACTGGGGCCGGTCATAGACCTCCTCAGGCGTATCCAGTTGCTCCATCATTCCCTCGTTCATCACCATGATCCTGTCGGCCATGGTCACAGCTTCTTCGAAATCATGGGTCGCATAGATCATGGTCTGGCCAGTCTCGCGTTGCAGCCTCTTCAACTCTCCTGTCATCTCCTGCCGCAGCCAGGCGTCGAGGTCGGTCAGGGGTTGATCCAGAAGCAGCACCCTGGGCTTTCTCACCAGAGCCCGCCCTATGGCCACCCGCCGCCGTTCTCCTCCGCTGAAGGCATCGGGTCGGCGCTCAAGGAGGTGGGTAATATGCAGGAACTCTGCCATCTCTCCCACCTTGCGATTGATCTCCGTCTTGGGCAATTTGCGCAGGCGCAGGGGATGGGCCAGGTTGTCATAAGCCGTCATGTGGGGGTAGAGGGCTGGGTCCTCGAAGATCATGGCTACATCGCGCTCCATGGGATGGACATCGTTTACACGCTCTTCCCCCAAGTAGACATCCCCTTGGTCGGGCTTCTCTAGGCCGGCGATGATGCGCAGGATCGTCGTCTTCCCTGCCCCCGGTGGGCCAAGGAAACAGAAGAACTCCCCATCCTCCACCGTGAAGCTGATTCCCTTCACTGCTTCCACATCGCGGTAAGCTTTCCGAAGTTGCTCAACTTTAGCTGAAGCCACTAGACGATCGCCCTTTCTGTTTCCTTATCAAAAAGGTGCATTTTCCTGGGGTCAAAGACTACCTCCAGCTCTTCGCCCTTGGCGATAGACGACACGCCAGGGACGAGCATCTTGATGACACGATCTTCCATCTTGAGATCCACGATCTTCTTGCGGGCCAGTGGTTGTACCAGGTCCACCGTAACAGGCACGGCTTGCCCCGTAACCCCTTTTCTTCTGGCTTCTGCCATGGGCAGGACATGTTCGGGCCGGATACCCAGCACGATCCTGTCCCCCCTGACCTTCTCTTGAATGATGGATTTCTGCTCGCTTACATCCCAGTGCAAGTTCCCCCGTTCCAGAAAGGCCTGGCCGCCTTCCACCTGGTATTGGGTCTCTAGGAAGTTCATAGGAGGGCGACCGATGAACCCGGCCACGAACAGGGTCTCCGGGTGGTGATAAATCTGCCGGGGGCTGGCCAGTTGCTCTACACGCCCCATGTTCATGACCAGGATGCGATCGCCCAAGGTCATAGCTTCTTCCTGGTCGTGGGTGACGTAGATCATGGTACGGCCCAGTTGTTTCTGAAGCCGTTTGAGTTCTGCTCTCATGATTTCCCGCAGCCCTGGCCTGATGTTGTTCAAGGGCTCATCGAGAAGGAGCACATGGGGCTCGGTCAGCAGGGTTCGGCCCAGGGCCACCCTTTGCATGGCACTCAGGCTCAGACGAGAGGCCCGGGTTTTCAACAGAGGTTCCAGTTCGAACCTTTCGGCGGCTTCCCGAACCTTCTTGTCAATCTCTTCCTTAGGCACCTCCCGCACCTTGAGGCCGAAAGCCAGATTGTCATAGACAGTAGCGTGCCAGAAGAGGGCATAATTCTGGAAGACGAAGCCAACCTTGCGTTGCTGGGGAGGGAAATCGTTTATCCTCTCACCACGCAGGAATATATCGCCTGCCGTTGGGGTCTCCAGACCGGCAATCATCCGCAAGGTGGTCGTCTTGCCACAACCTGAGGGGCCGAGGAAACACATAAACTCGCCTTCTTTGATTTCCAGGTCAAGCCCCTCCACAGCCACGAGCCCGTTAAACCGTTTACGCAGTCCTCGTAGAAGGATCAGAGGAGATTGTTCTTCGGACATAGCAGCTTACTCCCTAACCATTCCGAAAGTGAATCCGGTGACCAGATGTCGCTGAATCACATAACCTGCGATCACCACGGGAATCGAGGCGACGATACCCAGAGCAGCTTGAGGCCCATAGAACTCGCCAACAGCGGTGGTGTAACGGCTGATCTGAACAGGTATGGTGATGGCCTCCCGCGAGGTGAATTCCAGGGCGAAGAGGAACTCTGTCCAATTCAATATGAAGACAAACAGGGTGGTGGCAAACAGCCCTCCCTTCACCAGGGGCAAAGTGATGGTGAAGAGGACACGCCAGGGTGAGGCCCCGTCTAAGATGGCCGCCTCCTCAACGTGGCGAGGGACGGCATCAATGAAGCCCTTCATCATCCACAGGGAGAAGGCTACCGTAAAGCCAGTATACATTAGGATCAAACCAAGACGAGTATCGTACAGGTCTATCTTCAGGTAGTTTCTCAGGATCCAACTGTAATAGAAAAGAAGGGGCACGGCGAAAGCGGCCGGGGGAAACATTCTGGTAGTCAGAGTGAAAAAGGGCATAAAATTGCCTCCCACCCGGTAGCGGGAGACGGCATAAGCAGCACAGAAGCCGATCAGGACTGAAGCCACCGTAGCGACAGGAGCGATGATCAGGCTATTTAGTAAAGCCTGGTTGACCGGTTCGGCAGAACTGACCATCTGCCGCACCGTGCCTACCGGGTTGCCGATGCGGAATAGAACCTTATAGTTGTCGAGGATGGGCTTCCGGGGCAGGAGGGTCGGCGGATCGGCTTTCCATTCCTCAACAGGTTTGAAGGAGATGGAAAGAATCCAGATCACCGGCAACAGGACAATGATGGCCACCACCAGCGCTAGCAGTAAGCGCAAAGCCGGGCCCAACCTTCTCGTTTCTACGGTTCTAGCTGTCGTAACCCCTTTAATCGTTTCAGTCTGCATGAGATCACTCCTGAACGCACTCTTACTCTTGATACTCAAGGGGGCGGATGGCCATACGGGTTATGATGGTTATCAGAAGCAGGATTAAAACGGCCATAGCCGCCGCATAAGAGAGCCGTTGATACTCGAAACTCAGACGGTAAATGTAGAGAGAGATGCTCTCTGTCTTGGTGCCTGGCCCGCCATCGGTCATGATAAAGATTAGGTCGAATATCTTGAAAGCTTCCAGGGCGCGGATCACAAGAGCGATAAGGATGATGGGTTTGAGCATGGGGAGGGTGACATGGCGGAAGATCTGCCAGCGATTGGCCCCCAGAGTCATGGCCGCCTCCACGGGCTCACGTGGCAGGGCTCCCAGGCCCGAGTAGAGAATAAGAAACATGAAGGGCAGCCATTGCCAGACATCGGCCAGCACGATGGTGGAAAAGGCCGGGAGAGGCTCTAAAAACCAGGAGACGGCGGCATTGGGTCCTAGTACCTGAGTGAGGAGGTAGTTTACTGGCCCTTGGGGCAGGAAGAGGAGGTAAAAGGTGAAACCCACCACCACCCAGGGCAGCATCATAGGGTATAAGATGACCGAGGTGAGTACCCTCTTGGCGAAGAATTCCCCTTGGAAGAGAAGAGCCAAGCCCAATCCTGTGATGAACGCCAGGCTGACCGTAATAGCCACGACGGCCACTGTACGGCCAAGGGCGGCCCAAAACACGGGATCTGACAGCACATCTCCATAGTTCTTCAGCCAGACTATGGGGGCTTTGGTCCAGTCCCCAAGGATGGGCTGCCAGCCGATGATGCTCAGGTAGAGCACGACGATGGTCGGCACAATAAGCAAGAACCAGAGAAGGAGCTGAAGGGGAGCCACTAAGGCAAGTTGGAAATTGCTCTCCTTGTTGATGATCCTTCCCAGGCGAGAAATCCGAACCTTCGCGCTTGCCTCTGAAGGTTTGTCAGCTAAATCGGTCATATTTTCACCTGAGCCAGCCCCAGCAGATCCCATTTTGCTCGCGGCGGATTTGTAATCCGCCGCCTCGCTGCTGGATTACCTGTGGCGCAACAGTGCCGCAAATGCAGCAGGAGCGATCTGTGATCTACTGAGTCTTCTTGTGGGAAGGGGGAGGGGGGCGGTGGGAATCCCCCCTCCACAGGTACACCCATGTATGCTTATACCTTGCCCAGCTTCTTCCAGAGGTCCTGGATGGACTGGGGGTAACCAGCCCGCTCTTCCCGCCAGGCCCAGGCCTGAGCTGGCCGCCCCAGACGGTCGGTGATCTCTTGCCATTCCTCGGCAGCCGCGTTCAGGGCCGCTTCGGGGTCCTCATCTCCGGCGTTGGCCGCCTGGATATGGAGGTTCAGCTTGTCCAGGTACTCGGCAGCGCCGCGCAGAGCAATGTCCGGGAAACAGTTCTCAGTGTTTGCCAGCAGGACGGGCATGAACTCCTCGCCGTAGGCCTCTTTCATCAGAGGCTCATCGAACCAGGGCTGGCGGAAGATGTCCAGAGTCGCCACCCGGGCGATGGCTTCCAGGCCCACCGTGGGGCCAGTGAACCACTGGACCCAGCAGTAGGCTGCCTCGGGGCACTTGCCGTAACGGGAGACACTGAACGACCAGCCGACGACGTGGGGGGCAGCCCGCACCAACGTGCCGTTGTGCATCGTACCGGGCACCTCTAAGTAACCCACCTTGCCCGCGATCTTGGAGGTCTCGGGATCCTGAGCCCATTTGCCCAGAGAGCCCCAGGCCATGGCGCAGAAGGCTGTCCCCTCCGGGAAGCGGGTATAGGCACCGGACCAGTCGCCGGTGATGGCATCCTCCCACATGTGCTTCTGGGTCAGGCGCACCATCTCCTCCAGGGCTGTCACGCCCTCCTCGGAGGCGATGCCGGGATCCATGTTGTCGTCGAAGTAGATGCCACCTTTGGAGAGAAAGCGCGCTGCCCAGGTGCTGTAGGCGAAGTAGCGCTCCGCATAGAGGTGAGCCCCTCGCATCCCCTCGTCGGGGCGGTCGAAGAACTCCACCCACTGGTCGAATTCTTCCCAGGTGTTGGGTTTTTCCATCTTGCGACCATATTTGTCTTCGAAGGCCTTCTGCTCGTCGGGGTCCTCCATCAAATCCTTGCGGTAGAAGATGGAGTAGGCATCGTCGTCAGCGCCAACGGCGTAGCGCCGGCCCTTGTACAGGGTGGTGAATTTGTCCAGAGGCGGAACGTAGGCGTTCGGGCCGTGATCTACCTCGGGATCGTACTGCGCGTACCAGTCTGTGAGATCCAGAATGAGGCCGGCCTCGGCCATATCACCGATCCAGTTGCAGAAGGTGAGAAAGATGTCATAGTCGCCTGTCCTGACCACGGCCTCGTTCATGGCCTTGACGTAGATGTCCGATTCCAGGCCGATCTCGACATTCTGGAAATTGAGGCCAGTGAGCGCGTTCCATTCATCCAGGGCGGGGACGATGTTGTTCCGCTGGCCGGAGTGGTGCATAATGGTGAAGGTATCACCCTCCTTGATCTTGCCAGCCGACTTCAGGGCCTCGATCCCGCTGAGGGCTCGCTCCTCTGGAGTAGCGCCCTGCACCGACGGGGTAGGGGTGACCTCGACCTCTTTGACGACCTCGACCTCTTTGACGACCTCGACGGTCTCCTTGACGACCTTCTCCACGACCTCCGGAGTTGGCGCGGGGCCGCAGGCGGCCAGGAGGCTACCTCCCAGCAACGCTCCACCCGCTATCCCCCCCTGCCGCAGGAAATCGCGTCTGGTCAGACGTTTTCCTTTCAACAGCCTGTCAGGCTTAGCCATCTTCATCCTCCTTGTTTCTTTAGGGGAATTATCCATTCCCACGCGCTGAGGCATCTGTCGCCAGGCCCTGTCAGGGCTCTGGCAGCGAGCCTCCTCTGTCTTGATAAGCCGCCGAGAGTTTCTCCTTTCAACCACCTCCTTCCCACGTAACCAAATACCTTACTGTTAGACGGTAATTCGCTGCGCAAGCCCCTATTCACAGCCGACCGAACTCGCTCAGAAGCTCTTCCACCGTCTTGCCTTCTTTAATCCGCTTTCTGGTCTCCTCTTCGTTGGCTGCCTGTGCACGCGCCCTTTCCAGCACTTCCTCTGCTTCCTCTTGAGGCACTACCACCACCCCTATCTCATCGGCCAAAACGATGTCGCCAGGGTTGACCGGCACACCGCCACAGGTGATGGGCACGTTGACCTCAATGGGCTCCATGCGCCCTGAGTAGGGGGAATGGGTCGAGCGAGGGACGATGGCCCTGGTACAGATAGGGAAGCCCAAAGCTTTGATCTCGTCGGTGTCGCGGATGGCGCCATCAACGACAGCGCCCACTACCCCTTTCTGCTGACAAAGACCGGCCATCAGGCCGCCCCAGATGGAGGTTTCGGTGTCGCCGCAGGCATCAACGACGATGACATCGCCTTCGCTAGCCACCTTGAGGGCATCGAGGCAATCCACCAGGTCGCCTGGATAGAGCTTGACCGTCAGAGCCACCCCCACGAAACGAACGTCGGTGATGGGTTTGATGGCGCTGTGCATCACCCCTGCTCGCTCCTGGGCGTCGCTCATCACACAAGAGGGACTGAAGATCTTGAGCAGGTCCTTGAATCCCTGTAGTATCTCAGGATTGGGCTGCTTCTCTCGCTGGTTGATGACTTTTCTCATAGGAGTCTCCTAATCAACGACTTGAGTTGCACCTACCGCTGTAGATTCTTTCACTGAGGGGAAGAGCCATGGTCATTCTGGCCTTGTTCCCGGTATCCCAACCGGGCGGAGATGACGCGAGCGGTCTGCAGTATCTTATTGATGAGAGCCTGATTCGTCGTCACAGGGTTCATGCGATGCGCGGTTCCTGATACGCTGATGGCTGCCACCACTTTACCGCTAAAGTCACGCACGGGAGCCGCAATGCAGCGTATTTCCGGTTCATGCTCGCCCAGGTCAAAGGCGTAGCCCTGGCGGCGCACCTCTTGCAAGTGCTCCAGGAGCTCATCGAGGTGGGTGATGGTCTTGTCGCTGAACCTCTCAAGCCCTTTGTCATCATAGTGAGCTCGCACCAACTCGATCGGAGTGTAAGCCAAGAGTAGCTTGCCCAGCCCTGTGCAGTGAGCAGGGGATCTACCACCAACGCGGGATGACATCAGCCCCACGGCATGGAGGCCCTCCAGTTTCTCCAGGTAGACCACTTCCATTTGATCCATCACGGCCAGGTGAACTGTCTCTGTGGTTTCGTCCCTCAGTTTCTCCAACTCTGGCAGTGCTTCTCGACGAATGTCACTGCTGGCCAAATAAGCCCGTGCCAGTTCCAGACAGGCCAGCCCCAGGCTATAGCTCCCCGCTTCCTCGTTCCGTTGCACGAAATTATGAAATGACAGGGTCGCTAACAGACGGAAAGTGGTACTGCTACTCACCCCAATTGCCTCACTCAATTGGGTCAGGGTGCGCGGTGTACCGTCGGATAGTGTGGAAAGAATTCGGATAGCCCGGTCCAAGACCCGGACGTTGTAGCGATTGGTCTTTTTCTCTCGTTTCACCTTTTGTCCAATTACCGTCACTGCGGGGTTTTCGGCAAAGGGCCAGGATACGCGATGCTTCTCAAGCCACTACCTCGTAGACCTTCAAAGAACTTCCATCATAGAGCGCCTTGACCTTGGGTTTCAGCGCTTGATGCTGGTCAGAGTTGCGCCAACTGGCCGCCGTTCCCAACGACTCAAAGCGGATAACCATCTGATACTGGGTGGGGTCTTCTTGTTCGCGCAACAGTTCCACCCTGACAAAGCCCGGCATACTGGACATCGCTGGTTTGTACTCTTCGACGAAGAGGCGCTCAAAGGCCTGTCCCTTGCCTGGCAGGACGTTGAATGTCACATGTCGCTCGATCATCTCTCAAGCTTCCTCAGGCTGCCCGGCCTTTGGCCACTTCCTGGCAGAAGCGGCGAGCTCGTTCGGTGAGGGTGGCAAAGTCGCCGGCATCGAGCAGCTTCTGGCTGACCAGGGCGCCGCCTACTCCCACTGCGTCGGCCCCGGCGCGGATAAAGTTGGCGGTGGTGTCCAGGTCTACGCCTCCTACTGGCACCAGCTTAATCTGGGGCAGCGGGCCCTTGATCGCCTTGAAGTAAGCTGGTCCACCGACGCTGGCCGGGAAGACCTTGACCATATCGGCCCCCGCTTCCCAGGCGGTGAGGATTTCGGTGGGGGTGTAGGCCCCCGGCACCACCGGTATGGAGTAGCGCTGACATAGCTCGATAGTCTTCAGGTTCAGGGTAGGGCAGACCACAAACTGCGCCCCGGCCAGGATGGCCGCCCGGGCACTCTCCGGGTCGAGTACGGAACCAACTCCGAACAGTACGTCGGCCCCGTACCTCTCGGTAGCCTGCCTGATCACATCGAGCGCACCGGGGGTTGTCATCGTCACCTCAATAGCTTGCACCCCACCCGCTTTGATGGCGTCGGCAGCAGCCAGAAGCTGGTCAGAACTCTTGGCGCGCATGATGGCTATCACGCCGGTTCTTTGAATCAATTCCATCATTTCTCGTTTGTCCATAGCCTTTCTCCCAATGAGTAGATTAGGTTAGCTCTGCTAAAGGGAACGGCCAGACCGCCAACCTATGAATTCGCTAGCGAGCTACGCGCCGGCCACCGCCAGCTACGTCGGCTCTCATCAGGGCCTGCACTTCCGCTTTGGTGACAATCGGCAGGTCGAACATGAGAGTTTGTTTGAGCCGGGTAGCTGCGTCACCTACCAGCACACCCTTTTCGATCCCAGATGCGGTGTCCGTTTCGGTCAGCAAGCCGTAATAGAAACCGCCGTTCCAGGTATCGCCGCCTCCTAACCGGTCCCACAGGGTAATAGATTGGATGGCCGGGGAGCGGAAAAAGTTGTCCTTATCGTCTAGGGCTGTGCTTTCCCAGCGATGTTGCTCGAAGGAGTCGGGGTAGCGGATGGTTACCGCCACGATGCGAGTCTTAAATCGCTGGCGCAACTCGTGCATGAAGGCTTTGATGTCTTCGTCTTCAATGGGCCCCATCTCCCCTTTGTCAATTTCCTCGGCACTGTGCCTGCCACAACTCATACCATAGATTTTGGCCATGTCTTCAATGGTGGTGATGAGCACGTCAACGTACTCGGTGAGGAGGGGGGTCATCACTTCCTGGCATTGGTCCTTGGTCCACAGGGTAGCGCGGTAGTTAAAATCCAATCCTATCAGACAACCCTCCGGTTTGGCTGCGGCGGCCTCGTGAAAAGCTTCCAGCAGGTAGTTGCGCTCGTAGCCGCTGTGGGTGCTCAGGCCAAAGGAGATGCCCGACGTATGAAAGAGCCTGGCGTCTTTCAAAGCGGCTTTCCAATCAACGTCACCCCTGCCCAGCTTGCTGGCGGCGGAGTGCATACGTTGATACCAGCCAGCAGTCCGTCGAGGTGTCCGGCCGATCTCATAAAGAAACCGACCAATCGGTTCGGCCCTGTGGGCCCACACGATGTGGTCGGTGTTGATTCCCTGTTCGCGGGCAACATCTCGAACCATCCAGCCGTATGGATTGTCCGGCACGCGGGTGATGTACCCCGAAGGGATACCTAAACGGCTGAGAGTCACCGCCAGCGTGTATTCGCTGCCGGCCAGCGAGACGTGAACCCGGCGGGTCCTTTCCAGCCGTTGCGCATCACTTGGGGTATCACGTACCATCACCTCGCCAAAGGTGACAAAAGCTGGCTCTTTGTCTTTGAACGCACTCAAATCGTCTTTCGTAATGTCGTATTTGAGAGGCTGCGTGGCCATATTGATTTCTCCCAGTTTCTTTCGCCAGCTAAGGTTTTCGGATAGACGCAAGATCAGTAGTGGGGAAACTAAAATGAAGTTAATCGGGGTTTCACTTAATGAAAAACGTTTCTACTACGTAGAAGTATATCACAGAATGAGCCCCGTGTCAAGCAGTTTCGTCCAGGCAATGGGGAAAATCTCGCTAAATTTTAAGGTACCTAGCTTGGTGCTTGCTCATGGTTGTCAGGAACTGCTCTTCCTAGGGGTATCATTCCTGTGTCAGGGGCGGGGTGGCTGAGCATCATCTGGATCGTCCCTGCGTGAATGAGTCTCGGCAGGTGTTTATATTGCACTTACATCTTCTCGGGGGCACTGACACCCATCAACCCCAACGCTCTGGCGATGGTGATTTTGGCCGCTTTGACCAGTTTCAGGCGCGCTTTGGTCAGTTCCGCGTCAGCGGGGTCGGAGGAGACCACCCGGCAATCTCTGTAGAAGGAGTGGAAGGCACTGGCCAGGTCTTGGGCGTAGTAGGTCAGGTGATGCGGGGCCAGGTTCAAGGCTGCCTGCTCCACGATCTCGGGCAGGAGCAACATCTGGCGGATGAGGGCCAGTTCCATGGGGAGGGTCAAAAGGGAGACGTCCCCTCCCTCCCAGGTTGCCCCCTGTTCCTGGCCGTAGCGCAGGATGCTGGCGATCCGAGCGTGGCCGTATTGGACGTAGTAGACTGGATTCTCAGCCGATTCCTCTTTAGCCAGATCCAGGTCAAAGTCCATCTGGCTGTCGGCCGCCCGCGCCAGCAAAAAGAACCGTACCGCGTCCGGCCCTACTTCCTCCAGTACCTCCCGCATGGTGATAATGTCGCCGGTGCGCTTGGAGAGGCGCACAATCTCGCCGCCCCGCCTGAGGGTGACCAACTGGTAGATGATGAGAGTCAACTGTTCGGGGTCCAGCCCCAGGGCGCGCATCATGGCTTTCATGCGCGGCACGTGGCCCTGATGGTCAGCTCCCCAGACGTCAATCACCCAATCGAAGCCCCGCTCTACGAACTTGTTATAGTGATAGGCAATGTCCGAGGCAAAGTAGCCTGGCTCGCCTGTGGAGCGCACGACCACTTCATCCTTGTCGCCGTCCAGTTCCTCGGCCTTGAACCACACCGCTCCCTCGCGCTCGGCGAGGTGGTCTGCCTGGCGCAGGATGGTCATGATCCTGGCAAAGTATCCGTCTTTGTAGAGGCTGCGTTCCGAGAACCAGTGGTCGTGGTGAACGCCCATCAATTCCAGGTCGCTGCGGATGCCTGCCAGCATCTTCTCCAACCCGATTTCGCCCAGGGCCTCGATGGCCTCCTCGCGGTCCATCCGCATGAACTCGTCGCCGTGCTCTTGGGCTATCTGCTGCCCCATCTCGACCATGTAGCCGCCCTGGTAGCCCTTCTCGGGTACCGATTCGTCCTGACCGAGAGCCTGGGCGTAGCGGGCGTAGAGGGTCTCGTTGAAGAGGCGCATCTGGGTGCCGGCGTCATTGACATAATACTCGCGCTGGACCTGGTAGCCGGCCGCGGCCAGGATGTTGGCCAGGCTATCGCCCAGCACGGCGTTGCGCCCGGAGCCCACCGTCAGGGGGCCGGTAGGGTTGGCGCTGACGTACTCCACCTGCACCTTCTTGCCCTGGCCCAGGTTCAGGTTGCCGTAGGTCTCTCCGGCGTCCAGGATGGCTTCCACTTGTTGGGCCAGCCAGGCATTGGCCAGGGTAAAGTTGATAAAACCAGGGTGGGCGACCTCCACTTTGCCCAGGTAGTCGGCCTTCGCCAGACGCTTGACCACGGTCTCGGCGATTTTGACAGGGGCCATGCGCGCCAGGGGAGCCAGTTGCATGCAGATCGGCGTGGCGTAATCACCCCAATCGGCTTGCTTGGGGTGCTCCACCGGGATAGGCGGCACCTCAAATTTGGGCAGGTCTCCTTTGCGCTGGGCTTTTTTGATCGCTTTCTGGATGAGTTGTGCGAGTTCGTCTTTGATCAATTGTTCACCTCTCGATTCACGCCATCAAATCAGGATGATGTCTCCGAATCCAGCCTCTGGCAATCTGAGCAAAATTTATTGCTTCGGTCAATAACTCATCGGCCTCGGTTTGGGAGGCATAGCCGACACCCACGTAATCGGCCAGGCTGCGCTTGCGGCGGCAATCATCGAAATAGTCCACCAATTCAGCGTACTTGCTCCCCAACGCCTCGGCCAGGAAATCAAAAGTTGCAGCATGATGGCCTGTGCCATGGGTCCGGTAGCCTTCACTGAACATCACAGCGCGAGCCATTTGCAGCACAGCGTTGTATGCAATAGCAAAGCGACGATCAGGTGAAAGGTTAGACAACGCCGCGTCCTTCAAATCGCGCTCGACGACAGCCAGCAAATCAGCGATTTCTTCACGTTGTCGTCCGTGGCGACGGATGCGTCCTTCACGCAACAAGCGTTCGTAGCGTTTCTTCATCACCCACTATAAACACTTTCGGGTTGTTCAGCACATTTTGTACAAAGCTATCACGCCCTTGAACCCTCTGCCGAAACTCCTCGGGCGTGACTAGATAGGTGTTCACCTCTCGCCCCAGTGTGTCTCGGGACGCTCTCAGCAGAGCAGACAATTGCCGCCCAGTAGTAGTGCCCACCACAAAGAGATCAACGTCGCTAGCGGCTGTCTCCTCTCCAGTGGCGTATGAGCCGTAGACGAAAGCTAGGCGCACAGCATTACTATCGGTCAACGCGTGCTCCAACAGTCTCACCAATCCCGCTGTCTTGAGAACCAACCCTTTCAACTCGGGGAATAGGAAGAAGTCCCGAACAGCCTGATAGTAAGCGCGGTTGCCCTCATCGGTTCGCTGTAGTACCCCAATACGTGTCAGCCGTTCGACCTCCCGCTGCACGGCGCGGACGGGCAATCCGGTCAATTCGGCGATTTGCCGCTGATAGAAACGGTCGGTTGCGTTGAGGAGTAACAGCGTCAATACCTTGGCCCTGGCAGTAGAGGAGAAGAGTCGTTCCAACATGATCATACCCCGTGACTATATTTTATAGTCAATTGTATACAAGTTGTAGTCAGTCTTTGCCCGAAAACAACTACAAAGGCGCAGCCAGCTTGTTCGCCAGCCGTATGTCTGCCAAGGTGCATCTCTCTTGATACTAATTGCTGGCCTCAGAGTATTGCAGACGGGCGAGATCAGCATCGATCTCCTCAAGAGCTTGCCCTGTGTAGATGACTTGGTTCAACAAATACAATGGGGCATATGGGCGTTCTCCGGCTGACATTTGCTGGTATAGCTCAAGATTACGTCGGTGGATTACTAACAGTTTTTGTTCGTGCCGGCCGAGTTTCTCTTTCGCTTCCAGAGACTGAACTTCCTCCTGTTCGCGACTCATCTGTGGTTGCAGGGTTACCTGCAACGCATCCCTTGGTAATGCCGATGACTGTATTGCCAATTGTTCTTCCAATCGGTTGAGATTGCGCTGGTGCACACCCCGCTGTGCCAGAATAGACAGGCTCTTTCTTGTGTGTGAAATCTTTGCTATCAGCGCTTGTAGGGCCTTCTCAGAAGGCTCAGGCTGGGCGCTTAACACGTCCCGTTCCTTTTCCAAGTGGGGGAGTTGTTGCTTGGCCTGATCAAGGAGGCGAACTGCTCCTGTCCTAGCTTCTGGTGGGATATGGTTCACCTCACCTGATAAGTGTTCGAGTGTTTGGCGGAATTCCCCCAGCTTTTCTTTGGCTCTCCGACGCAGGGTCTCAATATCTTTTGTGTCTTCTGTCTGGGCTATTGCTGATTAGTTACTCTGCCGGCGAAAGAGACTAAGAATCCGACTTAACATAGCTTAGCTCCTTTCTCCTTCCCTTAACTACTCCGGCTCAAGGCGGCTTATCCTTCCACTGGTTCCATCTTCAACCAGTTTTTTCCCACCTTCACATCGACCTTTAGCGGCGCATCCAACTGGAAAGCGCCTTCCATTATCTCTTTGACCAACGGTGCGACGGTCTCTACCTCGTCCTCCGGCACTTCCAAAACGAGCTCGTCGTGCACCTGGAGGGTCATGCGGCTCTTCAGGTTCCGCTCGTAGAGGGCCTGGTGCAGGCGGACCATGGCTATCTTCAGAATGTCAGCAGCAGTTCCCTGGATCGGAGCGTTGATGGCCATGCGGTAGGCGGCAGCCACGATGTGGGCGTGGACTCTGCCCTTGCTCCTTAGTTCGGGGAAGTAGCGCCGCCGGCTTAGCAGCGTCTCCACGTAGCCCTGTTCCTTCGCCTGGCGCTTGGTGCGCTCAATGTATTCTTTCACCTTGGGATAGCGGGCAAAGTAGGTCTTGATGAAACGGTCAGCCTCCTCGTGCGAAAGGCCTGTCTGCTGCGCCAGACCATGGCTGCCCTGGCCGTATGAAAGGCCAAAGTTCACGCTTTTGGCCAGGCGACGCATCTCAGGTGTCACCGCCTCCGCTGGCACGCCCATGATGGCGGCTGCCGTGCTGGTGTGGATGTCCTCGCCACGGCGGAAAGCTTCTAACAGGGCGGGATCCTGGGAGATATGAGCCATGATCCGCAGTTCCACCTGGGAGTAATCGGCGGCCAGTAGCACGCTGCCTTCCTCAGCCACGAAGCCCCGTCGTACCTGGCGGCCCACCTCGGTGCGGATGGGGATGTTCTGGAGGTTGGGATCTGAGGACGAGATGCGTCCCGTTACCGTGCCCGTCTGGTTGTACGAGGTATGCACCCGCCCCGTGCGGGGGTTCACCAGTTGGGGCAAGGCGTCAACGTAGGTTGATTTGAGCTTGGAGAGCTCCCGTTGCTCCAGGATGAGGCCGATGACCGGATGCTGGTCCTTGAGCCCTTCCAGCACGGAGGCAGCGGTGGAGTAGTGGCCCGAGGCTGTCTTCTTTACCCCTTTGGTGGGCAGGCACAGCTTGACGAAGAGGGCATCGCTCAGTTGCTGGGTAGAGTTGATGTTGAAAGGGTAGCCCACCTGATCCTGGATTTCCTGCTCCAGGGTCACCAGCCGTTCCTGAAGCAGGCCGGACATGTCTTGCAAGAAGGGCACATCGAGGGCCACCCCTTTCATTTCCATCTCGGCCAGGACGGGCACCAGAGGCATCTCCACCTCGGCGAACAGGGGCCAGAGCTCCTTCTCCTTGAGTTCGGATTCCAGCAGGCCGACCAGGCGGTAGGTCATGTCCACGTCAGCCCCGGCGTATTGGCTTACCTGTTCGATGGGCACCCGGTCAATGGTGATCTGGTTCTTGCCTTTACCGATGAGGAAGGTGATAGGCGTCATCTCCACACCCAGACGGGCCCAGGCCAGGTTCTTGAGTCCCAGGTTGCGGCTGGCCGGGTCAATGAGCCATTCGGCAATCATGGTGTCAAAGGCCAGACCCTTGACGTCTACCCCATGTCGAGCCAGGACGGTCAAGTCGTACTTGGCGTTGTGGGCATATTTGGCCACGCGGGCGTCCTCCAGGAGGGGCCTCAATTTATCCAGAACTTGGCCGAGGGGGAGTTGGGAGTCAGCGCCCGGCACGTGCCCGACGGGGATATAGTGGGCCTGGCCCGCTTTCGTGGCTACGGCGATGCCCACCAGGTCTGCGGCCATAGCGTCGGTGCTGGTGGTCTCCGTGTCCAGGGCAAAGGCGGATGAGCGGGACAGTTCTTCCACCAGCTTCTTCAGGGCTTCCTGGCTGTCAACGGTTCGGTAGCCCGCAGCAGGTTGCACAGTGGGTACCGCTTGGAGTGCTGCTGGCGCTGCCGCTTCCACTTCTTCAAACAGAGCCAATTGCTGGGGGCCTTCTGGCTGACCGGGGGGCTGGGGTAGACGCTCCAGCAGGCTGCGGAACTCTAGCTCCCGGAAAAGGATGGTTACCCGACCATGGTCGTATTCGGCCACGCGGCAGGCTTCCAGATCGAGCTCCAGGGGTACGTCGGTGACGATGGTCGCCAGATGCTTGCTGAGGAAAGCCTCGTCCTGCCCTTCCTCCAGCGCCTTGCGGAAGCGGGGGCTCTTCACCTCGTCCAGGTGCTCGTAGATGGTCTCGATGCTGCCATACTCTTGCAAGAGTTGGGTGGCTGTCTTTTTGCCCACGCCGCGCACGCCGGGGATGTTGTCGGAGCTGTCACCGACCAGGCCCTTGTAATCAATGAGCTGTCGGGGCTTCAGTCCGTACCGCTCTTGGATGCCAGCCTCATCATAAATGACCGTGTCGGAATACTGGCGGCGGGAGGTCAACACCCGGGTGTTGTCGTCAATGAGCTGAAAGGTATCGGTGTCGCCGGTGACAATGAGGGTCTCCACCCCCTGTTGGGCTGCCTGGCGGGCCAGAGTGCCCAGCACATCGTCGGCTTCGTAACCCTCAGCGATGAAAACCGGGATGTTGAAGGCTTCAACGATTTCGTTGATGCGCCGCAGTTGGGTGGCCAACTCCTCGGGCATGGCCTCACGGTGGGCTTTGTATGGGGGGTACTCCTCGTGGCGAAAGGTGCGCCCCACGTCAAAGGTCACGGCGATGTAGTCGGGTCGTTCGTCGCGGAGCACGGCCAGGAGCATGGAGGTAAAGCCGTAGACGGCGTTGGTCAGTTCCCCGTGGCGGGTGCTGAAGGAGTCGAACCGCAAGGCATGGTAGGCACGATAGGCCAAAGCGTGGCCGTCAATCAAAACCAGTCTCTTGTTCGCCATTGGCAACCCTCACTAGTTGATACCCTATTTTACCGTTTTTGGGGAGGAAAGTCAATGGTATCCGTTCAAATGAACAAAATCAAGCTTGAGAAAGCCTTGCGAAGGTTCTAAAAAACCTTCGCAGGGCTCCCCTGTTTACCATATATGTTGGGGGGAAAGTCAATGAAGGGTTCGCTTAGGTTTTGGCCAACCGCCTCACGATCAGCGTCGCTGCGATGAGGACCATCACCAGCAGGCACAGGGAGACTTCGACCACTCGCAGCAGCGTCAGTCGGGGCTCCTGGGGCCTCGTTGGCAGTCCGGCAAAGGCATCTTCTTCCCCAGTGGGGCGGGCCTCGGCCGGGGCTCTGGCCATACTGACGGGCGTGGCCGTGGGAGCAGGTGTGGCGGTCGCCGTGGCGGTTGCTGTGGCCAGGGGCGTTGGCGTGGCCGTAGCGGCGTCGGCAGGTGCCAAAGTCGCAGCAGGGCTGGGGGTGGCTGTCATCTGTGGCTGTGGCGTGCCCATTGGGGCGGCTGTCGGTGCTACCGGGGCTTCGGGAGCCTCTTCTTCGGCGGGAGCTTCCATAGCGGCGGATGGCAGCGGCGTGTCGGCGGCCCCGGCCTTGTCCACCAGTGGCGCGGGCGTGGCCAGAGGTGTGGCTGCGGGGCCACCGCCGCCCCTGTCGGCGGGCGCTGTCGGCGTGGGCATGAGCGCAAGGGCCTTTGTTTCCTCAACTGGGGAAGGCGAGGGTGTGACCTCGGCATAGGCAGCCCCATCAGCCTCGTCCAAAGCCTCTTCAGGAGAGATAGGGGCTTCCGCCGGGGCCGGTGGTACTTCTTGCCTGGCTACCACAGTGGGAGCGGCGGCCGGGGCGGCGATCTCTTTGGCCGGAGCCATGGTCGGGGCAAAGCCGGTGGTGACTCGCTGGAATTGGAACAGGGCGTCTCCAGCCAGCACGAGGATCAGGAGAGCAGCAGCCAGAGCGGTGGCCCCCTTGAGATAAGTATAGACCCACCTGGCCTGGAACAGACCGGCCCGTCTGGGACGCGGTGTTTCGTAGATGGTGAAGGCGCGAGGCACAGGCACCTTCGGGAGCTGTCCCACCAGATCCACTGTCTGGCGCAGGGTCTCCAGTTCCCAGGTGCAATCGGCACATTCGGCCAGGTGCTCTTCGACTCTGACTCGATCCCCGGATGGCAATTCTCCATCTATATAGACTGAGAGCATCTCTCTGATGCGCTGGTGCCCAGCTTTGGTTTTTCCGAAATCAGACATGACAGCTACTCCAGGATGCCCAGAAAGGACGTCCGTGGTCTCCCCTCTATCTACTTGCTGCGCTCTCTCTGCTTCTAAGACGGTAGCGGGCCGGTAAAAGTTCCCCTTGCTCCAGAAGATAATCCCGTAGTTTGGCCCGGCCTCGACTCAGCCGTGACTTGACTGTGCCCAGGGAGGATCGGGTGACTTTGGCTATTTCCTGATAACTCAGGCCCTGGACATCGGATAGGATCAGGGCGGTGCGTTGGTCGGAGGGCAGGGCGTTCAGGCCGGCCTGGATGACCCGTCCCAATTCCTGGCGGAGGGTATAGTCCTCGGGCCCCTCCGTTGGATCGGTGAAGGACGAGGGATGGTCGGTCTCGACGAGGAGGGCTTCCAGTGAGCTGGTCGGCCGCCTTTGTTTGTAGCGCAGTTGATCGTAGCACGCATTGGTGGCGATACGCAGCAGCCAGGCCTTGAAAGAGCCCCCCCGGAATTTCTTGATGGCACGGAAGGCAGAGAGGAAGGTATCCTGACTGGCGTCGGCCGCAGCATCGGCGTCTCCCAGGATGCGATAGGCCAGATTGTAGACCATGCTCTGGTAGGTTAGTACCAGTTGGTTGAAAGCGGGGACCTCGCCCCGCTGGGCGGCGGCGATCAAAGCCTTCTCGTCCATTCTTCCTCTAAACTGCTTTCCACTTCAGCGGGTTGGGCTGCCATGCCCAGCGGCTGGTGGATCATGCCCTCATTTTCGGACTGCTTAACAGTATAGCGGAAAACGTGAGGGATGTCAAAGCCGGGAAGAAAAAGGCCAGACGAGAAGTCTCGGGGTCAGGCCGCAGGCGGCCCTCGACCAGAACTTGCCGCCCTTTGGACAGGTACTCGTGAAAAATATCTGACACTACAGGAACCATATAAAGAAATAGTTCCGCTCACGTCAGACCGTTGGGTGCTAGAGATTTATCAGACGATTATAGGAACGCTTCAAAGCACCGTGATGCTACTCCTCGTCTTCTTTGTATTCGCGTTGATCGCTCTCGTAATCGTCCGGGCTTTTGAGCTCAGAAAAGCCAAGACCGAATCATTGTAGTGAGCAGAACGAGAAGGCATGAGCGGTAGCCGCCGCCTCTGATCAAGCTTGGGAACTGTGTCAGTTCCGTGTCCCGTTGCTTCATGAAGGCGCACCGATTCTAATTGGCAAGGTTTCATGGGGGTTGACACTTGGCTCGTTGGGTGGTATAATAACATTTAGAACTTGGAAGCGCCTGCCACTGAATCCAGTAAGAGGCTCAATTTCGAGCTAGTGCCAATAGCGCAACGTCGCGCCTTGAAGGGTGCGGGATTGCGCTATTGTTCTTTATTGACCAACACTCTGCCATCGTTGCTCTCATCGCAGACGATAGCTTCAGGCCGCGTTACACGGATTGCTAAAAAAAGTGCGTGATTTAGGAATGCCATTGCTCTCGGTCAATCGCGTTGAACCTGGCCAGGCAGATGCGTCAGATTTCAAACAGTAAATTGAGGCAAGCTACCTGGAAAGGAAGTTTGCCTTTGATAGCATTTCTGGACTATTTCAGCCCCCAGGGACCGGATGGCGACCACAGTTTTATTCAAGTCCAATTCAATGAAACTCATCAATATCGTTCAAAAAAAGGAAGAAAAAAATGAATTCAAACAAAAAGACTGCAACAATCTTGGCAGATGTGAGGATAAATGTGAAGATAAGGCTTTCAGCATTATGGGTAACTATAATGTTTTTATATATATATGTGGATCATTTCGCATTATTTGAACCGGAGGTTATAGAAAATATAATGGCGGGAGAAATAGCAGGTTTTGAAATTACTCAAGCATGGTTGTTGTCAGCTATAGCATTAATGACGATTCCGAGTCTTATGATTTTCCTGTCCCTGGCATTGAAGGCTAAAGCGAATCGCTGGACAAACATCATCGTGGGTATATTATATATTGTTATTGTGCTAGGAAACACAATAGGAGAGTCTTGGTCTTTTTATATATTTGCTTCTATTGTAGAAGTTGTGCTTCTTTCACGAATTGTCTGGTATGCATGGAAGTGGCCCAAACTGGATGATCATACCCTAAGAGGGATCTGATGAAAGCGATCGTATACACAAAATACGGACCACCGGATGTTCTTCAGCTCAAAGAGGTAGAAAAACCCACACCCAGAGACAATGAAATACTGGTAAAAGTATATGCGACAACAGTATCAGCAGCGGTGTTGTGGGCTCGAAGTGGCAAACACCCAGATTCCAAATTTTTTACTTTCGTGGTGCGAATGGTGTTTGGTCTCACAAAACCAAAAAGAACTATACTGGGGTATGAGGTATCCGGGGAAGTTGAAGCAGTGGGCAAAGATGTAAAACTGTTTAAGAAGGGTGACCAAGTTTTTGGAACTACCACCGGGTTGGGGGCTGGTGCTTATGCCGAGTATGTATGTCTGCCTGAAGAATGGAAGCAAGGAGTGGTAGCTGAGAAACCTGCGGATATAACATATGATGAAGCCGCAGCCGTTCCTGCTGGGGGGATGGCAGCATTGCATATTCTTAGAAAAGCACATATCCAGCGCGGTCAAAAGGCCCTTTCTATGGAGCTTCAGGAAGTGTAGGTACTTATGCAGTACAAATTACAAAAACCTTTGGGGCGGAAGTAACCGGGGTATGCAGTACTTCGAATTTAGAATTGGTTAAATCTATAGGAGCCGATAAAGTAATTGATTACACCAAAGAGGATTTTACCCAGAACGGTGAGGTCTATGATGTGGTTTTTGATGCGGTTGGTAAAATCTCCCGTTCGCGTAGTAAAAAATCTCTGAAGAAAAAAGGAACCTATCTAACTGTTAAATCTCCAACAAGTGAAAAGACTGAGTATTTAATTTATCTCAGAGAGCTTATTGAGGCGGGGAAGATAAAATCGGTCATAGATAGGCGCTATCCGTTGGAACGAATTGCCGAGGCTCACAGGTATGTCGATAAAGGGCACAAAAAGGGAAATGTAGTCATAACTGTGGAACATAATAACAAAACCTAACAAATTAGGAGGAGTATAAAATGAATAAGATAAATAAAAAAAACGATAAGAGCACATGGGTCATTGGTGGAACAACACTTATGGGTATAGGTGTTGGATTCATTTTCCTTCAGGAATCAGCCCTATTCTTTGTTGCATCTATACTCATAGGAATAGGACTTGGTCTTGTGATA
>JBGVTF010000019.1:0-2807 GCA_041862415.1 Anaerolineae bacterium | reverse complement strand
GAGAAGGGCCAATTCGGCTGTGGGCAGCAGTTGCACGGCGGCCACACCCAGTCCCACCAGCATGGCCAGGGCTAGCAGTAGCCAGGCTCTCATGGCCAAGCGGAGGACGCAGGACCGGCTGTGTATCTCCTCCTTCGCCATCCGCCAGCCGCGAGCAAGCACATAGGCCGCCACCGCCCACAACCCATAGTACCAGAGCTGGGCGTGCCCGGCCAGAAATTGCAGCCCAATGGCCAGACCCAGGAGAAGGGCGCTGCTCAGAGACCGCTTGCTGACCAGGCGCTCGGCCAGGCAGAAAAGAAGGGGGAGCCAGGGAGTGGCACTGGTCATACTCAGGAATCCCAGCCGAGAGATGAGGAAGCCACTGAACATGTAGCTCAGAGCGGCTACCAGGCTGGCAAAGCGGGAGAGTCTGATGGTCCTGCCGTAGAGATACATAAAGAGACCAGCCAGGATGACGTGCAGCACCGCCGAGTAACTCATCGCCCGCTCGACAGGGATGACCAGATAAATCAGGTTGAGAGGATAGAATACGGCTGACTGGAGGTTGGCAACCAGAGGAGCGCCGTTTCCCAGGTAATGGTTCCAAAGGGGGACGTAACCGCGTCTAACCATGTCCACGGCCAGCTTGCGCCAGGGGTAGAATTGGAGCAGAGGCGTGCCCCAATAGAGCACTTTGCCCCCGAAGATCAGGGGCCAGAACAGGATGAGCGGCAAGATAATGATTACGCTGATGGGTATCCATAGCTGGCTTCGCTTGGGGGGCATCATCTCCATCCTCCAATGACAACGGGACTCCTAGTGACCTAAATGGACTTTATAGATAGCGTATTGGTCGTTAGCAAAAGCCTCTTCCAGATAGGATCTGTGCGCTGGTTGGAAATCACCCAGGGCTCTCTCAGCAGGTCCGTAGAACAGGTAGGCGATGTTATATCGGCGTAGAATCTCTTTTCTATGGGTGTCACTGGTTTGGGCCTGGAAGAACTGCCTGACAATGTCTTCCTTTTCCTCTGCGTGAATCGTCTCCGGGCCGTGCCCCAGGAAAACGCGGTTGCCAGCCCAGGCCGGGATGTAATTGCCAGCTTCACTAGAAGAAAGGACGATATCAGAAGGCTGGGTATGAGCGGCCAGCCAGTCCATGGCTTCCAACTCCATCCTCTCGTGAAAGATAGGGGGTGAGAGGCAGCTGACTTGTATCAGGCTAGTGGCAATGAGCAAGAGGTTGGACGGTATGGTCAGCAGGATAATGGTTGTGGTCACGAAGCGCCTCAGCTTCGGCCGGGTGTACCGCTGGAAGCGCGTCAGGCTTCTGGTCAGGCCAGAGCGGGTCACGGCAGGCAGGACATAACGGGCCAGTCCTAAACTGGCCAGGATGCAGAGGGGTATCTGAAAGCCCTCGATCAGACGCCGTTGCAAGTTGAAGGGCATGTAAAGCAAGGGGGGCACAACCAGGCCCCAGCTTACGAGAAGGAGCTTTTCGCTTTCCGAACGCCGGAGCACATATCCTATTCCGCCTATGGCCAGCAGGGCCACGATGGCGTACCCGGAGACGTAATGCAAAGGATGGGGGGACAGGATCAGGTTTTGTTCTGCCCAGATGCGGAAGATGGGGTTAGTCCAAAAGACATATCCATTGTAAAGCAAGACGGGCGCGGAAGTGAAAACAACGATAGCTGTCAGTCGCATCTCACGCCAGGGTGTTTGCTGCCTCCTCCAAAGCAGAGCCAGGAGATAGCTCCCCAGGACAACATACGCCACCCCGACGTAAAAAGGTACAATGAGACCCACCAGGAAGCAAGCTGCCCCAGCCAGAATTGCGTGCGTGATCTGGTTTCGTCTGAAGGCAGTCAAGGTGAGGGTGAACGTTCCCAGCATCAAGGTGCGGGCCAGGGCCAGGTGCGGAAAGGCGTAAAGGATCAGAAAGGTGAAAGCCTCCGGCAGCATGAAATCTATGGGTGTCTCGGGCGACAGCCTCAGGGTGATCAGCAGCCAGCCCAGGCCGCTGGAGAAGCAAACCAGCAGGAAAGCGATCCGCCGTAGAGCGACGACAGGGACAAAGTAGGAAATGAAAACATAGATCATCCAGAGCAGAAGAAGGCCACAGAGCAACCTGGCGAGATGATAGACGTTGATCAGTGACAGACTGCTGAGCCTGGCCAACTTTCCCAGAAGCAGGTGGAAGATGAACAGTACAGCCCCATCGTGATCTTCGGAGGTGTAGGGCAAATGGAAGAGCCACTCCCCTCGCGCGCCCTGACCCATTTTGGCGATGTAAGAGTTGCCGTCTTCGACGGCAATGACAAACCCGCCGAAATGCATCTCGGGCGAAGAGAGATAGCAGCCCAGGAGATAGGGCAAGCTGGTCAGGGAGAGAACCAGCAGAGCCCAGGCAGTGGTCCATAGTATCTCGCTGGTGGAAAGGCGTCGGCGTTTCACTGTTAACCTCGGTTACTTTGGAGGGGTCTGAGGGGCTCAATCCCTTCGACCCCAGGTGACCGAAACGACGTAAACGGCCAAACCGAGCACCGCCCCGGCCGAGACCCTACATCCTAATTTGACAGAAAACGGATCGTAGACAAATTCGATGGTGTGCCGGCCCTCTTCCAGATAGACACTGCGCAGGACATAGTTCGCACGGTGGCTTTTCACTTCCTGGCCGTTGTCATAAGCTCGCCAGCCGGGATACCACAGCTCGCTGAGAACCAGCAGGCCAGGAGTGCTCAGATTGGCCTTGACGACGATTCTGTTGGGCGAGTAGAAAGTCACCTCTGCCTCCTGAAAAAGGGAGGGGTCGTTCAGGGTCCAAC
>JBGVTF010000018.1:0-7772 GCA_041862415.1 Anaerolineae bacterium | reverse complement strand
GCAGGATAATCTGCATTTGAAACACCTCCTTTGAGCTTTCGAACGCTCCAACCGGGCGCACCGGTCGTTGCTCCCCTTTAACCAATTGGCTGCTGAAACTACACTGTCTGAATTATAGCGCAAAATGCCCGTCTTGTCCACACTTTTCATGTCGGCTTGCGCAGCGATTCCCCCCACGCCCCTCGATCGTTCGGCTGAGCTTTCGTCCCGAGCTCAGGCCGAGGGGCGTTCACGACGAAGCCTGTTTTTCGCACCTCCCGCTATCCTATCCGTTTCCAAAGGCGTTTTTAAGGGTTGGAGTGGAGCCTTCAGGCGGGTTTTTAGGGCAGAGAACCGGCTAAAGCCTCGACTCCAGTAGGCCCGGATGGGAATTTCAAGGGTGCGAAATGTAGGCAAAGCCTGCTGCGCAGGCCCCGTCTCGGCGTGTAACGCTCTCTTTTCAAAATGTGAGTTGTATGATATACTGGATGGCGGAGGCTAGGATGGGTAAGACGATTTTGTTGATGGGCCGCCCCCGGGTGGGTAAGACGACCATAATCAAAGAGGTGGTCAAACGTTTACCCGGTCGTGTTGGCGGTTTCTACACTGAGGAGATACAGGAGCGCGGCCGGCGTCAGGGCTTCAGAATCGTGACCTTGGATGGACAAGAAGGCATCCTGGCTCATGTGGATGTCAGGAGTCGCTACCGGGTCAGCAAATATGGTGTAGATTTGGCCAGCTTGGAGAGGGTAGGGGTGACAGCCATCCAGCACGCCATCTTGGCCAGCGATTGCGTGGTCATTGATGAAATCGGCAAGATGGAACTCTTTTCCGCTGCTTTCAAGGAGGCTGTGCTGGCTGCCATCGAGAGCGACAAGTTAGTCCTGGGTACCATCATGCTTCGATCCCATCCCTGGGCCGATGCCGTCAAGGCTCATCCTCAGGTGACCCTCGTCGAGATCACCAAGACCAACCGTGATACGGCAGCGCAGTCCGTTCTGGATTTCTTGTCAAAGGGCTTTGCACTTGACAGAATCTCACTTGACGGAGTTGTCTAATTATGGTATCATTAGTGATGAAAATTGAAAGGGTGGGTGAGCGGGGAAAGTAAGGTTATGTCTTGGCTCCTCACCGTAAGCGGTTCATTGCTGGACAGAAACCCTAGCTCTGGTCTGGCACTCTTAGAGGAGGCACGCCATGAGAAAAAGTGCATCTGCCGCTATCGCGTTGACCCTGACCATAGTTGTGGCCGTCATTGTAGTCGAGGGGTGTACGCGCCCCAAGCCGACCCAGGAACCTTCAGCCCAGGTGATGGCCAGTCCCACTATCGAGGCGCCAGCCGGTGCCACGGTGGTTGCAGTGGAAGCCACGCCGACTCTTGTCCCCACTGGTGAGATGCCGGTTGATCTCACTCTAACACTGGCTGCCTCTACCACGGCAACGGATACCCCCACAGCCACTCCCACCTCTCCGCCTGGGGTGCCCACCCATACCCCTACCCCATCCCCGACAACCCCTCCAGGGACCCCTGGTGCTTCCACCGTGCACGTTGTCCAGCGTGGTGAGAACCTCTTCCGCATTGCCCTGAGATACAACACCACTGTGGAGGCCATTGCCGCAGCCAATGGGATTCGTAACACTCAACTCATTTACGTTGGTCAGAGGCTGACCATCCCCGGGGGAGGGGGCACCACACCCCCGCCAGGTGGTGGGCGAACCCACGTGGTGCAGCCTGGCGAGAACCTATTCCGCATCGCCCTACGTTATGGCACAACAGCACAAGCCATTGCTGCGGCTAACAACCTGCCCAATATCCACCTGATTTACGTGGGGCAGGTGCTGCGCATTCCGTAACTGTTCACCTGTGGCGGCTGTTAGGCTTGCGGGTGAACCTTTTACCCTGCTTCCTTGTAGTACAGATACGAGAGGTGTTGCGCATCCCTTGAGTAAGCTATCAGCCTTCACCTTCCCGAAAGCTCAATGCGCGCCGACCGGGTGTGCCTTGGCACTTTTTGGACGAGTTTTCAGTCAATCCCAATGCGTCTCGAGGCTTTCGGGAAGGTCTGCTGATTACCCCCTGAAGGCTTGCATTTTCTTAGAACCTATCCGAAAGTCGCTCAAGGCGGACGTCGTCCGCCGCTGGACTTTCTGGAAGAGTTCCCTGCAGAAAGGAAAGGAGGTGAGGAAGCGGAACCCAGACCGGTGTTTGACGTGCTCGTGCTGGGTCTAGAATCCAGCGCAAGCGAGAGTGCCACAAATTTAAATAAGGAGGAAAGAAACAAATGTCAGGCAAGAAGAGCTTGGTGTTACTGCTCACTCTCTCTTTGATCCTGGTCACGGTAACGGTCCAGTGCGGCCCCGCGCCGACTCCGGAGGTTAAGGTGGTCAAGGAGACCGTGGTGGTCGAGAAAGAGAAAGAGGTTGTCAAGGAGGTCGTGGTGACGCCGACGCCGGAGCCGCCCACACCCATGCCCAGCTACGCGGCCGAGTTCAAGAACCCGGACATGTGGGTCGGAGCGACCTATGGCGAGCCGGAGTCCCTTGACCCATCCTTTACCTACGAGTCGGCTGGCGTCTCGGCAGAGTTCAACATCTACGAGGGTTTGGTTGCCTTCAAGAAGGAGAGCGTTGAGGAATTTGTGCCTGCCCTGGCCACCGACTGGGAGATCTCCGAGGACGGCCTGACCTACCTCTTCAACGTCCGCGAAGGGGTCACCTTCCACGAGGGAGGCACCCTGGAGCCCCACGACGTGGCCTATAGCTTCCAGCGCGGCATGTTGCAGGACCGCACGGGCGGGCCTCAGTGGATGATTATCAGCACTCTCTTCCCCGGGTTTTACGCCATTGAGGAGTTGGCCGAGGAGTACGGAGACGAGGGCGCTTGTGAAAAGCTCAAGGAAGTCATCGTCGCCGACGACGAGGCCGGCACCGTCACCATGAGCCTGGGAGGCCCCGCCCCCTGGTTGCTGCAGATCCTGGCTCAGCCCTTCAGCGGCGGCATCATGGACATGGAGTGGATGGTGGAGAACGGCGACTGGGACGGCGACTGCGCCACCTGGCGCAATTGGTACGACCCGACGGCCGACCAATCGCTGCTTTTCGATAAGGCCAACGCCACCGGCCCCTTCAAGCTGGACCATTGGACACCCGGCGAGGAGATCGTGTTGGTGGCCAACGAGGACTACTGGCGCACCGAGCCCATCTGGGAGGGAGGCCCCAGCGGTCCGCCCCAGATCAAGACGGCCATCATCAAGCTGGTGGAGGAATGGGGTACCCGGCTGGCCATGCTGGAGGCCGGTGATGCCGACTGGATTGAGGTGGATATTGCCAACGCCCCCCAGATAGATCCCCTGGTCAAGACCCGCTACAATGGCATTGACGAGTCGGCCCCCACTGAGGTAATGAACCCCGACGGCATCCTGAAGATGTTCTGGGGGCTCCCCAGGCCGGCTATGGCCCCGGCCATGTTCATCCAGGATGTGGGTATGGAGGGGGGCAACCCCTACATCGGCAGCGGCACGACCGACGGCAACGGTATCCCGCCCGACTTTTTCTCCGACATCAACGTGAGGAAGGCTTTCTGCTACATCTTCAACTATGAAGCTTACCTCGCGGACGCCTTCTATGGCGAGGCTGTGCAGCCCAAAGGCCCCATCATCGTTGACATGATGGGCTGGCGGGAAGATCAGCCGACCTACTCCTACGATCCGGACAAGGCCGTGGAGTACTTCAAGCAGGCCGTGATGAAGGACCCTGAGACCGGGGAGGAGGTCTCTGTGTGGGACACCGGCTTCTACTTCCAGATAACCTACAACACCGGCAACGATTATCGGCGCATCGGAGCGGAGATCTTCAAGTACGAGCTTGAGGCCCTCAACCCCAAGTTCAGCCTGGGTGTGGTGAATCTGCCGTGGCCATCCTATCTGGCCGGTCGTAGGGCCGGAAAGTATCCTGTGTCCATCAGCGGCTGGATTGAGGACTACCACGATCCCTCCAACTGGGTCCAGCCCTTCATGCACTCGACTGGGTACTACTCCAGTGTCCAGGCCTTCCCTGAGGACTTGCAGGCCAGGATTGACGATCTGATTGACCAGGGAGTGGCCACCAGCGATCCGGAAGAGCGGCGAGCCATCTACGAGGAACTGCAGCAAATCGCTTACGACGAAGCCCTCGACGCCTTTCTCTACCAGACGCTCGAGCGGGCCTACATGCAGGAATGGATACAGGGCTGGTACAATCACCCCATGCACGGGGAGCAGTACGCTGATCTATACCCTCTCAGCAAAGTGGCTCCTTAGTTTGTAAGGGGAGATGCGCAAGGCAAGGGCCGGGACACTCTCGGCCCTTGCCTCACTTTTGCCTCAGGAGCCAAAATGACTTGGTAGTGGCGACTTTAGTCGCTCTTCAACGGCTAAAGCCGTCACTACAAACCGTTTTAGACACACCCAGATCATTTGATTGCCAAGCAAGATGGGAGTTGAGTATGACGGCCTACATCATTCGACGTTTGCTTATGTTGCCCATCCTTCTCCTGGGGGTCTCTATTCTGATTTTTCTTATGATGTCGCTGCTGACCCCCTATGAGCGAGTTTCCCTCTATGTCCCCGACTTTCCTAAACGAGCAGGGGCCCTGGACGAGCTTATCGAGAAGTACGGCCTGAACGATCCCATCTTCTTCAACACCGGGAAGATGTGGGAGGAAAAGAATCCCCTGGCCCTTTTCGAGAGTCAGTACTTCCGCTGGATGGGGAAGGTGTTGCGCGGTGACCTGGGTTTTTCCAAGGTGGGCAAGAGGCCCGTCACGGAGGCCCTGCGATACTATTTCCCTACCACAGCGGAGCTGGCTTTGTGGTGCGTTGTGCCTCTGATTGGGGTAGGCATCTGGCTGGGGATCCAGTCGGCCATTCATCATAACACGCTCATTGACCACGTCACCCGGGTCTTTAGCATCATAGGCTGGTCCTTTCCCACCTTCGTCTTCGCGCTCCTGGTGCTGATGCTCTTCTACGCCAAGCTGGAGTGGTTCCCTCCGAGCCGCCTCTCCGATTGGGCCAACCAGATTGTCATATCGCCCGAGTTCACCCGCTACACCAGCATGAACACCTTCGATGCCCTGCTCAACGGGCGGCTGGACATCTTTTGGGACGCGGTACGCCACCTGGTCCTGCCCGTTATCACGCTGTCCTATCTGAGCTGGGCTTTGATCCTGAGGGTTACCCGCTCTTCGATGCTGGAGGTGCTGCGCCAGGATTATGTGACTACGGCCCGGGCCAAGGGGCTCAAGGAGAAGGCTGTCATCAACAAGCACGCCCGGCCCAACGCCATGATCTCGGTCGCCACCGTGGGGGGGCTTATGCTCCTCAACCTGGCCAGCGGTGTGGTCATCACCGAGACCGTCTTTAATTATCGGGGCATGGGTTGGTTCATTGCCCATTCGGCCATTCACCTGGACGTCATTTCAGTGCTGGGATTTGCCCTGTTCAATGGGGTGCTCATCGTTTTGGGAAACCTGGCGGTGGACATACTGTATGCCTTTCTTGATCCCAGAGTAAGGCTGCAGTGAAGCGAGAAAGTGAGGACTATATGACGGATACTCAATTAGCTATTGAAAGAGGACAACCAGCGACCCTGGACAGATTGAAGGCCAGGTTCGCGATTCCCACCACGGTCAGAAGATTGCTTCTTAACCCCACTTCGCTCACCGGCATCATTCTCGTTGTCTTTTTCGTCGTAGTGGCTGTTGCTGCGCCCCTGCTCGCCCCGCCGAAGAGCCAGCGCGAGCCCTATCTGATTCCCAAGGATGGATTCGCCATGGAGCCGCGAGCTCCGACCAGGGAGCATCCCTTCGGCACCACAGAAGGCCAGTATGATATCTACTACGGCGTGGTATGGGGAACGCGGACCGCCTTTCGGGTGGGCTTGATCATCACGGCTGTGACGGTTACCATCGGACTGATCGTGGGCTCCCTCGCGGCCTACTATGGAGGCTGGATTGATGATGTATTCATGAGGATTGTGGATATCGTCATGGCTTTCCCTTACCTCCTGTTGGCCATCACTCTGGCCTCTGTACTTCAGGCCAGAAATATCCGCGGGCTAACCACGGGAATGATAGCCCTCATTGCCTTCGGCTGGACCACTTACGCCCGCTTGATCCGAGGAGACATCTTGGCGGTCAAGGAGAGGGATTTCGTCACGGCGGCCCGGTCTATGGGAGCCGGGGATTTCCGAATCCTGACCAGGCACATCCTGCCCAACGCCATCTTCCCTACATTGGTCATGGCCTCGATGGACATCGGCTCCTATGTGCTCAACTTTTCGGCCCTCAGCTTCCTGGGGATGGGGGCGGAGATTGGCTACGCCGACTGGGGTCAGATGATCAGCTTCGCCCGCAATTGGATTCCCCGCCTGGCGGATTACTGGTACATCATCGTTTATCCTGGAATGGCCATCTTGTTGTTCGTATTGAGCTGGAACCTCATCGGCGATGCTTTCCGCGACATCGTAGATCCCAAGCTGCGCCGCCCGCGTGGATGAGGGGCACGACTTGAGATTACGCTCTGATGGATGAAACAAGACACAACGTTGAAGAGCCCTCGGGCCAAACTAACCCAAGGGCTCCTTCTATCTATTGCTTAGAGGGTGTCTGAAAATTCACGGATCCTGTCATTGCGAGGAGCCCTTCGACAGGCCTGTCCTGAGCCCCTCGGCTTCGCTCGGGATAAACTCCGTCGAAGGGCTCAGGATAAACTCTGCGACGAAGCAATCTCGATGAAACAAGCACCCAAACCCCAATTACAACTTCAGTCGTGGTTCTTGCCAGCCCTGGTTGGTCTGCTACTGGTACTGCAACTGGTCGTACCCTACCGGGGCTGGCGAATTCTGCTGGTGGGGCTGGGGGGGGCGTGGCTGGTCAGCTACCTGTGGGCACGGTCGCTGACGCGCGGACTGCGGCTTACCCGCGAGCTGCGCTTCGGCTGGGCACAGGTGGGCGACAGGATAGTGGAGCGTTTCACACTCGTCAACGACGGCCAGGCATCCGCCCTGTGGGTCGAGGTGGTGGATCACTCTACCATACCTGACTACCAGGCCAGCCGGGGGACAGGCGTGAGCAGCCGGCACAGTATCAAGTGGCACAGAGAGGCCATTTGTACCCGCCGTGGCCTCTTCACCCTCGGCCCGACCACCGTGCGGACCGGCGACCCCTTTGGGCTATACACGGTCACCCTGCATTACCCTGCGTCCCTCCCCCTGATCGTCTTGCCGCCCATCGTCCCCCTGCCGACCATCGAGGTAGCGCCAGGCGGCCGGGTCGGTGCGGGACGCCCCCGTGCCCATGCCCTTGAGCGCTCGGTCAGTGCCACTGGCGTGCGGGAATACCGCCCTGACGACAGCCTGCGCTGGATTCATTGGCGCACCTCTGCCCACCGCGACTCCCTCTTCGTGCGACTCTTCGACGGCACCCCTGCCAGCGACTGGTGGATCTTGCTGGACATGGACCGGCACGTTCAGGTGGGCACGGGCCCGGATGCTACCGAGGAGCATGCGGTCATCCTGGCTGCGTCGTTGGCCGACCGGGGTCTGCGGTCGGGACAGGCGGTGGGGCTGGCGGCGCATGGCGAGCAATTGGTGTGGCTTCCGCCGCGAGGGGGAGAGGGCCAGCGCTGGGAGGTTCTGCGCTCGTTGGCGCTGGTTTCCCTCGGGTCGCGTCCCCTGGCCGAGTTGCTGGCCGGGATACGGCCCACGCTGGAACAGCGCACCAGCCTGGTCATCATTACGCCTGCCGTGGATAC
>JBGVTF010000017.1:0-3354 GCA_041862415.1 Anaerolineae bacterium | reverse complement strand
CGCGGATAGCCGATGCGCAGGCGGCGCTGCAAGAAAGAAGTCGAGGCCCGTTTGTGCCGTTTCACCAACTCGATGGCTTCTTCCAGAAGCTCGTCGTGTTCGTCTTCGGCCGCCAGGCCGTGCCAGGGATAGCGGGGACCCTCGGCGGGGGCTTGCGCCCAGGTCGTCTCCCGCCAGAATTTGACCAGCTTCTCCGTCTCCTTGTCCGAGACGAAGCATCCCTGCAATCTGACCAGTTTGCTGGAGTCGGGCAGCACCAATAGCATGTCGCCCCGACCCAGCAGCCGTTCCGCCCCCCCTGTGTCCAGAACCACCCGCGAGTCCACTTGCGAGGTCACGGCAAAGCTGATGCGGGCCGGAAAGTTGGCCTTGATCAGACCGGTGACCACGTCCACGCTGGGCCGCTGAGTGGCCATAACCAGGTGGATGCCTGTGGCGCGGGCCATCTGGGCAATGCGGCAGATGGAACGCTCGACGGTATCCGGAGAGACCATCATCAGGTCGGCCAACTCGTCAATGACCACCACAATGTAGGGCAGGATCTCCTGTCCGCGGCGGGCTACCCGGCGATTGTAGTCGTCAATGTCTCGGGCCCCGATCTCGGCGAAGAGCCGGTAGCGCTCGTCCATCTGCCGGGTGACCCAGGTCAGGGAGGTCACGATCTCATCCAGTTCGACCACCACCGGGGCCAGAAGATGGGGGATGCCGTTGAAGCCCACCAGTTCGACCATCTTGGGGTCTATCATGAGCAGCGGTGGTTCCCTGGTTTTTGGGGTGGGAGTGGGAGGGGGCTTCTGGGGCTTTGTCACCGCCGGAGGTCTGAGACGGCGGTAGAAAGACAGCCCCGCTTTCCAGGCAGAGGTCAGACCATGCTGTATCTGGCCGAGGGCTGGAGATTATGGGCCAGGAGGATGACCTCACCCGCTCCCAGGGCTAGAGCCACGAGATAAGCTCCCCAACCGAAGAGATGGCGCAGGAAGCCTGCCCACCAGCCGCTGACTGTACCCGGCGTGATATTGAGCAGACTGATTAGGGTGAGGACTCCCAAAGCCAGCAGGAGAAGGCCCAAGATCTCTCGCTGGCGCGGGTCCAGGCTGATATTCCGGCGTTTCAGACTTGTCCTACTCTCCTTTTTGGTGTCTTTTGCGTCCCGTTGGCTAATCCCGATGTAGCCGCTTCATGGCCTGTTTTGCAAGCTGCCGAATTCTCCGGTTCGTTAGAATCGGTTGGTGAACCTCCGTGACTTCAGTCTCCTCAGTCGCTTCTCCATGCGCTTCAGGCGACTCTACTCTGTTATCCAGTGTTTCGGAGATTATCCGTTCCGCTTCGCTTACCGGCACTCCCTCTACCAGGGCTAACTCGCACGCCAGGAACTGCTGAGCCCTCTCAAGGAGCTTGGTGTCGAAAGAGGTCAGATGGTCTTCGCGTTTGAGAGCGGACAGATCACGGACCACCTCGGCTACCTTGACCGCATCTCCTGTCTTCAGCTTCTCCTGGACGCGCTCTTGTCGCTCCTTGTAGTCGTCAGGCAGTGTTTCGGTGGCCGCACCTAAAGTGTGCCACACCTGGGAAAGATCTGCCTGCTGGCTGATTGAGCGCAGACCTATTTCCTGGGCTTTGCTCACCGGAATCATAAGTGTTCTGTGATCAACGGCCAGGTCAATGACATAGTAACGTTGGCATTGCTCCAGCAGATCCTGTTCCTCGATACCTGTCACCTGTCCTGCCCCATGGTTCGGATGAACAACCTTATCGCCAATGTCAAACATTTCAGTTCCTCCTTCACAGTCTAGATCAGCCAGGACTTTCACCTGTGCTGCCTGTCCCACAATCACCACTGTTGCACCCCTATTGCACCACTGATGCAGTGTAGACGGTACAGGCGGTGCAGGAGTGGCGCAACAGTGGTAGTAGTGGTCGCCCCCGGCGTCTGTCACCTTTTCCGAACAGTGTACGAGTACACAAAAGGTCCCGTTTGTGTACCTGCGGAATCAGAGCCCCTCTGGCGCCTCTTTGCACGATGCACCTGTCCCTTCGATACTCGTGGGTTGTGCATGGGATGATCTATGCCCTTTTCCGCTCCCCTGGGCAACTCGATCACGTTGATCGCTTCGGGCCCCCGGGGGGTGCGCTTGACTTCAAATTCTACTTTCTGCCCCTCTTGCAGAGTCTTGCGTCCCTGGCTCAGGATAGCGCTCCGATGAACGAAAACATCGTCGTCTTCTTGCCAGCCTATGAACCCATATTCCTTGCGCTCGCTGAACCATTCCACTTGACCGATGAACCTTTCGCCTGCGATCTGAGATGATGGGATTCCAGTACTCATGTTTCTCATCTCCTTAATCTTCTTGAGCTCGTCTCTTTTTCCTGCCAGCTTTTGCTGATCTTGTGCCTCTGCCTGGCCTCTTGCTGCTCCCAACTCGGAGCACGCGTTCAGGCGGATGCGGCTTGGTCTGCTGGAACGGTCAGTGCTGCCTCTTGTGATTACTCAGCCTCGAAGCGTGGTCGCGTCTTCTTGATGGCCATGGCAGCCCACTCGGCGAATACCTCCGCAAGGCGTTGGTCATGCTCTGTGCTTCCCATCCAAGGATCAACATGATCTCCTTCACCGCAGATAGTCTCTCAAGCGTCGGCTGCGCCGTGGATGGCGTAGCCGCTGCAAGGCTTGCTTCTCGATTTGACGGATGCGCTCCCTAGTCAGGCCAAACTTTTCCCCCACCTCTTCCAAGGTATAGTGGTACCCATCCTGGAGCCCAAAACGCAGGCGCAGGACGCGTTCCTCCCGCGGCCTGAGGGTGGTCAAAAGCTCCTCAAGGGTTGTCCGCAGCAGGGTCTGCTCAGCCACTTCAGGTGGGGGAGGCGTTTCATCATCTTCAATGAAGTTTCCTAACTCGCTGTCCTTCTCTTCACCGACCGGTTTCTGCAGAGACAGGGGATGCCGGGCGACCTTCAGCATCCAGCGCACCCTGCGTGGTTTCAGCCCCATTTCATCGGCGATTTCTTCCGGGCTGGGAGATAGCCCGTGATCTTGCTCCATCTGATAAGCCGTACGGTTCAACTTCCTGATTGACTCTCCCATGTGGACAGGCAGGCGGATGGTGCGTCCCTGATCCGCCAGGGCTCTGGTGACGGCCTGGCGGATCCACCAAGTAGCGTAGGTACTGAGTTTGTAACCTCGGCTGGGATCGAACTTGTCCACAGCCCTCATCAGACCCAGGTTGCCCTCTTGAATCAAATCGTGGAAGGGTACCCCCTGTCCCCGGTATCTCTTGGCTACACTGATCACCAGACGGGTATTGGCCAAAATGAGATGGTCACGCGCGGCGTAGCCAGCCTTGATCTGGCGGCGCAACT
>JBGVTF010000016.1:0-35775 GCA_041862415.1 Anaerolineae bacterium | reverse complement strand
AACTATTCTAACGGATGAGGATCTGTTCAGCTTCTGTACGATGGACTATATTGAGGACTTCTCATTGTTTGCAGCGAGAGCGGCGGAGCAGATCGCTTATGTGCAAGAACATCCGACGCTCAAAAACGACCCGGGACAAGACGATTTATTGTTCATGACCGCGATACCCTGGGTGTCGTTCACAAGCTTTATGCATCCGATGCATTTGCAGCCAGCGGATTCTGTGCCACGGTTTGCGTGGGGGAAATTCTTCGAGGATGGCGAGTTCTTGAAGATGCCGTTGAGTGTGCAAGGACATCACGCACTAATGGATGGAATACACATGGGGAGGTTCTATGCAGAAGTGCAAGAGTACTTACGTCATCCTGGTTTCGTTCTAGGTGAAGAATAGGTGCGCAGCCCAACCATTCGCTGAAGCAGACCGGGGATGCCGGGTGAATTGCACGCTATGATGATCAATAGGGGAGATGGCATATGAATAGCAAACAGAAGATCGCCATAATCTCGCCTCCGATACTGATAGGTGTGATGTATCCAGTTTTCCAGTTGTTGTCAGGAGCATTTGGGGGGTCCGTAATTGGGTGGTATCTTGGCTTAGTACTATATTGGCTCATCTGGTGTACAGCCTTTCCTCTTTGGATTGTTGGGAAGGAAAGCATAAGAAAGGTAATCCGCCCCCAGAGATTGAACATCAGAGTGTTTCTTCTTGTACTATTCCCGTTGATTGGGGCTTCACTTTATAAGCTTATCCCAGGAATGGGATACCAGAAACCGAGCCTGTGGATATTCCTTCTTTATGTATCAACATCATTCGGCAATGGTTTCTTTGAAGAGGTGTTATGGCGGGGTGTGTACATGGAGCTATTTCCGGATAGCATCCTGTTTAGGATCGTATGGCCCAGTATCTGGTTTGCACTCTGGCATTATGCACCCGGATCAGTTTCATCAAACGCGAATGTATTGGGTTTGATGATTGGATCAGGTCTGTTTGGATTCTATCTGAGTTTCTTAGCGAAGAAGACCGGGACAATATGGTGGTCAATAGTAGCTCATGCTATAGGTGCGATTATTATGATTGCTTAGTGTATAGATCAAGCCAGAGTCAATGTCAAACGGGCGGCTAACCTCTCGCTGGAGCCGACAGCGCCTATTGGCGCTGAGGCGCATCGGCGGTTCGTTTCAGAAAGTAGTTGTTGAGCGAGGGCGCTCGTGCAAAGCTGGCGCGGCGGGTTAGCTCCCATCGGTTAGGGTGCACCGTCGCGAACCGACGAAAACAACAGCAACCAAAGGAGGTATTTCAATCCATGCGGGCAACCACAACACTGCCACCAAACTATCGCCAACAGGCCACTCTGGACTTGTCAAAGAGCAGAAAAGCGGGTTGTAGCGCAATTGTCTTTGGCATCGTGTTGCTCATTGCCGCTGGCTGGTTGCTCGTGCAATTTACTCACTTTCTTCGCCCTACTGCATTGGAAGGCATAGGGTTCCGCGACATTCTGACCATAACGCCCGACGGCAAACCATCTATCGTGCTACCGATTGTTGACGCCGTTGCCGCGCTTGTCTTGGTGATGCTTATCCATGAACTTGTGCATGGTATGTTTTTCTGGTGGTTCGCGGGCCAACGCCCCACGTTTGGCGTCAAGGGGCTATACGTTTATGCGGCAGCGCCACCAGAGGTCTATTTTCCTCGCAACCAATATCTCATTGTCGGCATAGCCCCCCTGGTGCTACTGACACTTGTAGGGCTGTTGCTAATGGTGATCGTACCAGTTGTCGCTGTATCTATCCTCAGCCTCTTCATTGCTTTCAACGCAGCAGGTGCGGCGGGTGATTTGGTAATGGCTGTTCGACTCTTATCCTATTCACCCGATACCTTGATGCAAGATAGTGACACGGGTGTAATCGTATATGGGCTGGAGAAAAGCCAGAGCGCGGCCTAACACCGCGTGCAGCCGACGCGCTTCGCGGCCTTGTATCGCGGCACGATTTGGCTTTGTGGGGCATTTTTAATTGATGGGCTCTGCGCGTAAATCGCGGCGCGCCTGAGCTTGGCCGTTATGCCGTCAAAACCATCTCAGCTATGGAACCACGCAACTACGAACTGAAAAACGGCCGTGTTCTTCTCATCCGCGAGGTAGCGGTTGAAGATGCTCGTGCGGTACTGGATTACGTTCACGAAATCAGTGCTGAGTCTGATTTCCTGAGCTTCGGCCCGGGCGAGTTCGAACTCACGGAACCGGAAGAGCAGGAATTCATACGCAAATGTCTCGCGTCCGACAACCAACTGTTCATGCTTGGCTCGATAGACGATACGATTGTTGCCACTCTGAATTTTTCAGGGGGCCGCCGACCACGTGTTCGACACAGTGGTGAATTGAGCATGTCGGTGCGAAAACAATATTGGGGGCTTGGAATTGGCTCGTTGATGCTCGACACGCTCATTGATTGGGCGAGGGGTACTCAAATCGTGAAGAAGATCAATCTGCGTGTTCGGACGGATAATCAACGCGCTATTCTGCTTTACGAACGCAAAGGTTTTGTGATGGAGGGTACAATCCGCAAGGAAATACTCTTAGACGGCAAGTACTTTGATCATCACTGGATGGGCCTGGAATTGTGACACAAGACGGCATAACAAAGCGATGCAGCCGACCCGGCTCGCTGTTGCGCGCTTCCGGCGTCGTTCGCTTCGGTGACGGTTTCCGGTGTACAGACATTTGCTCCGTTGGTTCGCCGTGCGGGTGATCTTGGTCGTTAGGCAGCAGTCAATAAATTCAAACCGGGAGGGCATATGAACACCAAATCCGAAATCCCACCAACCGAGAATCCCCCAAACCTTGCAGCAGGCATCCTCATGCGGTTTGGAGCAATCGCGATCGTCTTCGTCTTGCAAGCAGTTATCCTCTTCCTGGCCGCCGGCCGACTAAACTGGACATGGGCGTGGGTCTACCTGGGAATCTGTCTCGTGAGTGTATCCATCAACGGCACATTCATGCTCCGCACCAGTCCCGAGACCATCGCGGAGCGCGGCCGACCCAAGGAGACGAAGGACTGGGACAAGGTCGTGAGTGGTCTCTGGAGCCTAGCCCTATTTCTCGTGCTCCCGCTTGTGGCTGCTCTGGATGTGCGTTTCGGTTGGACCCGAGAGCTCAGCGCCGTGTGGAATATCGCAGGTGCCGTGGTGCTTGCGGTTGGACTGGGGCTCGGCGGATGGGCGATGATAGCCAACGCGTACTTCTCAACGGCAGTACGCATTCAGAGCGATCGCGGCCAGACGGTGTGTCGCACCGGGCCCTATCGGTTTGTGCGGCACCCGGGGTACGTAGGATTCATTCTCCAGTCTCTCGGCATTCCCTTCCTGTTGGGCTCGTTGTGGGCGCTGATCCCTGGCATCACGGCGGCGGCTCTCATGATCATCAGGACGTCTTTCGAGGATCGCATGCTTCAAGCCGAGCTGCCTGGCTACCGGGACTTTGTCCAGGAAGTCCGCTACCGCCTCGTTCCCGGCATTTGGTGAGGGCACCTTGGCTGCTGCTGACAACTCACTGCACCCGACCGCGCTAAGTGCGACCAGAAAGGATTGCTGGTGGAGTACTACGAAACGTAGGCCCTGTGGTGTTCAGGTGTCCCTACCAAGACATGCATCGCTGGTAACGGCTTTGTGTGAAGCTCTTGGGACGACGGCCATAACCTGCCAGCCTCAAGGCGGGAGCGGTCTAGGGAAGCACCGGAAGGTTGAACATATGTGAAGGAGTGCACATCTCGTGAATCGGAAGCGGCCAAAGAGGCTGATAGGCCGTAACCAAAATGGTATCGTGGGGCGGACTGTCTGTAGATAGCGGCAGGCAGCAACACCCGTAAGCCCCACCGGGAGAGAGCTCCCAACCTAACCGGAGCGCATCTCCACAGCAGTCAACTGGGTAAGCCCGATGCACCCCACTCTCAACAGAGGAGTGGTATCCAGACCGTAAGGAAAGGGGACGGTGTAGCGGGTAGAGGATGTCGGAAAAAGCGAAGGCCGTTCTGTAATGGAACGGATAGGGCCAAAGAGGTGGAGATACCCGACCCGAAAGGGTACAGACTTCCGACTGGTGTCTCGTCACGAGAAAACTTAGTAAATCATCTTCATGAGGGAAAGCAGATGACGGCGGGCTACGGCCTAGCTGGTGCGCCCTCTGGCAGAGGGACTGCGTGATGACCCCAAGTGTGTATCGTGAAGGGGAAGCCAGTGTAGACTGGCCGAACCGCGTCCCACCGGAGGGGCGTTTGAGATGCTTGAGCCGTGTGAAGGGAGACTTTCACGCACGGTTCTTAGGGGGCGGGGAGCCAGTAATGGCTCCCTGCTACCCGACCGAGACTTTTCATGAGGGTTGGGTCGTTATTGATGCATTTCGGTTTGTGTTGGGTATCACTGCGCCAGCCGCGCGGCGGGTGAGCGCCTGGCCGTTAGGACGGACGCTCGCTGCGCTCACATCTTGGGAGGGAAGAATGTCAAAACACGGTAATGTTCGAAAACACGGATGTAGTCCTGGAATTGGGATAATGAAAGTCAAACCAACACATCTTGTTGGTGTCGGTCTCGCTTTGTTCATTGGTGTAACATTCGGGGTCGCCCTAGAAAAACACTATGACGTTGGCAACATTGTTGATGCATTGAGGGCGAAGCACCGCCCGATCTTTGCCCCAATAGCAACATTGACCGTAGAAGATAACATTCCTAAAGAGTTTCAAGGAAAGCTATCCATGTTCATCCTGGCTGGACAGTCCAATATGGCTGGACGTGGCAAAGTTCCAAAATCGGGTCAGAACGCGAACTCGAGAGTCTTTGTCTTTGGTAATGACTATCATTGGCGAATAGCAGTGGAGCCTATTGATGATCCAAGTAACCAAGTTGATAAAGTGTCTGAAGACCTGGATGCAGGTTTTAGTCCAGCGTTAGCCTTCGCTACTTCTCTTTTGGAGCGGCGTCCTGATATGGTAATAGGGCTAATTCCGTGTGCCAGGGGGGGAAGTTCCATCTACCAATGGCGAAGAAGTTTGAGCGAGAATACTCTGTATGGGTCTTGCTTAAGACGAGTGCGTGCAGCATCAACAATGGGCAACGTGGCGGGCGTTCTTTTCTTTCAAGGCGAAGCGGATGCAATGGCCCCAGAGCTATACCAAGAAACGGAGCTTTTTCCAAACGGATGGGGTGATAGGTTTGCGGTTCTTGTCAACGATTGGCGAAACGATCTAGGATTGCCCGAGTTGCCCGTGGTTTTTGCACAAATCGGGACCCATACAGCGCCAGACGTTTTTGTCAACTGGGCGATTGTCAAGGAACAGCAAGGCTCCGTTCAAATGCCATTCTGTGTGATGATCACGACGGATGACCTGGCACTGAAAGATGCCGTTCATTTCACTTCCGAAAGCTATCAGACAATTGGTAAACGCTTTGCTGAAGCCTACTTGAACTTGATGCAGGGGCAGTAGAAATGAGCGGGCAAGAGCGGGCCGACAAGCGCATGCACCTGACGGCGGGAACAGCGGGGCAATCCGAAAGCTAGGGGCTCCTGTTCCCGCCGCAGGTGAAGCGCAGGCCATTGGGCAGCTATACTTGATCTACAAAGGTGTCAAAGATGGATGAAAACGACTTGAGATTTATTCGAGTTGCAATTGATGTTGCGCGAAAAGCTAGGGACAAAGGTAATCATCCTTTCGGAGCTGTACTCGTCGACGAACAGGGCCACATCCTTGTGGAAGCGGAAAACACAGTGGTCACTGAAAAAGATTGCTCTGGGCATGCAGAAACTAATCTAATGAGGCAAGCTTCTAGAAAGTATGGCAGTGATTTTCTGGCAAAATGTACGATATACACCAGTACAGAACCTTGTCCAATGTGTGCCGGCGCAATATTTTGGGGGAATGTAAGACGGGTAGTATATGGCCTCAGCCAGGAAGGTCTTTATGAGATGATAGGTGAGGATGCCGAAGAAGTTCTTTATCTGCCTTGTCGGGAACTCTTTGGAAAAGGACAGAAACCAGTCGAAGTTATTGGGCCTATGCTTGAAGAAGAGGCGAGAAAAGTACACGAGGGTTTCTGGGCGTAGGAGCCCACGGAGCAAGGCTTCTGCAAGAAAAAAGAGGTGTTTGCAAGACAAGGCGCTGCCCAACAATGCGTTTGCTAAAGAGAAATCGTTAGATCTCTCATAAAGTGAGGTCTCATTTGGAGTTCGGCACATTAATTCCCCTATTCTATATAGGTCTATGTTGTATGATTGGCACTCCAATTCTCGGAACTGTTGCTTTGATTGTTATTCGGTTTTCTATTAATGATAGGCAACTTGCGAAGAATATTTTTCTATCTGTTGTAATTATTAGTCTTCTATGGTTCCTATATCCCTTCATTGATCTCTTAATAGGTACGATTCTCAGTTGTACTACCTGCCCCGAGAGCACATTTAAATTGACGCAGGAAGTGATATTTTCGAGCTTTGTCTATGCTGTGAGGAGTTTAATTCCTGGAGTAGCTTGTGGATTCGTTTTTGCGTTCTTCATTGTCGTTCCCATAACTCTATTGTTCCGCCAGTTGAGGAGAAAGAGTGATACTGATGAAAGCACATTGGTAGATGATTCTCATGAAGGGAATCTTTAAAATACCTTCTGCCTGACCATTCGCTGCAGCCGACCCCGCGGGCAGCCGCCTCTGCAATCGATCGCTAAGGATTGAGAATCATGAAAAGTAAGATCAGATCCGAGCGGGGCGGCTGAGTTCAAATCCGTTGGGCGGCGAATGAAACGACTTACCTAGCGCTTAGACGTTTCTGCGCCGACAGACACTTGAAGCAAAGGAGGATTTTAACATGGAAGACGTTGACAGAGAAGCTATCAAGCAGGTGATTGAGAAGGCCTACATTCGAGGGATCCATGGGAATCAAGACGAGGAAACGGTGAAGGGGGGATTCCATCAAGATTTCGCTATGCTGGTTCTGCAAGATAGCACGCTTAAAAAAGTGACGGTTGCGGAATGGTTGGCGAGAATCGAGACGATGAAAGCGCAGAATCCCGACTTGTGGGAAGCGGAAACGCGGTACACTTTTGAGTTGGTAGATATCGCTGGATATGCAGCCGTTGCGAAGCTCGATGTGTACAAAGGGGCCACACATTTTTCTACGGATTACATGTTGTTGTACAGATTTGAAGAGGGATGGCGGATAGTCTCGAAGATATTCGCGATACCGAGCTGAGCGTGTACGGGGGAGTCGTTCAGGCAGAAGCCTGAGAGTGGGTTGCTCGGAACTCCGGCTCGTCTTGAACCCAATAGTTAGTTTGGGCGTATCCCATTGAAACCACTGGGGAAGGAAGAGTGATCGATATGAAGAAGATCGAATTAGACTTGCCCATCTATACCTTTCATATCGACTTCGCAGGTCACGTCAGCAACATTGTCTACGTCCAATGGATGGAAATCGGGCGTCTGAGACTTCTGGAAGCTGCAAAGATGCCCGTGGAGCAACTAACTCGACGGAGCATTGTTCCGGTTTTGGTGAGCACAGAGATTGAATACAAAGTGCCGTTGATTCTGGGAGATCATGTCCGCCTGGAAGTCTGGCTCTCAGAGCTGAAAAGAGCTTCAGCCCGGCTGGAGTTTCGCTTTTACAATGAGGCGGATATCCTGTGTGCTTCAGGTTCACAGAAGGGGCTCTTTGTCCACCGCGAATCCATGCGTCCCCATCGGTTGTCTAATGAGATGCGGGCTGCTTTTGAACCCTATCTGATAGGTGAAGAAGACTAGCAAGACACTGTTCTACACATAAGTCCTGTTGATCACTTGCCGCCGACTAACAACCGCTGGAACTGCTCACCAGGGAGCTTTGGGGACCGTCTCTAGGCGAACACAGCGAGGGTCGGTCCTGCCTTGGCGACTATCACAAGAAACTTGACAAAAAGGAGGGTCGCGATGGCACTGATGACAAGAGTCGACTATATCGCAAGTCTGAGCAGGATGAAGAAGCGGGTGTTCATCATGGGCCAGGAGGTCGAGAACCTGGTCGACCACCCATTGGTCCGCCCGTCGCTCAATGCTTGCGCGATGACGTACGAGTTGGCCCAACAGCCCGCTTACGCCGACCTGATGCTGACCACGTCGAGCCTGACAGGCCAGAAGGTCAACCGGTTCACGCACCTGCACCAAGATACGGCAGATCTTGTGGCCAAAGTGAAGATGCTGCGCCTCCTTGGGCAAATGACGGGTTGCTGTTTCCAGCGTTGCGTGGGGTTGGATGCGTTTAACGCGCTGGACTCAGTGACCTACGAGATGGATCGAGCGCTGGAGACCGAGTATCACGCCAGGTTTCGGCAGTACCTGAAGCAGGTGCAGGAGCACGACCTAGTGGTGGACGGCGCGATGACGGACGCGAAAGGCGACCGACGGCTGAAGCCTTCGCAGCAGGCCGACCCGGATCTGTTCGTGCATATCGTGGACAGGAGCCCCGATGGTATTGTCGTGCGCGGGGCCAAGCTCCACCAAACCGGGGCTCTGAACTCGCACGAGATCATCGTCATGCCGACTCAGACGCTCTCGGAAGAGGATCAGGACTATGCCGTCGCTTTTGCGATTCCGGCGGACGCCCCAGGCGTTCTCATGATCTACGGGCGTCAGGCGTCCGACACGCGCAAGCTAGAAGGCGGTCAGATCGACGTGGGCAACCGCGAGTTCGGTGGACATGAGGCCGTGATCATCTTTGACGATGTGTTCGTCCCATGGGAGAGGGTGTTCATGGCTGGTGAGTACGCCTTCAGCGGGCTACTCGTCCAGCGTTTTGCAGGCTATCACCGCCAGAGCTATGGCGGCTGCAAGGCAGGCATAGGAGACGTGGTGATCGGGGCAGCGCAGTCGCTGGCCCAGTACCAAGGCACGGACAAGGCTTCGCACATCAAGGACAAGATCGTCGAGATGATCCACCTCAACGAGACGATGTACGCGTGCGGTATCGCGTGCTCGGCGGAAGGCAAACCGACGGCTTCAGGCACCTACCTAATCGACCTGATGCTGGCGAACGTGTGCAAGCTCAACGTGACGCGCTTCCCGTATGAGATCGCGCGGCTCGCGCAGGATATTGCAGGCGGGTTGCTCGTTACATTGCCATCGGAAAAGGATCTCACCAACCCCGAGATAGGGCCTTACCTGGAGAAGTACCTGCGCAGCGTGGACCAATATACGACAGAGGAGCGCTGCCGGATGCTTCGGCTGATGGAGAATCTCACGGTAGGGCCGGGAGCGGTGGCCTATCTCACGGAGTCAATGCATGGGGCCGGGTCGCCACAGTCACAGCGAATCATGCTGGCGCGGCTGGCCGACCTGGAGGGGAGGATGCTGTTGGCGAGGAGGCTCGCGGGAATCAAGGACCGACCCAGGCAATGAAAGCCGTCCATGGCTAGGCCTGCGCATTTGCGCGAAGGCAGAATGACCCAGCAGGCGGGCAAGAAGCCTGGCATTGTCACTTGCCCGTTTGCCATGTTGCGAACGTGAGAAGCTCTGGACTCCTCTTCCAAAGAGGGCTGACATGATGTCTATTTGATTGGCAAACTCTCTGGGACTGCTTTGGCCTGAGGATCCTGGGCCGCTAGCCACTCGCTGCAGCCGACCGCCTGATCGAGTATCGTTTTGTCCGCCCGTCTTCCAAGGGCAATTAAACAAGGAGAGCACACCGATGACTACCTGGCACGAGTATGTCCAAAAGAATGCACCTGTTCCAGAGTGGCCGTATCCAATACGCTACGGCGAGGAGAATGCAATTAGCGCCGACGTTCTTGTTCTTGGTGGTGGCATAGCCGGTTGCCATGCTGCTATTAACGCAAGACGCAAGGGTGTGAAGGTCGTCGTCTTGGAAAAGGAAGCAACGAAATGGAGTGGCAATGGAGGGGCAGGCGTTGACCACTGGCTCTCTGCCTGCACCAACCCATGTTCTGAGGTTTCACCCGAAGAGTTCACGAAAATGGTGGTCGCAGATAGCGGAGGCTATGACTGCGGGCCTTTACGGTATGTGAACGCGAAGGAAGGCTGGGACACACTCCTGGATTGCGAGCGGATGGGCGTGCAGATTCGGGACATACATGGAGAATTCAAAGGCGCTGATTTCCGGGACGACCAGACCAAGTTGATGTTCGCCTATGACTATAAGAACAAGTATGACATACGTGTGTATGGCCATAACATGAAACCGTGCCTGCACAAAGAAATGAAGCGGCTTGGTGTGGAGATTCTCGATAGAGTCATGGTCACTGCCTTGCTGACAGCAGATGGCGAGCAAGGTAAAAGAGTCATAGGGGCGACGGGGCTCAATACACGCACTGGCGAATTTTTCATTGTCCAGGCAAAGGCGACTATACTTGCCACGGGTCTTCCAGGAAGAATATGGCTATTCTCGACAGAATATCGGGCCACCTTCCGTGATCCAAACTGTACCGGCGACGGTGTGGCCGTAGCCTGGAATGCTGGCGCTGAATTTGCCAGACTGGAAGAGTCCGTGCCGGACAGTAGCATTCTTGCCTATATAGCCTATGGTGTGGGCAATGCGCATAATACCTGGCATGGATGCTCAATCGTTGATGCTAACGGGAAAGAGGTGCCCTGGGTCGACAGGGACGGCAACGAGTTAAGGACGGTAGCGGAACGATTTCAGCCATCTCCGGGACAGTACTTCATGGTGGGTCAGGGGCTGCGTGTTCCTACTACCTATGAGAACCATGTTAAGCAACTTGCGCCGGACCTGCCGGAGCGTATAAAGAAAGGCGAGTTTGTGTTGCCTCTCTATGCCGACCTCTCTCGATTGCCGGAGCAGGAGCGCAGAGCAATCTTTGGCCTGATGGTAGGTAACGAGGGCAGGACTCGTATTCCGGTATATGATACCCTAACAAAAGCTGGCTTTGACCCTGACCTCGATATGTTGCAGGTGCCGGTGATGAATCCTGCCGCATATGGTCATGCCAATTTCTGGGCAGGAATGCCAGTGCCACACTGGCGTCAATGGGGCGGAGGCGGTCTCGTAGTTGATTGGGATCTCAGGACCAATCTTGAGGGTTTGTACGCCGCGGGTGGCGCTATCTTTGGTGCCGGAGCGCACTCCAGTGCCGCAACGAGTGGAAGATACGCGGGTAGAAAGGCTGCTTGCTATGCCATGACTGCGCCCGAGCCAGAAATGGACCCCGGGCAGGTGGAAAGAGAGAAGGCTCGTGTCTACGCTCCACTGGAGCAACGCAAACGGAGCATCGGCTGGAAAGAACTCAATGCCGGAATCTGCAGGATCATGCAGGATTACTGTGGCCAATACAAGAATGAAGAAACACTTCAAGTGGGCTTGCGATTGCTCCAGGAACTCAGGGAGTCAGAGGCATCAACGGTGTATGCCGCCAATCCACACGAGCTAGCACGCGCTGTGGAATGTCAGTCGATCATTACTGTCGGCGAGGCGGTGATTCACGCTTCTCTGGCCCGAAAGGCAAGTAGCGCGTTGCTGAATTTTTTCCGGCTCGATTATCCCTCAGTGGATCCGCCAGAGTGGCAAAAGCTTCTTCCTATCAAACTGGTGGATGGCAAGGTCACAGTCAGCGAATTGCCGCTTGACTACCATTTGCGGCCCCCTTATGCCCCTACTTATGAGGAGAACTATAAGTTGCATTGCGATCTCTAAATCGAACGCAATGATGAGGAGTAAAGCCAATTAATGATCCTAAGAGGTGAGCTAGCATGAATCGTAAGGCATACATGGTTCCCAACCCGCCTACCCCAAACCGGGCAATAGATTTTGACCCAGGAATATGCAATGGATGCAATCAGTGTGTGGAGATATGCCGATCAGATGTCCTGATGCCGAATCCGGAGAAAAAGAAGCCCCCGATTGTACTGTATCCCGATGAGTGTTGGTACTGTGGTACCTGCGTTCTCGAATGTAACCGTCCGGGAGCTATAACGATGTTACATCCTCTGAATCAGAGCATATCTGTAATCTGGAAACGCAAGGCAACTGGTGAGAGTTTGCGGCTAGGAATGCTCAACCCACCACCCCCCAACACCAGGCCGCCAGCCAAATGAGATACAAATGATAAGGTGAACCCGGCAAGAGCGCGCCCAACCGCCTTGCCTGGGATAGTCTGGCCTATGCGGAGTGGCTGGAAGTTCTGTTATTTCCTGAAACCATAGGAAACAGGTGTCAAAGTATGACTATGCCCTCCACCGCTCAAACACGTGTCCAGTATGACCAGATCGCCCATCTCTATGATGCCCAGCCGTACCGGGAGAAGAAGGTGGATCCTCACCTGCTCGCATTCCTCCGTCAGCAGCCTGCGGACACCCCATCATCTCTTGCGATCCTGGATCTGTGCTGTGGGACGGGGAACCAATTGGTGGTCAATCGTTCCCTCCTGTCACAAGCGCGCTTGGTCGGCTTGGACCTCTCCTATGAGATGCTCGCCCAAGCACACCGCAAAGCTCAGGATATTCTGTGGGTCCAAGCTGACAGTAGTCGGCCTCCATTTCTGGATCAGCGTTTCGATTTCATCTCCAATCAATTCGCCTTTCATCACGTCCACGACAAAGAGGCCATGCTGACAGCCATGTTTCGCCTTCTCCGGTCAGGAGGGCAATTTGTGATGATAAATCTTGCTCCCCACGAAATGCCTGGCTGGATCTATTATCGGTACTTTCCCACGGCGTTGACGAGAGAGCTCCAGGACTTTCTGCCTCACGACGTGATTGTGGCGATGTTGCGCCAGCTCGGATTTGTCAATGTCACCTGGACTCTCGATCATACGACCACTGAGCAAGACCTGCAACAGTTTCTGGACATTGTGTGCCAGCGCGATACCTGCTCGCAACTCCTGACGATTTCCGATCAGGCGTACCAGGCTGGCCTCCAACAGATCGGGAACGAGCTTCGACAGGGGCATCGTATGGTTGCCACAGAAGATTGTCTCCTCACGGTGTGTGCGGAGAAACCATGTGGTCTTGGTTAACGCGGGGCGGCTCGCCAGTGACCGCGCGCGCCTGAACCGCAGGCTGTTCGGCGGCATGACCTTAGCGTCACACGGAGAGAAGGGATGAAACTATGCTTTCAGTAGCCAGGTATGGTGAGGACAGGTTTGTAGAGGTGGGAGGATACAAAATACACTATGTTGAAGCAGGTGCAGGGCACCCCGTGATATTGATCCCAGGCTCTTATGGTACATACAGAGCCTGGAATAGAATCATTGCAGATGATCAAGGAACTGGAATTGGGCAAGGTGCATCTAGTTGGGGCCTCATACGGGGGAGCAATTGTCCTCAATCTGCCAGTTCGATATCCAGAGTTGGTCAATAAGGTGGTCAGCTTTCATGGAAATGCTGGTTGAAGACAATATTCGGTTTCTCGAGACTCACCTTCCACACGTTCGGGTTGTAGGACTTGAAGGCGGAATCCACGATTTGGAATTCCAGAAGCCGAAGGAAGTAGCCGATTTGATTCGGAACTTCTTATGAGCACACTCTTCACGATCAAGCCCAGATGGGCTTTTGGGACGTGTTTTGATTCTTGACGGTGGCGGGAAGCGATATCTTGCTCTCGAAAAGGGCCGCCTGCGCGAGCTCAGGCGGCTTGTCTTTTTTGCCTCCCGATAGTATAATATCGTGAAACTTGAAGGAGAAGTCGGTCTATGCTCAAAACTCACACCTGTGGCGAACTGAGGGCCGAACACGAAGGACAGGAGGTAACTCTGGCTGGTTGGGTGCACCGGCGGCGTGATCACGGGGGCCTGATCTTCGTTGATTTGCGGGATCGGGAGGGGGTCACCCAGGTCGTCTTTAATCCTGAAGCCTCGTCCGAGGCCCATGCTGTGGCCGACAAAGTTCGTACGGAGTACGTGCTTCAGCTCCGGGGCACGGTCCGTCGTCGGCCAGAGGGCCTGGAGAATCCGAACATGTCCACCGGTGAGATCGAGGTGGTGGCCACCCAGGCGCGGATACTCAACCCGGCTGAGACGCCACCCTTCTACATCAATAAAGAGGAGCAAGTTGACGAGACCCTGCGTCTCAAATATCGGTATCTCGATTTGCGCCGCCAGCGTATGCAGAAGAACATCATCCTACGCCACAGAGTGGTCAAGTTTATCCGTGACTTCCTGGATGAGCGCGGCTTCATCGAGATTGAGACCCCCATTCTGATCAAGAGCACTCCCGAAGGGGCACGGGATTACCTGGTGCCCAGCCGGGTCAACCCCGGCCGTTTCTACGCTTTGCCCCAGTCGCCTCAACAGCTCAAGCAATTGCTGATGGTGGCTGGCTTCGGGAAGTATTTTCAGATCGCCCGCTGTTTCCGTGACGAGGACCTGCGGGCTGACCGCCAGCCAGAGTTCACTCAACTAGACATTGAGGTGTCTTTTGTGGAACAAGAGGACATCCTGTGTTTGACGGAGGAGCTTTTCACCTCCCTCGTGGAAACGTTAGCCGCCGAGGAAAGTGCTGGCGGACTGGGGCTCAATAAGCGCCTGCTGCGTAAGCCTTTCCCCCGACTCTCCTATACAGAAGCTATAGAGCGTTACGGCAGTGATAAGCCGGACCTGCGGTTTGGCATGCCGCTGGTGGACCTGTCCGATCTATTGACTGAGTGTGAGTTTCGGGTTTTCCGTGAGGTGGTGAGCAGTGGCGGCCAGGTGAAAGCCATCTGTGCTCCTGGTTGTGCCGGCCACACGAGACGGCAAATAGATGAACTGGCTGATTTCGTCAAGCAGCGTGGGGCCAAAGGGTTGGTGTGGTTGGCTCTGAGCACCGAGGGCCCCAAGTCGCCCGTAACCAAATTCCTCTCAGAGGGGGAACTGACGAGCATCGTGGCCCGGGCAGATGCGAAGACAGGTGACCTCATTCTCATCGTAGCCGATGGGCCTGAGGTGGTGGCAGAGTCACTGGGAAGCCTGCGGAGGGAGATGGGTCAGAGATTGGGACTGTTGGATGATAGCGTGCTGGCTTTCGCCTGGGTCTTGGATTTCCCACTGCTGGAGTGGAATGAGGAAGAGGGGCGTTACAGTGCCGTGCACCATCCCTTTACCTCGGCTTTTGATGAGGATTGGCCCTTGCTGGAAACCGAACCGGGCAGGGTTCGGGCCAAGGCTTACGACATCGTTTGCAATGGGTGGGAGATCGGAGGCGGCAGCATCAGGATCCATCAACGTGACTTACAAGACAGAATGTTCAAAGCTCTGGGGTTATCGCCGGAGCAGGTCCAGGCCCAGTTTGGGCATATGCTCGAAGCTTTTGAATACGGGGCTCCTCCTCACGGGGGCATCGCCCCTGGCATTGACCGGCTGGTGATGCTCCTGGCTGACGAGCCCAATATCCGCGAAGTGATTGCCTTTCCCAAGACTCAGAGCGCGGTGGATTTGATGACCGGGGCCCCATCGCCAGCGGCCGAAGAGCAATTGGCTGAGTTGCATCTGAGGTTGGCTGATAGCTGATGGCCGAAAGGACGGATCGCGCCCTGAACGATGGGCGACAGAGCAAGTGAGCATCGAATCGGGAGATTTGCCTTTTTGCCGATTTTGTGTTAGTATATAGCCAAGTGCCCTGCTGTGTCCGTGATGCGCTTACAGTTTTGAGCCAACACCTACAAAAAACGGGAGTTGAGCTCTAGAGGGGATGCGGTAGCCTGAAAGGGTAAGGCTGAACCGATAGGTAGATTCCCACCTGCGCAAGCAGCTTCAAAACCTGAGAAGCACACGGCATGGCGGGGACCCCTTTTTGCGGAAAAGCCACCAGAGTAGGAACTGGTGGTTTTTTTTGGTGTAATTAGGTCTTGACAGCAGCCCTTCTTTGTGCTATGCTGAGAGGGGGTAATCGTTCAGACCTCCGAGGTTTTAGCCGAAGATTCAGGCTGCCTGTGCCGCAACAGTGGTAGTTGAAGCAAGAGCACGAAAGTGCCAAGAAAGAGCATATACCATTGAAACCTCGGAGTTCTTTGGAGTGGTTGTACCTGACATCTGAACGCATACAAGTGAAGTAATGGAAATGGAGGTATCCATGTTGAGGGAGAGGATCTCCGAGGAGATTTATGTTTTCACCAGTGATCTTTACGCTCAGGTGACGGCTGGGGTTATTGTGACCTCTGAAGGGGCCGTGGTTGTTGATACTCTGCCTTTCCCTCAAGAGACAAGAGAGCTTCTGGATTTCGTTCAGCAGAGGAGGCTCCGGGTTCCCTATGTGGTTAATACCCATAGCCACGCCGATCACGCTAATGGTAGCTATTTGTTTGAGGAGGCTGATTTGGTGGCTCACCAACTTTGTCGCGAGATTCTCACCAGGCATGGGGAAAGAGTTCTTGAGGAAGCCAAAGAGGAGACCCCCGAAGTGACTGAGGTCCGGTTGCGTTTGCCCTCCATCACCTTTGACCAGGAGATGACTTTGCGCCTGGGTGACAGAACCATGCGGTTCATACCTTTGCCTGGTCACACCGTTGACTCAATCGGAGTCTACGTCGAGGAGGACAAGATACTGTTTGCTGGTGACGCGGTGATGCCGGTACCCTACGTTGTGGGAGGCGATCGGGCGGCGATGATAGATTCGTTGCGCGTTATTGGCCGGTTGAGTCTGGAGAACATCGTGCAGGGGCATGGTGAGGTCATCTTGCGGGGCGAGGTCGAGGAGGTCCTCAAGACCAGCATATTTTACCTGGAGACCATCTATGAGAAAGTAAAGGAAGCAGTGGAGGCTGGAGCATCCCCTGAATCGGTAGCCGAAATTGACATCGAGCAGTGCGGCAAGTCTCGTATTCCTCTAAATGGCCTGGTCCAGCAGTTGCATGAGGCAAATCTACTCTATCTCTACGATCTGATGACAGGCCAGGTTGGGAAAAAGCCGAGGAGGATAGTGTGAGGGCCAGATGAGAGAGTTTTGACAAGTTTGACACAGGCGTGCTTTTGTGATATATTAACGGCTACTGAAAGCGGCACCTGTACCGCAACAGTGGTAGATGCTTTCTAAAAAGGCTTTGATGGAAACGAGTAGGCGAGGGGTAGCGCTCAGAGAGTCCGGGTTAAGGTGTGAGCCGGATGCGTGAAGCTCGTCGAAAATCCTTCCGGAGTTGCCAACCGAAATAGCCGATGGCTAGAGTAGACTTGGCCGGCGTCGTTGGTCGTTACCACAACGGGGGTATGATTGTACCTCACAGAGTGAGCGGTAACGCTAATCAGGGTGGTACCGCGGGAGCAATTGGCGAACTTTAGCTCTCGTCCCTAGGACGAGGGCTTTTAGTTTATGAGGAGTTGCAGGGCTGATAGCAACGAGCGCATTCGGGGTAGAAGCCCAACCGCGTTGGGCGTTGACGGGTTAGCAAGGGTCATGATGGCCAATGCGATTGGCCTCCTACCCCAATCTTGAGGCAACTTCGTAAGCACTATCATCACGCGAGGGGAGAGCCATGACAGAGTTATTGTACCAGACCGATAGCAGCTTGAGGGAATTCGATGCTACAGCGATGGAGGTGGGCGAGTTAGGTGTAGCCCTGGACCGCACAGCCTTTTACCCTGGCGGAGGTGGGCAGGTGCCCGATAAGGGGGTGCTCATCTGGGATGGCGTGGAGCATCCGGTGGTCGCACTAAAGAAGCAGGGCGACACGGTGTGGCACAAGGTGGAGGATGAGCCGCCAGCGGTCGGCACCAGGGTGGTGGGCAAACTCGACTGGGGGCACCGCTACCAGGTCATGCGTACCCACACCGCTTTCCACATCCTGTGTGGCGTCATCTGGCGGGACTACAAAGCCTCGGTGACTGGCGGCAACATGGGAGCCCTGGAAGGGCGCATGGACTTTGAATTCGAGCACATGACCAAGGATCTGGTGCAAGAAATCGAGGGAAAGATCAATGTCGAAGTCGAGGCGGCCCGCGAGGTGAAGGTCGCCATCCTGCCCCGCGACGAAGCCTTTCAGATTCCCGATCTGATCCGCACCAAGATCAATCTGCTGCCGCCCCAGATCACCGAAGTGCGCACCGTGGAAATCGTGGGCCTTGACTTGCAGGCCGACGGCGGCACCCACGTGGCCAACACCCGCGAGGTAGGCCCCATCCGCATCACCGACTACAAAAGCAAGGGCCGGATCAACAAGCGGATCAAGATCGCGTTGGAGCCGTGAGGGGAGAATTTAGCGAGGAATCCGGACAAATTGGCCAGTCTGGTCAAAGTGCTCGTCGAAAGCGAAGGCGTGGGCGAGCTCCAGCCGTTCCATGACGAAAGCTTGTGCAGTCGGTGAAGCTGAATTCCCTGTCGCTGTAGCGTTTGAAGAGTTGCCAGGCAGCGCGTTGGTCAGCACGGGATAGCCAGACGATGCGTGCTTGCTCCTCACTCCACAACTGTTCACCCATATCTACCGCCGCCTGATAGCCTTTGCGTACGAGCACCAAGGTGATGGTCTCGTCAATGAAAGTTTGTCGTGAGCAGGCGGTGACCGGCTTCGAGGAAGCGTTTGGCGGCCAGGTGATTCTTGTCACGGGCGTTGACCAGGGCATACCAGGCACTGCCGCCAACGAACATGTAGGGACTGCGAGGCCTCATCGAGTTACCTCGCCATACAAATATTCATCGTGGCGTTCAGAGGCGTCATCAGGTTCATCGGTTGTGGCGATGCCAATGATCTTCTGAATAGCTTGGTATTGAGATTCAGCCAGTTTGCGTGCCTTTTCCTCATCGTCCGGGTCGAAGCCCAGCACATCGGCCAGAGTCTCCTGGACAGGATAGCCGTCTTCGTCCAGCCGCTCGATGGTGACGTAGACTTCCTGGCCCTCTGGGAGATTGAGGGTTTCCAGCAGTCGCAACGCGCCGTTTTCATAGATGGCTTTGGCTGAGACAACCATGGGCCTTACCGCCTTTCGCTTCGAGTTATCTCAATTGTAGTAGGTTTTGGCAATTTTGTCAATAGAGAGGAAGAGAAATCATGTTCAAACCAGTACCCAGCAAAGTCAACTTCCCAGAAATGGAGGAGAAGGTTCTAGAGTTTTGGAAAGAGAACAATGCTTTCCAGGAAAGCATGGCCCTGCGTAAGGAGAGTGGGGCGCCCAGCTACGGCTTCTACGAAGGGCCTCCCACGGCTAACGGCCTGCCTGGCACCCACCACGTCCTGGCCCGCGTCTTCAAGGACCTCTTCCCACGCTACAAGACTATGAAAGGCTATTATTCACTGAGGAAAGGGGGCTGGGACACCCACGGTCTGCCGGTAGAACTGGAGATCGAAAAGGAACTGGGCTTCTCCGGCAAGAAGGCCATCGAGGACTATGGCATCGCCGAGTTCAACCAAAAGTGCAAGGAAAGCGTCTTCCGCTACGTCAAGGAGTGGGAGCAACTGACCGACCGCATCGGCTTCTGGATTGACATGGATGACCCTTACGTCACCCTGACCAACGAGTACATCGAGTCGGTGTGGTGGATCCTGCGCCAACTGTGGGACAAAGACCTGCTCTACCAGGGCTACAAGGTGGTGCCCTATTGCCCGCGCTGCGGCACGCCCCTCTCCGATCACGAGGTGGCCCTGGGCTACCGCGAGGCCGATGATCCCTCTATCTACGTCCGTTTCCCCATGCGCGACGAGGAGGGCACCTACTTTCTGGTCTGGACCACCACCCCTTGGACCCTGCCCGGCAACGTGGCCCTGGCCGTCCACCCTGATTTCGAGTACGCGCTGGTGGAGCAAGAAGGGGGCAACGGCCAGACGGAGCGGCTGATCCTGGCCAAAGACCTGCTCAACGTACTCCAGGGACCATACAAAGTGATCCGCACCATGCCCGGCCGGGAACTGGCCGGCAAGCACTACAAGCCCCTCTTCACCTTCCTGCCGGTGGAGAAAGACTACTGCTACGTCATTACCGGCGACTTTGTGAGCACCACCGAGGGCACGGGCATCGTGCACATCGCTCCGGCCTTTGGCGCCGAGGACCTGGAGATAGGCAATGAGTACGATTTGCCCATCTTGCAGACCGTTGATCTGAAGGGGGCTTTCATTGACGCCGTCACCCCCTGGCGGGGCATCTTCGTCAAGGAGGCAGACCCGCTCATCACCGAGGATTTGGACGAGCGGGGCCTGATGTACCACGTGGCCACCTACCGACACGTCTATCCTTTCTGCTGGCGCTGTGACACCCCGCTTCTCTACTATGCCAAGACCTCCTGGTTCATCGAGACCACCCGGCTCAGGGACAATCTCCTGGCCAATAACGAAAAGATCAACTGGTACCCGGAGCACATCAAGCATGGCCGCTTCGGCAACTGGCTGGAGACCAACGTGGATTGGGCCCTCGGCCGTGAGCGTTACTGGGGCACGCCGCTGCCCATCTGGGTCTGCGACAGTTGTGGCAAGCAAGAATGCGTCGGCGGCGTGGAAGAACTGGAGAAGCGGCAGGCAGCCAGTGGCCAGAGGCGGACGGGAGTTGTGGCCGGGCCTGACCCCGAGACCCTGGACCTCCACCGCCCCTACATTGACGAGGTGACGTTCAAGTGCAGGGAGTGCAACGGCACCATGCGCCGCGTGCCAGAAGTCATTGACTGCTGGTTTGATTCAGGAGCCATGCCCGTGGCCCAGTGGCACTACCCCTTTGAAAAGCGGGAGACATTCAAATCCCAGTTCCCGGCCGATTACATCTGCGAGGCCGTGGACCAGACCCGCGGTTGGTTCTACAGCCTGCACGCCATCTCTACTTTGCTGTTCGATGAGCCCTGCTTTTTGAACTGTGTCAGCCTGGGCCTGGTTTTGGACGGCGAGGGATACAAGATGAGCAAATCGCGGGGCAACGTGGTGGACCCCTGGGAGGTGCTCAATGCCCATGGAGCCGATGCCCTGCGCTGGTACCTTTATACCGCGACGCCACCGGGCAATGATCGCCGCTTCTCGGTGGACCTGGTGGGCGAGGTGGTGCGCCAGTTCTTGCTCACCTTGTGGAACACCTACAGCTTTTTTGTAACATACGCCAACATTGACGGCTGGACGCCTGAAAAAGGGGAGACTGAGGAAGGTGTCAGCCCCTTCAGTCCCCTCGACCGCTGGATTCTCTCCGAGCTCCATATCCTGGTCAGGCGCGTTACCGCTGCCCTGGAAGCTTACGATGTGACCGGAGCGGCGCGGCCCATTGCTGCCTTTGTGGACGACCTCTCCAACTGGTACGTGCGCCGCTCCCGCCGCCGGTTCTGGAAGAGCGAAGAGGATGCCGACAAGCTGGCGGCCTATCAGACTCTGTACGAGTGTCTGGTCACCGTGGCCAAGCTCCTGGCTCCTTTCATGCCCTTCATTGCGGAGGAGCTCTACCAGAACCTGGTGCGCAGCGTGGATGAGACAGCCTCCAAGAGCGTTCACCACTGCGATTTTCCGGTGGCCGACGAGTCCCTGATTGACGAAGAACTGGTGAGAGACACCCAGTTGGTCATGCGGGTGGTCAGCCTGGGGCATGGGGCCCGGAATAGGGCCGGCATCAAAGTGCGCCAACCTTTGGCTCAGGCGCTGGTCAAGACGCGCGAGGCAGTTGAGGTGGAGAGCTTAAGCCGGCTGGCCGACCAGGTGGTTGACGAGTTGAACGTCAAAGAGATGGTCTTCCTGGAGGAGGCCAGCCAGGTGGTGGACTACCAGCTAAGCCCTGTGCCCAGCTTGCTGGGAAAGAAGCATGGGGCTCTCTTCCCCAAAATTCGGGCGGCTGTGGCCGGGATGGATGCCGCGACCACCATGGACCTGGCGCGGCGCTTGCAGGCTGGGCAGAGCGTCGAGGTCGTGGCCGACGGCCAGACGGTGACCCTCCTGCCGGAAGAGTTGGAGGTCCGGCTCAGCGCCAAAGAAGGCTACGCTGTGGCTGAGGAAGCTGGCTACCTGGTGGCCGTGGCCACTGAGTTGAGCGAGGATCTGGTGCGGGAGGGCCTGGCGCGGGAGGTGGTGCGGCGCATCCAGATCATGCGAAAGGAGGCCGACTTCCGCATCGAGGATTACATCACCACCTATTACCGTGCTGCCCCGACCTTACGCGAGGTGCTGGCAGAGTACGGCGACTACATTAGGCAGGAAACTTTGTCCACCGCTTTGATCGAGGCCCAGGCTCCAGCCGAGGCTTATGCTCAGACTCTCGAGATTGATGGTCAGAGCATCATCCTGGCTGTGAGGCGAGACTAGTATACGACGCTTTGCTACCCCGGGTGCTATCGCCAACTATTTGGCAACCTTGCCGTAGAGGAAGCGCTGACTATCCGTAGATGAACCGTTGCTTGGAGGCTCTCTTTCCGATTTGCTTTTTCGCTGGCAATCGAGTAGAATATGGGCGTCATCATTGAGCCGATTGCGGGTCAGGTCCATAATTATTTAATGGCCCTGGATTGTGGATAACTTGAAGGAGGCGGATGAGATGGCAAGCAAGAGGGAGAAGCTCAAAATGCGACTCGAAGCAGAGAGGGAAAGACTCTTGACTGAGCTCAGCCAAACCAACGTTGTAGAACGAGAGAATCTTGGCTATGGCAATCACATGGCTGATGATGCCACCGAGGCATTTGAGCAGGCCAAGGACCTGGCCTTGCGCCAGAATCTGGAGCGCCTCTTGGACCAGGTGGAAGGCGCTCTGGAGAGGTTTGAGGCGGGCATGTACGGCTTGTGTGAGCAGTGTGGAAGAGATATTGACCCAGCTCGCCTGAAGGCTTTGCCTTATGCTACTCTGTGCCTCCCTTGTCAACAGCGCCGCGAGAGCCGTTAGAATTCGAGCAAGCCGACGACACAAGGAGCCTGCTTTTTGACTAGACATTTTGGGGAAAAGATCATCTTGCCAGCAGTGGGCCTTCTGATCCTGGTAGCCGATCAGATCAGCAAGTATTTGGTCCTATCTAGCCTGAACCCTGGCCAATCATGGAACCCTATTGCCTCTTTGACTCCCTGGGTCAGCATCACCCACGTCACCAACACTGGAGCGGCCTTTGGTCTATTCCCGGCCCAGGGCTCGCTCCTTGCCGTCATTGCCGTGATCGTGGTGGCAGCTATTATCTTGTACTACCGTCAGTTGCCAGTGGGTCAGTGGTGGATCAAGGTCAGCCTGGGGTTGCAGTTGGGCGGGGCTTTGGGCAACCTGCTGGATCGACTACGGCTGGGCTACGTGATTGACTTCATAGATTTCAAGATATGGCCTGTTTTCAACCTGGCTGATAGTTCCATCGTAATCGGGGTGGCAATCTTGGCCTATTACTTGCTGCGTGACAGGGGCGAGGAGGAGAATGGTGAACACGTGGTGCAAGAAGGCTAAAGGAAGAGGTGGATGGAGGACAGGATAAATCTTATCAGGGCAGTCCATCTACAAGATGGGGAAGCCGCAAGGTCCAGAGCCAGAAGCGGTGCATTGTTGCATAGAGTGATTGGCTATGCTCTCCACCGACGTGATAAGGCTCGTGGGGAAGGGGAAGGAAGGAAATACTGGCAGGGCGCTGCTACCGTTCTATGTTGGCTCAAAGCTCGGGCCTTTCGTTTCGATGATTTGGCAATAGAGGTAAAGGCAAAACGAACCGCGTTATTACATAGGACCAGGAGATACGTTCGGCGACGGGATCAGCGAGCCGTGTAATCGGCGTTGGGCTATCATAGCGCCAGCAACCACCGCCCTCCCCTCAGCGTTGAGGGTCCGTGCCAGGAGTGGCGGTGTTTGTTTTATGAAGGCCAGGCTTGTTGCACAAGCCTGGAGAGGTCGAACAGGATATAACAATGAATACCAGGAAAACCAAAGTCGAGGTCACTCTCAGCCGTGACCTGAGTGTCTTCGACGTCACTATGATTGGGTTAGGGGCCATGATCGGGGCTGGCATCTTTGTCCTGACCGGCCATGCAGCGGGCGCGTCGGGCCCGGCCTTTCTGGTCGCCTTTCTCCTCAATGGGGCGGTGACCCTGTTCACGGCAGCTTCCTATGCCGAACTGGGCTCGGCCTACCCTGAAGCGGGCGGAGGCTACCTGTGGGTTAAGGAGGGTTTGTCACCTTTCTTTGGCTTTTTGAGCGGGTGGATGAGCTGGTTCGCCCACTCATTGGCTTGTAGCCTCTACGCCCTGGGCTTTGGCTCTTACACCGCTGACCTCCTTTATCGCAGCGGGGTGACCATGCTGGGGATGGAGCGGGAAGGCTTGTCCGTGGTGCTGGCAGTGGTCGTGGCGATCCTTTTTACTTTCATCAACTATCTGGGTGCTTCGGAGGCGGGGGCGGTGGGCAACATCGTCACCATGACCAAAGTCTTGATCCTGGCCGCCTTCGCCGCGTTTGGCCTGGCGGCGCTTTTTCGCATCCCCCATTGGACACAAAACTTGGTCCCTTTCGCCCCACAAGGTCTGATAGGTGTCCTCTCGGCCATGGGACTGACCACCATTGCTTTTCAGGGGTACGAGGTGATTGCCCAATGCGGGGAAGAGGTGGAAAACCCCAAGCGGAATCTGCCTACGGCCATTTTTACGGCCATTGGCATTGTGGTGATCATCTACTTAGCCGTGGGCTTCGTGGCTCTGGGAGCCATTGACCTGGGCAAGCTCTCCTCAGACATACGGCTCTCCCTCCCTGGTGGGGTAGATACGACCTGGGAGTTCCTGGCCCACTTTGAGGAGACGGCGATGGTAGAGGCCGCTCGCCAGGTGATGCCCTTTGGAGCTTATGTTCTCATCTTCGCCGGTCTGGTCTCTACCATGTCAGCCCTTAATGCTACGATCTATTCTTCCTCACGGGTCTCCTTCGCTATGGGGCGTGATCGCAACTTGCCCCCTTTCTTCGGCAAGATTGCCCTCCGGCGGCGCACGCCAGCCGCGGCCATTTTCATCTCCGGTGGGCTGGCGATTCTGATGGTTACTGTTCTCCCCATTAAGGACGTGGCCAGCGCAGCCGACATTATGTTTTTAATGCTCTTTGCCATGGTCAACCTCACGGCGATCCGCCTGCGCAAGCTGCGCCCCGATCTGGATCGGGGTTACAAAGTGCCCCTTATGCCGCTGATCCCCATTCTGGGCATCGCTTTCCAGGCTCTCCTGGCCTTCTCTCTGTTCCGGCTCAGTCCCATCGCCTGGTTCACCACTGTGTTGTGGATTGGAGCCGGCCTCGTGTTCTATATCACCTACGCTCGTACTTCGGAGGCCATGGAGGAGCCCGAGTTGGTGTTGCACGAGGAGATCGTCACCGTGCGCCGCCGTTCTCTCATTTTCCCCCTGGACCGCAAGACCCGGGTGGAGCGTCTGATGCCCTTCGTGAGTGCTTGGGCCCAGGAGAACGAGGCAGAGATCTTTGCTCTGCATGTGGTGCGGGTGCCAGATCAGCTTTCTATCCGCCAAGGGCGAATGTTCCTGGCAGAAGGAAAAGCTTTGCTGGAGCCGGTGATCACCGCCGCCAAAGAGGCCGACGTGCCAGTCCACAGCATGATTCGTCTGGGGCGCGACGAGGTGAAGGGCATTTTTCACACCGCGCGCCAGCGCCGGGCCCCGCTGATGGTCTTGGACTGGCGGGGCTATACCCGCAGCCGGGGGCGACGCTTCGGCCACGTAATAGACCGGCTGGTGGACAATCCACCTTGTGATGTGGCGGTCGTCAGTCATAAGGGCCTGGATGGGGTCAAGCGCATCCTGGTGCCCGCTAGTGAGGGGCCTCATGCTGCCCTGACCGCCTTGCTGGCCGCGCAACTGGGCGTGCACTTTGACGCCAGCGTGACCATGCTGAACATCTGCACCCGTGAGCTCACTCCAGAGGAGCAAAAGCACCGCCTGGAGCGTTTGAAAGTCACCACGGAGGGGATTGATTTTCCCTTTGAGTACCGGGTATTGCCTGCAGCCGACGCTGTAGAGGGTGTCCTGGACCAGGCAGTGGACTATGATCTGGTGCTGGTGGGCGCAGCCAGGCGCCGTCCTTTTGATCGGATCCTTTTCGGCAACATCCCGGAGCGGCTGGCCGCCCAGTGTCCCAAGACGGTCATCATGGTCAAGCGCCGTGATCCTCTGGAAGCCATTCTGCGCCGCATCCGCCCTGGCGTGCCCACCGAGCCCCCGGTAGAAGTTACGGACGGAGTGGCGGCCTAGGGGTTGCCTGGAGGCCAAGGCAATCGCCAACGATGAGATTGCCCGTAATGGTAGGGACACCCAGTTTTCGCGGTTGCCCTGTTCTGTCCCTACCGCCGTCCTGAACGCCAGATGGAGAGGAGCAGCCATAGTCCCAGGACACTGGCCGCCACAAAGCCGAGGACGATGAGCCAGAAAATCCAGCCCTGTTGACCACCGAGAAAGGAAGGGATCAACAAAGCCAGGCTGACGATAAAGGCGGCCAGGAGGACGCTGATGGCCAGGCGATTGCCCACCCGATCCAGTCTGGCGAGAAAGGCTTCGATCTCTCTGAGCCGCAGGGTGAGCTGCAAATCCCCCTCTTCCAACTGGTCAATGAGGCGGGGCACACGGCGGGGCAACTCGGTCAGGAGTTCGCCCCAATCTCCGCCGCTTTTCAACAGACGCCTTCCCCAGGTCTGGGGCGCGACCGTCTGCCAGAGGAATCTGCGCACGTAGGGCTGGCTGACGGCAAGAATGTCAAGATCGGGGTCCAGTTGCAGGCCCACCCCTTCCATCATGGCCAGGGTCTTGCCTAACAGCCATAGCTGGGAGGGCAGTCGCAGGTGGTAGCGGAAAGCGATGGGCATGGCCTCCTCGATCACCTCCCGCGCCCGTATCTCCTTCAGCGGCAGGCCCTGGTACTTGGTTAGGAGCCGGCCGATATCTCGCTGCAAGCCTGTCCGATCCACCTCACGGCTGGCGGCGCCCATTCTGATGAACTGCTCGACGATCCCCTCAGTGTCAAGCTGGACCGAGACAATGTAGAGCCGCACCAGGTTTTCCCTGTCTCGCTGGTCCAGGTGCCCCACCATGCCAAAGTCCATGGCTCCGATCACGGCCTCGTCCATGACGAAAAAGTTGCCAGTATGGGGGTCAGCGTGAAAGAAACCATCTTCCAGTACTTCCTTGATGACGATGCGAGCCGCGCTTTCGGCCACCTGACGACGGTCCACGTCGGCCGCGTCCAGAGCAGCGACGTCGTCAATCTTTATCCCTGAGATGCGCTCCAGAGTGAGCACCCGCTGAGTGGTGTAATCCCAGTAGACCTTTGGAATGTAGAGAGCGGGCTCGTCGGCGAAATTGCGGCGGAACCGATCAGCGTTGTGTCCCTCCCGCCGATAGTCCATCTCGTTGCGCAGGGTGAAGGCAAATTCCTCAGCGATGCCCACCAGCTCGTAGATTTCCCCCAGAGGAGTACGCTCCTGGATTAGATGGGCCAGGTCGAAGAGGATCTCCAGGTCAACCTCGACGGTCCTTTCAACGTCGGGCCGCTGCACCTTGACCACTACCTCCTCCCCGCCGGGCAGGGTGGCCTGATGCACCTGGGCCAGGGAGGCAGCAGCCACAGGTTCGACCTCGAACGAGGCGAAAAGCTCGTCCAGGGAGCCATCCAATTCCCCTTCCAGTTGCTCTCTGACCGCTTCCCAGGGAGCCGGGGGAACGGTGTCCTGCAATCTCACCAGTTGAGCGATGTAGCGAGGGGGGATGAGGTCGGGGCGGGTGCTCATGATCTGGCCGAACTTGATGAAGGTCGGCCCCAGTTCCTCGATGGCCAGGCGCATACGCTCCGGTGCCGTCAGAGGCGGACCTGCCGTAGCACCCCGAAACAGGCGGCGCGGCAGGGAAAGGTAGGGCACCAGCTCCAACTGATCAATGAGATTGCCAAAACCGTGTCTGGCCAGAACGTGCACGATCTCCCGGTAACGTTTGATGTGTTTGTATCTCTGCCCCAAAGGTCTCATCGCCTCTTCCCCCCTTCTCACTACCCAATATGTCATTCCTTCGGCAAGCTCAGGGCGTGTCTGAAAAATGGCAGGTCAGGCTCTTACTTGTGCCATTAACGAGATTCTTCGCGCTTCGCGCTCAGAATGACACCCTTTGAAGGTGCCTGGTAACAAGATGTCGGGTAACGAACTCCCCTTCAGCGTTCGTCGCTGATGATGACACTCAGTGTAACCTGGTCGTTGGGCAGATGATTGCCATTCCCGTCAAAGATGGGCAGGCGCTGCATCGTCTCCAACAGGTACATCCCCACCACCACTTGATATTCCCCGGCTGGCATACCCCCAGGGAGGGTCAGCTCATGTTCGTCCTCGACAATCTCGTCCCTGTCCCACAGAGACGTGGGATAGGCTCCCCCACAGGGTTGGCTGTCCCGTTGGGCCAAGATCCGCCCTTCTTTGTCCAGCAAGTGTACAAAAACAGCATAGTCTCTGTCCATCTCTGACAGCGCCTGCCAATAAAGCTCCAGGGACAACGTCTCCCCCGGTTCTCTCCCCTCATCCAGTTCATAACCCACCAATGCCACCTCGTCGCCCAGTGGGAAATGCACCGGCCTGCCAATGGCGTACTGGGGCCACTCCTGCGGCTTGATTTTGAGGCGGCCAAAGATGGCGTTGCGTCCCATGGGATTGCCCTCTGCGTCGAGGGCGTAGAGGTGTTCCCCAGGCAGGTCAGCGTCAAAGAGGGCCACGCCAACCCGTCCCAGGCAGGGAGCCGAGGCCTCGGGGGAAACGGGCACCCAATAGGTCTCGCCAAAGATGTCGCCCGCCCGCCACAAGGAAGTAGCGAAATTGCCCCGGCCCGGATAGATGTTCACCCCTCCGTACTCCTGATAGTCCGGACCGAGGACCTTGACTGCCACAGTGTAATTGCGCTCCATCTCGCTCAGGCAACGCCAGTAGAGAGTGACGGCGATGGCCTGTCCGGCCCTGACTCTTCCCGTGCCCGCGTCGTAGGCCAAGAGTTCTGCTTTGTGACCGAAATGGATGTGCAAGGGATTCTGGAGGTGCTGGACATCGGCTGGGGTGAGCAGAGGGGGAGCGGCGTAGGCTGGCCGGATGTAGCGGAAAGGGGTGATGAGGGCCAAAGCAAACATACCCACGCTGACGGCGGCAATCAACACCCTGGCGAAGCGTCGGGGTACCCACCGAGTCAACCCCAGGATGAGCAACAAGCTGACAGCGGGCATGGCCACCAGCACGTATCGGCCCTTGATGAGGGCCCTGTTCATCAACAATTCGCGGTAGGCGGGCAGAGCGATGGCACAGAGGAGATCGAGCGCCAATAAGCAGCAGAGCGTCTTCACCAGGCCCGTGGCGGATTTGCGGAACATGAACAGGATGAGACCGAGGGCTCCGGCCAGGGAGAGGAGGCCGAAAAACCAGTAGACCCAGGCTCCAGCCCCCACGTTGCCCCAGCCAAAGGAGGCCCAGAAGGTGTAGAAACCGTAACGCAGAGCGCCAGGAATCAAGTGCCAGGGTCGCTCGTCCAGTTGCGAGAGGTGACGACCCACTCCAAGGAGGTAGCCCTGAAGTGGCCTGACGTAGCGAGCGGCCAGTTGAGCTATCCAGGGGACCCTGGTGAGCAGCCACCAGACGATGATGAGCGTTCCAACGACACAGCCCCAATCAAGGAGGGAGGCGAGCAAGCTCTTCGCTCTCGACTGCCGGACCATAACGATGGCTACTGCGGCGACAACCACAGGCACGAGGGCCAGGGTGGTGTATTTGGAGGCGATGCCCAAACCCAACCCCACGGCCAGGAGAAACAGGTCCAAGAGACGAGGCCCTTTCACCACCACCCTGACCGTCAGGAGAAGCACAAAGGAAGAGACAGCAGCCGCCATGATGTCATTGTTCACAAAGCTGCCGATGAACAGGAACTGTGGGGCAAAGGCGTTAAAGGCCATAGCCCCCAGGGCGATCTCTGGGCGGTGGGGGAAAATCAAGCGGCCGGTGAGATAGGTAGTCCAAACGGCGGCTGTGCCCAGCAACACTGACACCAAGCGCGCCACGTGGATGGCCAGGACGGTGCCCCGATAGGGGAAGCGTTCCACTTCTGGATCGTGGACGGCGACGTTAACGCCTCCCGCACCCGTCCCCGTGAAAGCGTAGGGGTTGACCACCGGCCTCAGGCCATCGTCGGTGTCAACCCAGAAGGTGGCCAGAGCGCCGAGCACATAGTAGAGGGGTGGCTGAAACGATTCATCTAGCATCCCTTGCTCCGTAACGAGTCGCTGGCCGGGTTTGGGAAGGGTGCGTTCAGCAACCAGGTGTTGAATGTATCGGTAATGAGCCCATTCGTCGTGGCCCTCCCAGAGGGGGATGGTGACGCTGTAGAGCGCGCCCAGGGCAAAGTGGGCTACCAATATCAAGATCACCAACTGCCGTGTTCCAAAAGCGGCCTTTAGCTTTCCAAGTCGCCTCATACCCACCACCTCTCATGGAGTAGCCAACCGCATTATATCAGATGTCTATCTTATCGGCAACCTTGGTCGTGCCGCGTGGGCCTGCGCAGCAGGCTTCGTCGTGAGACTTCGTCGAGTTCAGTCGAGACGCGCTGAGCCAAACGGTCGGGGGACATAGGGGGGCCTCAATCTCTCCAGGTTTCTGGTGCGCAAGCCCCTTGATCTGTACTGCGCTCGTTTGACAAACTCAAAGAAGTGCAGTATACTTCCAAAGTGATACATTTGGCGTCGGTAGCCGGGGTTTGGCCTCTCAGGTGAGTCCATCGTGCATGGAAAACGGGAGGAGAAAACTTGTGGATACTCGAAAGGACTATGTAGCCCCAGCCGTCGAGTCGGAGGATGTGCTGGAGCAAACCTCGCTGGCCTGCCACGCCACTGAGCCCATGCCCCCCATGATTGGTACTACATGCTTCGCAGGGATACCACCCATGCCGAATTTTGCTGCAGGTATGCAGTGTCTCAACGATGTTTCAAAGGGCGGCGCATTTTGGGATGCTGCGGTTTGCACATCCTTTCCAGAAACAGTGGTAGTCCTGAGTTGATCCCAGGCTTTTAGACCCGCTAGCACCTGACGAATGCTCTCAACTTGGACATTTTGAACATCGTTCCAGGCATGGTTAGGCAATCTGAACCATGCCTTTTGGTTTTTGAAAACCGGCGTTGACAGACGCAATGGGTTATGATATACTTCTCAGAAGCTGAAAGCCGACTGCTGATGGCTGACTGCTTACTTCCAAGACAGGGGCGCAGGAGTGGAAAAGACCGAGACGACGATCAAATTGGATATCGGCGACATCTGTGTGCTGGTCACATCGCCGCACCGCCAGATCATCGCTCACGTCCAGGACAGATACCGGCATTTTCTGTCGGACAAGGAGCCTGATTTCGAGGTCGAGATGGCTTTTTTGGGCGACGTAGAGCCAGCCGAGTTCCTCGGTGTGCCCCGCGAGATAGTGCTGGACTTTGTCGAACGCAATCTAGCTGTACAAAGGCGTATTGAGCAGCAAGATACTTCCTCGCACCCAGTTTACCGCCAGGCAGAGGATTGGCGCCAGAGGTTTCACTCTACGGTGGAACCCGACGAGGATCACTGGTCAAGGAGTAGACCCAAGGTCTCCCACCTTGACCATCAAATCCTGCTTCAGCGGAGCGATTTCGCTGGATGTCTGGATATGAAAGCGCGGCGGGGGAGAAATACTTTCAGGAAAAACATGGAAATCATTGCCGTCGAGTCTTTCCTGCGTATCTGCTACTCCTTCCTGGCCGTAGAACAGGGCGGCCTGCTTCTTCACTCGGCTGGCGTGCTCAGAGACGATAACGGCTACATCTTCCCAGGCCCATCGGGAACAGGCAAGTCCACCATCGCCAGCCTGGCCACCGCCAGGGAAACGATTCTCAGCGACGAAATGGTGGTCGTCAGGAAAAGCGAGAGGGGCTACCTGGTCTACAGTACGCCCTTTTATGGCACCAACGAAAGCACGGAGCAGAGCATTGGGGCATGCCTGAAGGCTGCCTTCTTGCCGGTAAAAGACGACGAGGTCTACTTGAAAGAAGCCAAGCCGGCCCAGGCTCTGGCCAAACTCCTGGCCAGCGTTCTCTTCTTCAGTCAGGAGCCTTCCTTGAATCGGCGCTTGATGGACATCGCCAACGATGTCGTGGCCCAAGTCCCTTTCTACGAGATGCATTTCCGCCGCGATACCTCCTTTTGGGGATACATTGAGGAAATAGAAGAAAAGGGGGGCATATAAATGATCTCTCTCGATCAGGTTGTGTTCAAAGACAAGCGGACCGCTTCTCGCCTGATAGCCGGGGAGGCGATAGTGCTCACCCCGATGGACAGCAAGATCCACAGCCTCAATGAGACGGGCAGCCGCATCTGGGAGCTGCTGGCCGACGAGCCGACGGTGGGCGAGCTCGTGGCTCAGATTCGCAGTGAGTTCAGGGTGAGTGAGGAACAGGCCAGAGCGGATGTCATCGCCTTCATTGAGGAGTTGGCGGCCAAGGGAATGGTTACCCTGGGCGAAAGTTCCAGGGAAGGATAAGTCATGGCCGAAGCCGTGAAGCTAGGCGATGCCCCCCAGGAAGACACGAGAATACCGGGCTTCCTGATGCGAAGGCTCAGGGCAAAAGCCCTGGCCAACGATGTCCCCCTCCACGTGATGCTTGAGGTCACCAACCACTGCAACCTGTGGTGCCGTCACTGCTACATCAGCGACCGCCCCCCAAAAGGCGAACTCACCCTGGACGAATTCAAGGATATCCTCGATCAGTTGGCGGCCGAGGGAACTCTTTTTCTGACCTTCAGCGGCGGTGAGCCCCTGGTTCGCCAGGACTTTTTTCAGATTGCTGCCTACGTCAGGGAAAAGGAATTCTCTTTTACCCTCTTCAGCAACGGCACCCTGATTACCCCTGAAGTGGCCGACCGTTTGCAGGAGTTGTGCCCGCAGCGGGCGGAGATCAGCCTGCTGGGGGGACGAGCTTCTACTCACGACGGAATCACGCAAGTCAAAGGCTCCTTCGATAGAGCCCTGCGGGGAGCCAGACTGCTCATAGAGAGGGGGGGTAAGGTCCAACTCAAGACGACCTGGATGCAGGAAAACGTCGAGGAGGCCGAGCAGATTTTATCTCTGGTGGATGAGATGGGCGCTTCCTTCCGGGGTGCCTCTCTGGTCATTCACCGGCGAGATGGAAGCGCAGAGACGGCCGATTTGAGGGCTACCCCGGATCAATTGCGGGCCATGGCCCAGCGAAGCTACGATCGGAATCCCGACGAGAAGAGGATACCGCCTGCCCCGGTGCCCTTGACAGAAGAACAGAAGCAGCATATGTCCCCTTGTGGGGCGGGGCAAACCTCGTGCCGCATTGATTCCTACGGCAACGTCTACCCCTGCGCGGCCATGGACATCGTGCTGGGCAGCTTGAGAGAAGAAACGTTCGCCACTATCTGGCACGGCTCGGAGGAACTGAAGAGGATACGGGCCATTCATGTCTCGGACCTGAGCGAGTGCAGCTCCTGCGACCTCTTTCTGCGCTGCAACAGGTGCGCCGGCCTGGTCAAAATGGAGACAGGCAACCTGCTGGGCCCATCGCCGCAGGCCTGCGAGGTGGCCTATGCCTTCGAGGGGTTTTACCAGGAGAAGAGGTGTGAGTTGCATTGAGCAGGCTCTTCGCTTCGCTCAGGGTGACATAGGCGTGCGTGACTTTTACCTCAATGTGAGGAAAGGGTGTGGATAAGGAAACGCGGCTTCACCTGGCCTTGGACATGCTGAAAGAGGTCATTGACCGGGACGTGGAAATCCCCCTCAAGACCTTTGGCCTGAGCATGAGACCGTCCATCCGTGGGGGAGAGTGGATCGTTGTCCGGAGGGCAGGCACAGAGGAGATGAACGTGGGCGACGTGGTCATCTATCAAGCCGGAAACACCTTCGTCGCCCATCGTGTGATCCGCAAGCGCGATCATGATGGTCGCCTTTACCTGACCGTCAAGGGGGATGCCCACCTGGCTGCCGAGGGGGAGATTGCGGCCAGAGAGGTCGTGGCCAAGGTGGTTGCCTTGCGAAAAGCGGACAAAATGATTGACCTGAACCACCCCCGCTGGCGACTGGCCAACAGGTTGATCGCCCTCTATTCGTCGTGGGTGGATACGCTCTACAGAGGCGTGCCTTTCCTGCACGGCATTTTGAGGCGAGGGGGCGACCGGCCTTGGGGTCGCCTGGTCATCCGCCTGGTGAGCGGCCTGAACCGCCTGCCCACCCGACTGCTGATCGGCTCGTGGGAGATGGCGATGAGGCAAAGCGAAACGCCGCAAGCGCGGTAACCGCGCCCCTACGAAAGATTGCGAAAAGCTCTTGACAAGCTCAGCCAATCGTGATATACTGTGAATTAGTTTGTGGCCTGCCTGAGGGTAAAGGGACTTTAGCAAAAAAGGGAGGAGAGGCATTTGGACGCTCGAAAAGACTACGTAGCTCCCGCCATTGCCGCCGAGGACGCGCTGGAACAGACCTCGCTGGCCTGCAACATGACAAGCGCTGTATTCTACTTTTTTGGCTGCGCCGCTCAAATCAATCAGAAAAATGGAGGCTTTTGGGGACAAGATTGGGGAGCGGGGCTTTGCGATTACCCAGTATTTGATTGGGTGGCTATATGTGAGCCTGATGCTGGTGCTCCGTGGAACGTGGACGTAGTAGGGACTTTGTTCAGTTAGCGGGAGGCAAGCAGGCAGCCCGGTCAGCACTATCCCGCCGACGCAAAAAGATAGCTTTCGCCAGGAAGGCTATCTTTTTCGTTTTCACTTCGCAGTCTCACTAGATGGCAATTTGCTCCCGCTGGATTGCCAAATCCAGCGGTTTGGCAGCGGATTTGGCAATCCGCTGCGAGCTTCTGTGATCTACTGAGTCCGGTTCTCTCTGGCCAAATCCAGGGTCATCCGAATAGAATCATCCCCCTCAACTCGCCCGGCCGGTTGCTGCTCCTGTGCAAACCCCAACTGGTGATAGAGTTCAATGGCCGGTACGTTGGTCTTCCTGACGGACAGATAGATCCTGTCCACTCCGGCCTGTCGAAGAGTTCCCACCACCTCCCGGCTTAACGCCCCTCCGATCCCCCGCCGCCAGTAGATGGGCCTGACCTCCAGGCCGGCGATCCACCACTCACTTTTCTCGTCCTGCCCCTGGCACACGGCTCTGACGAACCCCAGCACCTTGCTGCGCCCCCCTCGCTCATCCGCAGCCACCAGGAACACCCGCTGCCCAGGGTCCAGGTCAGCCAGCTCGCGGCGAAAGGCTTCCCGCGTCGCCCGCTGCGCAGACGCGGAAGGCCGCAGCGTGTTGCCAAAAGAGGCCAGCGAATCGAGGTCTCTGGCCGGGTCCACCGGCCGGATAGTATAGTCCACGGGGAAAAGAGTTCTAAGCAGCTTGTGGACAATGGGTGGTGCGAGTAATCTGCTCAGGAGCGAGCCGGCCACTTTTCGGAGAGAGATACCCATCGTTGTACTTCTCTTTCTGCCTAAGAAACTGGGCTTGCGCGGCAAAAGCCGGGGAGTACGACGGGAAAAGGAGATTGTGGTGGGACACCGCTCGGCTGAGCCCTTCGACAAGCTCAGGACTAGCTCGCGACGAAGCCCCCCACACCCCCCGACCTGCTTGCGCAGGTCCTAAAACTGGGTCAGACTACCGTCCAGTTTCGCCTTCCTGACCGCCAGCCGAAAAGCGACCATGCTCAAAGGCAACAGCACTGCGGAGAAAAGGGCCAAGGCCAGGAGGTCCGCGGCCAGGGCCGGCACGGAGTACCCCTGCAAGACAGCCAGACGCATGGCCCGCAGTGAATAAGTGATGGGCAGGAGCTGAGAGAAGGGCTGCAGCCAGAAGGGAAGAACGGTGATCGGATAGTAGACTCCGCCCAGCAGGCTGGAAGCAGTGCCCAGAACCGCATTCAAGGGATTGCCCTGCTTGAAAGCCATGATAAAGCTGG
>JBGVTF010000015.1:0-12184 GCA_041862415.1 Anaerolineae bacterium | reverse complement strand
CAGTGACCACGTACATCTTCATCCCCGAGAAGACGGCTACTCGAAAGCGCCGCAAAAAATCACGCGCGCGACCGTAGGCCTTGAAACTCGCGTACGAGACAACGATTTTATGGCAGATGACCACAGAGTGGGTGGTTGGGTTTGGAAGATGCCTCACTACGTAATACTTGGCAACTATACTGAACAGGGCATCCGAACCGCGAAGGGCTCGGTCAAGAGAGATGAGGAGGCTCGACGCGTAGGAAGGAATCAGGCTCAGGGGGAAGAACAGGTAAAAGGCATACATGGGATAGGCAAAAGCTACCTGATCAACACCCTCTTCGGCTAGGTGACCGTACATGCCCAGTTGTATCCTGTGGGTCACCTCCTCTGAGTAAGGGTTCAGGCCATCAATCAGGAAGGCCCGTCCGCCTGCCCAGCGTGAGTAAAAGTCGTTGGCTCCGGGGAATTTCGAGGTGAAGACGATGTAGGTAACGTAGGCGTCCAGGGCAAGCAAAGTGCCCAAGGTGAGCACGCCGATGAGGATGCCGATTGCTGATTTCAACGAGCGAGTTCGCATCATGGTTCACTTTCGGGCAAGATTCGATATGATCAGAGCACTCCTCACAGCGATGTGCTCGACTTTCAGTGAGACAGCATGTACAAAGTCAGACGCAGGCCTGAAAATTCCTTTACTTCTACTATATCGGACCGATGGTCATTTACCCAGCGCAGGAACAAGGGGTCGGTCTCGTCGGCCTCGCTCAATTGCGGTTGCGACTTGGCCAGCAGGTGGGTAGAATCGTGATGGTGGGGCCGTACCAGCCACAAGCGCTGATGACCAGCAGCCATATCTTCGATAGGCTGGGTCATGCCAAGTTTGGTAATGGGCACCCGTTCCAGTTGGCCCTGATAGTAGTACTCGAAAGGCAGCGCGCTGGCAGCCAACCGTAGGGCGATGACATCACCCGCCTGCTCATGTTGGGTGATGTATTGGGCCGCTCCGCGCCAATCTTCTTTGGTGTAGTATTCGGCGTCGAAGTAGATGCGACTCAGGCTGAGGGATATGGCCAGGGTCAAAGCGAAAATCAACCCGCGCCGGGCGATTCCGTGTCTGATACGCAGCAGACCATAGGCGACCAGGATCAGATAAGGAGGCAGAGCAACGAGCAGGAAGCGGTCAATGTAGATGGACACCAAGAGATGGGAAACAAGAAATACGAAGCCAATAGGCAATATCAACCACAAGGCAAGGAATAGCTTGGCATAGGGGAAAAGCGGGATTTGTGGAGGATCACCCTCCGACCCACTGCGTTGATCCCAGAGGCCACGCAAGAGAGCGAAGGCGAAAAGGAGCAAAGACAGGGATACGAGGGGGGTGAGGATCTCAGTATAGCCCAAGCTGAAATTCCACAGGGTCTTTAGAGGATCGAGCGGTCCTGGGCGTGCAATCCAGCCAAAGCCAAAGGATTTCATCTTGCGGCTCAGGAGGGCAATGACCCAGGGCAAAGTAGGCAGGAAGGCCAGAGCTTGACTGAGAGCCCACTGGCGTAGGATCAGATAATGGGTTCGGAAAGTGCAGATGATGAAGATCAGTTGCGCCAAGGTGACGAGAAAGGCGGAGTAGCTGGTAGGATAGGCCAGAGCGGTGAAAACGATGAATCCCAGCCACAGTTTCCAGTCGCTGCTTCTCAAAGTGAGCAAGAAGAAGTAGACTGAGCCTAACGAAAGGAGTACAACCATAGCGTACATCCTGGCCTCTTGGGAATACCATACATGGATAGGCGAAAGACTGAGCCAGAGGGCACTGACCAGCCCCACTTTTTGACCGAAGCACAGGCGCCCGACTTTGTAAATCAGGGGGATGGACAGAATGCCAAAAAACACGGAGGGTAGTCTGATTATTTCTTCGCTTTGCCCCAAGTAATGTAGAGGATGTAGCACGAAATACTGATAGAGAGGTGGGTTGCCTCCATCGGACAGAATGGCTGCCAGACCTATCTTGAGAGGAGCGGTCGCCACTGCCCAAGAGAAGGCTTCGTCGTACCATAGACTTTGGTAGCCCAGGCGGTACAGCCGCACGGCTGCGCCCAGCATAATGATGGTTATGAGCCAGACGTAGGTTGGCACAGCCAGTGAAGGCTTTCTCATAAATATCTTTTTCCTTTGGGCTCGTAAACGTAAAAGGGTCCAACTTGATGCACCAGTTGATACTGGGCTCTCATCTCTGACCAGATGTCATTGTGCCAGGACTCTATGCCATGATAAGAGGACAAGGGGCGGGAAAGCTCGTGACCCAATACCAGCAAATCATACTCTTGGGCCCTGATGCGAGCCACCAGCGGCCTTGGATCCCACTTTCCCTCCTTGGCGAGAAGGGAAAACAGAAACGGCTCAAAGTACACTGGCTTGCCAGCCAGGACCAGCAGAGAGATTTCGTCGGACAGGACTGGCCCCGGCACGCTTTTGACTATCTCTGTAAGGTATGGGAGGGTTGCTCTTGCCTCTAAGGCATTGGCAGCCCTAACGTGCAACTCTCCCGAGGTGAAAACCGTTACTATAGCCAGGTAGACCAGTCCGATGAAGGCGAATCTGTTCCAGAGAGGGCGGTTGGTAACAGGCAACCGCTTCTTGATCAGCAACCACTGCAGAGCCAGGCCCACCATTATGGAGAGGGCAGCTTGGGGTTCCAGCAAGTAGTTGGAAGCGGAGCCAGCTTTGGCGGTAGCGAAAAGGTGCCAGGCTGTCGCGGCCAAATACAAGGCGAACAGCATATCGTCTTTACGCCGAGCGAAACCGAGGTAGGCCACGACGATCATCACGAAGGGTAACTCGAAAATGACAATGACCGAAAATGCGGCCCCGATGCGCTTGAAGCTGAGCGCGTTAGAGTTGAGAACCACGGTATCGAACAAGAACCAGCCACCGCTCAGGATTTGAAAGCAAGTCAGGGCCAGGAGGGTCAGGCTAGAGGTCCAGCCGATGAATTTCAGGGCGCTCCGTAGATCGGTGAGAAGCAGAAAGGCAGTCACGGCCAGGAGGCCGGTCACGTAAGATTGCTTGGTCAGGAAGCTGGCCACGAACAGGCTGCCTGCCAGATACAGGCGGCGGTCTCCCTGGCTCCTGGTGAAGACGAATATGCCAGCCAGACTCAGGGCGACCGCCAGCATGTCCGGCCTGAACAGGGTTTCCCAGCGAACGAGTGGGAATGAGTAGAACAGGAGAGCGGCACAAGCGGCAATGAAACGTTGTCCTGAATTCTTGTGGACAAGAGCGTAAATCATAGCCCCGATGGCCAAAGCGGCGAGCAAGCTCAACGCTCGACCGACCAGAAGGCTGACCCCCGTCACCTTGAACAGCACAGCCATCATCACATAGTAGAGGGGGGTGTAGATGGCCACCGTGTATGGGTAGTCATGGACACTTTTGTAAATAGGCAGGCCATGACTCAGCAAATGGGCCTGGTTGAGCAAGATGCCCTCACCATACGCAGCATCGAGAGGGTAGCACAAGATTATCAAGCTACAAACTAAGAAGAGGCCAAATTCCGCCAGCAGCAGTGAAAGCAGCAGCAGTCCGACGCTGCTGTATCTTTGGCACACAGAGTTGATGTGTTGTTTGACTCGTCTAAGGCTCAGCCTATTTTCGACCATGTCTAGTCCGTTCACCATCCCCGATTCGTTGATAGAATTGCGTCAGCAACAAGACAAAGATCAGGACCCTGATCGGGATGGTGATAACCAGCAATTGGTTCTGCCCCCTGGACAAGATAACGGGCCATTCGAGAAAGTTAACAAAACCCAGAACGAGGCAGTAGAGTACGCCGTGCCTGTTGGGAAAAACCAGCAAGATCAACGGAGTGAGCATCACCTGCCACTGGGGGCTCCAGCCCTTGGACCAGAGGAAGAAGAGGCAGAGGGTCATCCCTGTGAAACTCAGTAAGGCTCTTTTGTCCCTGGTATCAATTGGTCGGCTGAAGAGGTAAAGGTAGATCAAGGCGAACAGGGGCACGGTGATAAACCAGGGTATCCTGGAGGGATTGTGCAGTTGGAGGCCCGCCTTGGCTGGGTCAAGGCGGTCGGCTACGGGACCGAAGAGGCCGGTGGTGTAGTTGCCGTCAATGAGCGCCCATATGGTTTGCCACGAAGATTTGCTGGCTTGGCTGCGCAGGGAAGCCAGGGTGAAAGAAGGGCTGACGATAGTGAAGGGCAGGAGGATCGCCGTAGCCACTACGGCTGCGATCAGAGTGTAGGCCAGAGCCCTTTTGCGCTTGACGAAGCGCCAAACGGTGGCCAGCAAGATGCCAGGCAGGTACTTGGTCATCAGGCCCAGGCCCAGTGCCACTGCCGAGAGGGCATGGCGGTTCCGTAGCAACCACAAAAGGGAGAGCAGCGTGAAAAAGAGAGCCAGGCTGTCGAGACCGTTCCACAAAAAGAAAATGGGGACGAGAAGGCAGGAGTAGATCCAGGCTATTTTCAGGCTGGTTTCCTTGTCATGGATTTCAGTGGCGATCAGATAAAGAAGGACCAGGTTGCCAGCCTCGAAGATGAGCATGACAGTGGCCAAGAGGGTGGCATAGGCGTGATAGCCGCTGGTGACAGCGTAGACAGCTTGCGAGAGGTAAGGGAATATGGGTGGATATTCGTACCAGTAATGGAGCAAGGGGTAGTAGCCTTGACGTGCCAGGTCGGCCAGGGCGTAGAAATAGGGATAGTCGCTGTAGCTGGTCAGGGCTTCAGGGGGATAGGCCATGGCCATCATCAGGCGGAAGGCAACGAAGAGGATCAAAATCAGCAGAAAGTCACGGTGGGGGGCGAGGCACAGTTTCAGTTGTTGGCGCTTGATAGAGTGACCAGGTTTCTTTGCTTCTGACATTTCTCTTTTCCAATGCTTCCGCTCAGAAAGATAATCGGTACAGGTTGACATACAGGCCAGGTAGGTTCTTCTCTTCAAGGACATCTTTTCCGTGAATATTCAGCCACCGTTTTGTAGTTGAATCGGATGGGTCAAGTGAAGATTCTCCTGGCAGCCTTTACAATCTCGTCCTTAAGCAATATCACCAGGCAAAATACAGGCAGTAAGAACCCCAATCCAATAAATAGGGTGTAACTCATGGCCAGCACTGCGATCATCTGTTTTCGATCCACTATCCCTGCCATAACACAAACCAGGACGAAAAGACTGTAAGGTCTTATGTACGGAAAAGCCAATGCGTTGGCTGCTAATAGCAGACCAAGCTTTCTTAGCATGTTCCGCTGTGGGATTAAACACAAGAGATAGATGGGCAGCGTGAGGGGACCTATATATGGCCATAGCGATACGTTCTGTTTGACAATGTTTAGGCCGGGCCTGACACTCCATAGCTTCAGGGGCCATGCCCCGTACAGCCACAAGGAAAGCAGAAACAAGAGCACCACACCCCAAAGCGATTTCCAAAGCTTTGATTTGAGCAAGAAATACAAGACGACAATCAATCCGATTTGTGGCTTGACTGATAGCAATGATAGACTGATAGCCATTAACAGGGTATCTTTACGACAAGTCGCAACATAGCCGACAGCGATTCCCAGCAAGGACAGCACGTCTATCTGCCCTAGCCACAAAAGCCAGAGGAAGGGCAAAGACAAAAGACTGGTCCACGCGTCTTCGCCATCCATTATACGTATGGCAACAATCACCAATAGGCCTGAAAGCACGTTTGTCACAACCAGACCGACTCTTTCAGGCAATGCCACCAGAGGCATAAGCAACCACAAGGTCCACGGTGGATTCCAAAAGCCCAACTGTGAATACAAAGGGAGCTCTCCCCTCGTTACAGGCACAAACCAGCGCACCCAATCAAAGCCGGAAGGGAGCAGTCCCATGCCGAGGGCCAGTCCCAGCACTATGCCCAACTCGATTATTAACGAATAATTGACACCAGTCAATTCTATTGATTTATTGTTCCCTCTAAGGAGTGTCTTTCCCATAGTTTGTCCTAAAGGTGCGCATGGAAATGAACTCCTGGTTTTGGGGCACGTTCCTGATGTAAATCGTGGCTATGTCGTCGGCGTAGATGCATTGCCACTCATCACCCTCGGCTAGGAAAGCGGCCAGGATGCTGTCGCTCTCAATCAAGATAAAGTTCACTCCATACTGGTCCAAAACCTTACGCCAGCCCGGCCTAGCCAGGGTTACCTTTACGTATTCACGGATAAATTCATCGTCGTAGAGGTCTGTCCGCCCATCAATAAAGACCGGATAGTCCGGGTACAGGTGCCAGATCAGATAGCCGCCCCAGTTGTAACTGTTGAACATCGGGCCGGGCAAATTGTTGGCGCGAATGAAACGGACTGCTTCCACAGGGAGGTACTCTTCCTGAGCCGTCAAGTTGATCTCGGGCCTGAGGGGTTGGTAGACCTTGATGGCACACAGCAACAGCACGAGAATCAAAATGAGCCAATTGAGTGCAGTCAACCAGAAGCTAGAAGCGGGTTGTGTGTGTCCTAATTCATCCAGAATATCTTGTTTGAGGTTATAAGCTCGTATAGCCTCCCACAGTGTCCTGAGGGCCTCAGCCCCATATGTCATGAGGACAGGGGCAGTCACCAGGGCGAAGAGGGCAATGTTCCGACCAGCCCAGAGTGACATGTAGCAGAAAAACGAGGTCAGGACCAGATCGGTGAAGTCAATCCGCCGGCGCGAGAGTCCAACGGCGGCCAGGATCAGCAGCACCATCCAGATGAAAGGATGAAGGTGGAACTGGTGAAAATCCGGTGAGGCCCACTCCTGGATATAGTCTCGCAATGCGCCAATGCCCACTGTTTTGAAGGGATACAAATACATCTGGTAGGTGTTGGGGTTGATCACAAGCACCACCAGGGCGATGAGGGACACTTTGATCAAGGAAGCAATCTCACCATAGCTGAGGACCCTATCGTCTTTGTGCCCCAGCAGGTTGTTCAGAACCTCACCCATAACGTAGCAGCCCAGGAGGATGAAAGCGGTTATAAAGGCCCCGTGCACGTTTACCCAGAGGACGGTCAGCAAAGGGATAAGTAACAGGTAATTGCGCCCCTTTCGCTTGTACAGATAGACGATGTAGGAGAAAGCGGCCGTCAGTAAGAAGGAGACTATCTGCGGGCGGGCGATCCAGACTACGGCCGAGGTGATAGCCGCTAGCACAGTGATGAAAGCTCTCAGGTAGAGGTTCTCTTCGCTCTGCAAGAAGACGAAAACGAAGGCCAGGGTGACTACAGCGGCCAGGGCCAGACCCAGCCCGGCATAGCCAAAGGCCATGTAGAGCAGATAGATGGCTATCTGGGCCAGCCAACCATGATCTATCCAGGGCTTGCCGGCCACGGTATGCGAGAAGACGTCGTGGCGGGGGATGGTATGGGTCCTGAGGATGTATTCCCCGCTGCGTAGGTGCCACCAGGTGTCGGTATCGGTTGGCACGCGCACGGCCATGGTGAAAATAGCCAGGAAGAGGATAGCTATCAGCAGGCGTCGAGTGTCCAAAACGCGAAAGATCTGAGAGCCCATCATGGCTGACCTCCCCGGGGTGGTGCGGGTTGGCCTGGATAAGGTTGCAACTGCCAGGGCTCTACTTTGGCCGACAAATCATAGAACACCCGGTAGGGGCCGATGTCCTGTTCCCTATAGGACACCCCCAGCGCGGCGAAGCTGGGTCGCAACAGGCGGTCCAGATAGGGTTCCTGGAAAGTGGCGTACACTGGCCGGTCACTGGCGGCCACCTGGCGGCTGTAGGGTGGATAGCGGTCGTCTCTGGGATTATAGCGCAAGTCGGGCTGGTAGGGCAGTTGGGCCGCCAGTATGACCTGTTCATCCGACAGGAAGGCGATTTTGTAGGTGATCCAATGGTGACTGTAGCCATAAGGCCCGTGCTCTTTCAGAAAAGCGATGAGTTCCTGATCGTGCTGGTTGTTGAACTGACGGGCTGGACTCATCTGCGCGGTGAATCCAGGCTGGCTCTGCCAGAGAGCCAGAAAGGTGGTCAGCAAATTGAATCCCAAGACCAGAGTCAGCAGGCCGATGGCCAGGTGGCGATGACGCTGGCGTAGGGTTGCCAGGGCCACGCCAGCGAAGATGAGGAGGGGAGTGTAAAGCGGTAGGTAGTAGCGACCGCTGGAGTCAATACCGAAACGAGTGCTGAAGAAGAGCCCCAGCCACACGATGACCAGCAGCCACAGTAAGGTTAGGCCGCTGGCTGATACACCAGCGGGGCCCTTCGTTCCACTCAGGGCGTAGCGTCGGTACCAGGCGTGGACGGCGAGGCCCAACACAGCCAGATAGAAGGTGAGAATGGCCCAGGCGAGCACCGGCAGCACAACCTGAGGGGCCCAGGGATAGCGAAAGCCAAAGAGGGTCGGCAAACCGAGGCAGAAGAAGCAGAACAGGCGTAGAGACATGGGTACGATGGGCAATGAGGCATCGGATTCAAAAAGGACGCGCAAAGCAGCATTGTCGTGGGTAAAATTGTAAATCCACCACGGGCTGCTGAAAAGAAAGAAGGCCAGCGTAGCCAGGAGGTAGTGGGGCCACAATCGTCGCCTCAGACGTGACAACATGAGCAGGCCAATGGGAAGGATATAAATGACGAGGATGCCAAAGGTCCAGAAAGCCAGCCCCGCCAGGGCCCCAAAGACCAGCCACAGCATCAGTGAATTCTCGCTCTCATGGAGGAGTTTGTGGCCCACGAAGACAAGCATACTGCCCAGCAGCATGACGATAGTGTAGAGGAGGGCTGTGGTGGTGAACAGGCTTAGCAAAGGGGTGGGCAGGGCCATCAGCCAGGCGGTGGCCAGGGCGGCGAAACGATTGTGGACGATGCGGCGCGCCAGCAGATAAGTGAACAGAATCGCGCCCAGGTACTCGAGGCTCTGTACCACCCGCGCTGCGGTCACCGAAACGCCCAAAAAGCTGTATGCACCGGCGATGAGGAAGGAGTCTAAACTGCCGCCATAGTCCTCACCATACCAGAAAAGAGGCCGCTCACCGGCCAGGATGTGTTTGGCCATCAGCATGGGGATGGCTTCGTCGGAGTCAAAGGGGATGGCACTCATGGGTATAAGTAGAGCCTTCAGCAGCGCGGCGGCCACGAAAGGGGCCACAAGGGCAAACCCCCTGCGCCATCTGAGGCCTAGGAGCTGGCTGGTTGAGGTAGTTGGCGGCGCGGTGCCATTGACAGAGGAGACGGATAGCATCGGCGGCGTTCTCCCGGTTCACAATTTGGAATAGGTATGGCTAAAAACTTGAGCTTGGTCGTGAGAACTTGCTCAGTTGAAACCCTTGACGGTCCCTCCCCCATCAACGTAGCGTGAGCCGATGCTCAGGTCGTAGACACGGGTCTGGACGATGAGGGAGGGGATATAGCGAGGGTGGTGGGAAAAATCGGCATCCATTGTCCGTTTCTCCCGTTCCCCTACTGCAACTCCTCCAGCCGTCGGGCAGCGGCTGTGAAATCAGGGACAGCTCTCAGCACCCGGCGATAGGTCTCTATGACTTTATCCTGGTCGCCAATCTCTTCGTACCACTCCCCTAGCTCAAGGTACCTCTCAGCCAGGCTGTCGGTGATGTCCGCCCGTACCAATTGGGGCAGCAGGTCGGGGGCGATGCTCTCCCGCTGGAAGAGGAAGTGGCCATAAGGTGACCAGCCCAGAGTGCCCCAGCCGTAGATAGTGTATTCCTCGACCATGCCCAGGGCCAGCTCATAGCTGGTGATAGCTTCCTCCAGCTCGCCCTGGAGGTAGGCCAGCCGGCCCCAGGTCAGGAGAGGTCCCATCTTCTCGCCCATGTTGAAAGTCAGGATGTTGAGAGCTGCTTGCAGGTAGTATTCCGCTTGCTCGTGCTCTCCCAGGGCCATGTATGCTGCCCCCAGCCCGTGATAGGCTTCTATCTGTGCGTCATTGAGACTCAGGGCTGTCTGGAAAGCGGCGAGGGCTTTTTCGGGTTGCTTCTGGCCAAGTTCCTGCCATCCCAATCGAGTGTAGTCCTCATAAGAACGGGGGGGAGATGGTATGGTCGGCGTTGGGTTGGCCTCCTTCCACTGCTCTACAGCCTGCTGCCGCGCCGGGGTCTGCCTCCAATAGCTGCCTTCGGCCAGGCTGGGCTTTTTGGTCAGGAACAGTTGATATTCATGAGTGGCGTCCTCATTAAAGCCTAGCTGCTCATAGTAGTAACCCAGATTCAGGTGATAGAGACTCTCTCCTGGAGCTAGGTTGATGGCAGCCTTCATCTGCTGAAGGGCTTCCTCCTCGCGTCCTGCCTGCCAGTAGAGACTGGCCAGGTTGGCGTGATTGAGAGAGTAGTCGGGCTCCAGGGTGATGCCTCGCTCGTAGCGTTCGATGGCCTGCTCCAGATGGGTCGTATTTTCGGCGGCCAGTCTTCCATGCACATAGCCGCTTTGCAGTTGGTAGAAAGCCAGGTAGGGGTCCAGGTTGGCAGCTTTGTCTATCAAGGGGGCCGCTTGGGGCCACTGCCCTTGATTGGCCAACTGCACGCCCTGGATGAAAGGCCAGTAGGCCAGATCCGACCAAAAGAGCCCGACAGCCAAAAGGAGGCCCGGCACCAGCAGCATACGCACCCTGATCCCTGGTCTCTGGTCTTTGGTCCCTGGTCCTTGGTCCCTGGTCCTTGGTCCCTGGTCCCTGGTCCTTGGTCCTTGGTCCAATTGGTCATTGAGGGCCAGGGCCAGAGCAACGATGAGAGCCAGGGCGATGGCCGGCACGCTGACGTGGTTGTCTACCAGACTGTGCACGCTGAAACCCAGGAGGCTGGCACCACAACCAGCCATCAACAGACGGTGTTCTCGGCCAGCCGACTGCCACGTTCGCTTGAAAGCTACGACAATGGCCAGGGCCATCCAGCCACTGGCGACTAGACCAATGATGCCCGTTTCGGCGGCCGTGGTCATCAGGTAGCTGTGGGCATGGGGGTAAGGCCGCCAGGGAGGGATGGGCGTGTACTTCATGAACTGGGTGCCGTAAGTGAAAGGCCCCGTTCCCCATAGGGGTGAACTCAGGAAAGCGTACCAGGCGCTGAGCCAGAAATCGCGGCGGGCAATCAGGATGCCGCCATGAGAGGGATGCTGCAATTGCTTAAGACCCAGCCACACGCCGCCAGTGGCCAGCACCACGATTCCCAACCCCATCAGAATCAGCAACCGCGGTCTGGTTCTCAAGATGCGCCACCAGGTTTCAATTTTGTCTTGCCCCCCGCTGGCTATGACCAGCAGACCAACGCTGGCAGCCACAGCCGTAGCGGTGCCCAGCCATCCCCCCCGTGAGGAGGTGAAGAACTGGACGATCAGGGCCCCCAGTAGCCAAAGGGCTAGAAGAAGCCTGGAAAAACGCGCTTTTGTACTTCCTATTCTAACAAGAGCCAGCGGAATAAGCAAATTCAGGAAGCTGGCCGTCATGTTGGCGTCCCCCAGGATAGAGTAGATGCGCAATTGGGTAGGCGGCAAGGGATGGGCTGCCCCTCCCAGGGTCCACCAACTCGCATACCAGACTATGATGTCTGCCAGGCCGAATCCGATCACGATGGCTCCGACTATCAAGAGGCATTTGACCAAAAGTTCCGCCGGCCAGCCGTTGACCAGCAGGTCGCTCAGGAGATAAAAAGAGAGCGCGTAGATGCCCATCAACCCCAAGTAGCTGAGGCTGCGGTGAGGATCGGTGGAGAGGACAATTGTCACCAGTTGAACGGACAGAAAAAGGATAACGGGCAAGTCCAGGGGGCTTCGGGTGAGGCGTTGCTGGCAACGAAAGCGGTAGCCTAGCCAAAGAGCGAAAGCAACGAAAAGGAGCGAGTGAGAGATGAGACGCAGTCGAAAACGCAAAAGCCCATTGATGGTCCCGCCTGCCAAGACGAAATAGCTGAGCAGGAGGATAAGAACGGTCTCTTGCAACAGATATAGAGTGGTGGGGCTGAGGGTCTCGATTCGGAATCTCTTCATTGTTCTTTGGATACCAGAATCTGTTTCCTATCGAGGGCTGGAGCGAAATCCGGCACCGCTGCCAGAAGTTCGCAGTAGGTATCGAGAGCCTTTTCGGTGTCCCCTTTCTCCTCGTACCATTGGCCGAGCTCAAAGTACTTTTGAGCCAAGTCATTGGTGACGTGGATGCGGACCAGTTGCGGCAAAAGGTCTGGCATGATGCTCTCTCGATAGAAAATGTACCAGCCGTACTCCGAGATGCCCAAG
>JBGVTF010000014.1:0-27859 GCA_041862415.1 Anaerolineae bacterium | reverse complement strand
GCGGCCTGGTTGCCCTGGACGTCGTCCAGCGCGCCGCGCAGCGCTCCCACCACGCCTTCGTCTAGCCGGCGGGGGATGGCCGCCGCCCGCAGCAGAGCGCCCCACTCGGGCTCCTCGGCCTCGGCGCGGGCCACCATGCGGCGGATGAGGGTGGCGGTCAGCGCCTCGGTGTCTTCGGACTCGGCCAGCAGGCGAAACAGCTCTTCTCTTCTTTCCCTCGCCTCCTTCTCACCCCTCATCGTCTGCCCCCTAACAACTCCTCAACGATGGAGGCCATGTTCAGCGGCCGGGCCTTGCAGACACGGTAGGCAAAGGCGAACTCGGTCGCTTCCAGGTGGAGGCCGTATTGCTGGAAAAAGCCTCGGACGTGCTTTTCCTGGAAATCGCTCAGCCGGTCGAGGGCACAGACGACACCCCGCCAGTCGGCCCAGGGCTGGAAGGGGGGGCGAGAGCCGCCGGGTCGTCCGGCCAGCACCACTACCAACTGCTCCCAGGCACGGGGTGCGTTGCGCATCTCGCAGAGCAGAAGGCGGGCCAGCCAGTCGGCCGTCTGCGCCGGGATGTGCTCGCAGCCATCCAGCAGCAGCACGGCTGGCTTCTTGGCGGCCAGTGCCTGCAACTCACGGCAGAAGGCAGACGACAGGATGTGTTCGATCCGTTCTATCTCGGCAGCGGTGGGCGGGCGGTGCTGGTGGAGGTCAATGTCGTACAGGTCGCGCCCGGCGATGCCCCGCACTTGCGCCCCGCGAAAGTCGCTGTCGCTCAGGTCAACGCGGCCTGGTGGTTCGGAGCCGGGTCGGGGCGGCGGAGCCATGCTGTGATACAGGGCGTCCTGGTGCAGAAATCGGAGAAGTGTTTTTCGCCCAGCCGCTCGGCCAACTCCCGCATCAGTTTGATGGGGCCGGGTTGCCAGGCCGGAGCGAAGTCGGCCAGGGCGCAAGGGAAGCCAGCCTGGCTGCTCTCCAGCGCCATGCGACGCAGGAGCCAGCTTTTGCCCGTGCCCGGGCAGCGTGAATGTCCAGGATGCGCCGTGGTTCCTCTCCGCTCACCATGCGGCGGAAAATCTTCAGCTCAGGGCCACGGTCCTTAAAGTAGCGTTCGATGGTCATTGCTCCTCACGCAGGTCTCGCCCGGCCAAGTCGCGTACCTCGGCCTGGCCGAACTTGCCTTCCAGTTCTACGCCGGGGGTCTCACCCTTCGGGCGAGGGCCAGCCTCGCCCTGCACGATGTCCCGCCCGGCCACCCTTTCTACCCGGGCGCCCCGGAAGTCGCCCTTCAGGCGCACGCCGGGCTTGTCCAGCTTCTCGTCAGCCTTTTCCTTCCGCCCCAACTTGACCGGCCCGAGCGCGATCTCTGTCACCCGCAGGCGGCCCAGGAAGCGGCGGATGGGCCGTTGCTTCCACCAGATCAACGTGGTCAGCACGACGATAAAGGCTATTGTGACGTACAACCCCGGTGGGGTCAAAGCTATGGTCAACATGATTCACCTCGATTCCGCTGGGTAAAGATATGTGTCAATCTCCGTCAAAACCTCGCTCAAGTCCGGTGGTTCGGCGGGTTCAATGCCGGCTGGTGTGTGTTTGTGGTTCGGAAAGCCAGGCAACTCCGGGTGATGGGGGGCATTGTCGTAGCGCACGACCAGAGCGCCATCGGCGCGTTGGTAATGATAGGCATAGCTCAACTTGATCACTTGCTGTTCTTCAATGGCAACTGCTTCCCGAAACTCTAACAGCGAACCGTCGCTGAAGCTAAGGCGTCCTCTGAGCCTGCCTTCCTCCGATGAAATCGGGCGCAAAGAGAGCATTTCAATCCGGGCATCGGTGCGCGAATAAATGAGGCCGTGAATCCTGGACAGATACCGACGTATCATGTGGGCGTAGCCTCAACCTGCGCGCCGATGGCAACCTGCATCAGTGCTAACTCCACTCGCCTCTTAAGGCGCTGGAAGAGTTGATAGGTACCAGCCCAGTCAATCCACTCCATATCGTCGCCGAGCTCTCCTCGTTGAAATCGCTCGAAGAACTCGGAAGATCTCATCTCATACTTGCGTTCATATTCCTGCAATTCATGGGCTAGTTCCAATAATTCCTCCACCGGATTGCTTTCAGCCATCGCCTCTGTCAGCATCTGCTGAAATTCCTCCGGCGTCGGAATGTTCTCTGAGGTAAAAGAAAGCCTTACCATTTGAAATACCCCCGTATCACGTTTCCCACATCAACGAGCCTCCGCCAGGTACTCCTGATAGATCGCCTGTGCCTGGCTACCCTCCAACAACTCCTCTTCCTCGGTCTCGGCAATTTTTTGACCAAGGATGTCGTCTTCAAGGTACTCCAACAGAATGTCAGGTGTGGTGCTCAACAACCGGGCCAGCACAAAAATGGACATGCGCCAATCGTCGTCAAGACAGATCCCTTCTACTTCCTGTCGCTGCAACCGCTCCAGCAACTTGTCCTCAGGAGTTCCAAGAATGGCGGCTGAGGTCTTTAAGTCTAGCGTTAGAGTGATCATCGGTTCACCCCTTTCGCGAGTGATCTCACCCCTCCGTACTTTCTTGGCGAGGAGAGAGTGCATGTCCGACTTCTTCCCATTGCATGATGACCAGGGCCTGGTCCTGGCCCGCGACATCGCCGGGACGAACGTGGACGCTTCGTACTGTGCCGTCCCACTGTGCTCGCAGTTCGTTCTCCATTTTCATTGACTCCAGGATGACCAGTACCTCTCCGGCCGTGATCTGCTGGCCCTCGACCGCCAGCACATCAACCACCAACCCTGGCATGGGCGCTTTGATCGCCACCTCGCCTCCGGGAAATCTGAAGGGTTTCTTGACTATAGTTGATCGAGGGCGACCACCTTTGACCTGGACACTGTACATTGCTCCGGTTTGGAGAAGAACCTGAAATTGGTCCTCTTCCTCCTCGATGAAAGTCTCATAGGAGTTGTTGTCCACCAGCAAGGAGTACAAGCTGAGGTCGTCAATGCTCTGCATGTCCACAGCGTGGGGCTGGCCATTGACAAGGACTTTCTCATCCTCAATCTCGATGAGGAAGGTTTCTCCTTCTACAGTGACCTCATATTTCATGGTGCATGGCCCTCCAACGCCCAATCTGTTTCCAGGAGGATCGCTCTGGCTGCTGAAAGGACTCTGTGCGCCAGCCTCTGTTGTGAACCAGTAGCGCGGCGGCAATGGCGGCGGTCTCCCTTTGTTCCTCAAGCTGGGGCTCGCTCATCGCAAAGCGACTGTCAACAAAGGTGGTGTCGAACTGCCCCCCGATGAAACGGGTGCTGTCCATCATCTGTTGGTGGAAGGGGATATTGGTCTTGATGCCGATAATGCGGTATTCTTCCAGGGCACGTCGCATGCGCAAGAGGACTTCACCGCGCGTCTCTCCCCACACGATCAGCTTGGAGATCATGGAGTCGTAGTAGAGGGAGACCTCAAATCCCTCGTAGATACCGCTCTCTATCCGTATCCCGGGGCCGGTGGGCTCGTAGAGGCCGGTCACGCGGCCGATGGAGGGCCGGAAGCCGTTGTAGGGGTCTTCAGCCAGGATGCGACATCCAAAAGCCCAGCCGCGCACCTTTACGTCGTCCTGGCTGTAACGCAGTTTGCGTCCCGAGGCGATGCGCAACTGTTCCTTCACGATGTCAATGCCGGTAACCATCTCTGTCACCGGATGCTCCACCTGGAGGCGGGAGTTCATCCCCAGAAAGTAAAAGTTCTTGTCCTCGTCCAAGAGGAACCCGACGGTACCGGCGTTGACGTATTTTACAGCCCTGGCCACCTGTACGGCTACCTGGCCCATGCGCTGGCGCAACTCCTCGTCCAGAGCCCGCGATGGGGCTTCCTCGATGACCTTCTGATGGCGGCGCTGAAGGGAGCACTCGCGCTCGCCCAGGTGGATGACATTGCCATATTGATCGCCCAGGATTTGGAACTCGATGTGGCGTGCGCCTTCGACGATGCGCTCCAGAAAGACGGTGCCGTCTCCGAAGGAGGCTTCGGCCTCACGGTGGGCGACAGTCAGGGCGTGAGGCAACTCTTGGGGAGAATTGACCACGCGTATCCCTCTGCCACCGCCGCCGGCAGCGGCTTTGATGAGCAGGGGGTAGCCGAGCCTTTCTGCTGCGTCCAGGGCACTCTCATCCCACAGTCCCTCATCGTCGCTGCCTGGCACAATGGGAATCCCCGCGGCACTCATAGCTCGTCGGGCGGCGACTTTATTGCCCATCATCCTGATGGTTTGATGGCTGGGCCCTACGAAGATGAGCCCTGCCTCCAAACAGGCTTGGGCAAAAAGTGGGTTCTCGGCCAGGAAGCCGTAGCCAGGGTGGATAGCATCGGCTTGGGCGCGGATGGCCACGTCAATGATGCGGTCAATTCGCAGGTAGCTGTCGCGAGCAGGGCTAGGCCCGATGGGATAGGCTTCATCGGCGTAGCGCACGTGCAGGGCCGAGCGGTCCACGTCTGAATAGACGGCTACCGTCTTCAGCCCCAACTCCCGACAGGCTCTCAATATACGGACGGCGATCTCGCCTCGGTTAGCGACTAAAACTTTTGTAAACACTATAGAGGTATATTCCCATGCTTTTTAGCTGGGTTGGAGTCGCGTTTGTTTTGGAGCATCTTGAGGGCCTCGATGAGGCGGGGGCGGGTTTCCCTGGGCTCGATGACGTCGTCAATGTAGCCTCGCGCTGCGGCAATGTAAGGGTTGGCGAATTTGCCGCGGTAGTCCTGCACCAGCTGGGTTCGCTCGGCCTCGGGGTCCTCGGCGGCGGCAATCTCCTTGCGGAAGATGATGTTCACCGCCCCGTCGGGTCCCATGACAGCAATCTCGGCTGCTGGCCAAGCATAGCTGATGTCGCCACGGATGTGCTTGGAGCTCATTACGTCGTAGGCCCCACCGTAGGCCTTGCGGGTGATGATAGTGATCTTGGGCACAGTGGCCTCACAGTAGGCGTAGAGCAGCTTGGCTCCGTTGCGGATGATGCCGCCATGCTCCTGAGCCACCCCGGGCAGGAATCCGGGCACGTCCTCGAAGGTGACAATGGGGATGTTGAAACAATCGCAGAAACGCACGAAACGGGCTCCTTTGGTGGACGAGTCAATATCCAGCACACCAGCCATCACCGCTGGCTGCTGGCCGACGATGCCCACACTGAATCCTCCCAGGCGGGCGAAGCCGACGACGATGTTCTGGGCCCAGTGCTCGTGCACCTCGAAGAAGTCGCCGTTGTCAACGACGCGGCGGATGACGTCCTTTATGTCGTAAGCCCTGGTGGGACTGTCGGGCACAATGGAGTCGAGGGCTTCGTCCATGCGATCCGGAGGATCGCTGGTGGGCACAAAGGGCGGGTCTTCCATGTTGTTTTGAGGGATAAAGCTCAGCAGCTTTTTGGTGAAAAAGATACATTCTTCTTCATCCTCGGCGGCAAAGTGGGCCACCCCGCTTTTGGTATTGTGGACCATGGCTCCGCCCAGTTCTTCGGAGGTCACCTCCTCACGGGTGACCGCTTTGATCACGTCAGGGCCAGTGATGTGCATGAAACTGGTGCCCTTGACCATCAAGATGAAATCGGTCATGGCTGGCGAATAGACAGCTCCGCCAGCGCAGGGGCCCATGATAGCTGAGATCTGGGGCACGACGCCCGAGGCCAAAACGTTGCGCAGGAAAATGTAGGCGTAGGCTCCCAGCGAGACCACCCCCTCCTGAATGCGCGCCCCTCCGGAGTCGTTGAGGCCGATGACCGGTGCGCCGTTCTTCATGGCCAGGTCCATGATTTTAGACACCTTCTCAGCGTGGACCTCGCCCAGAGAGCCGCCAAAGACGGTGAAATCCTGGGAGAAGACGTAGACCAGACGGCCCTCGATGGTCCCCCAACCGGTGACCACACTGTCGCCCAGGAATTTCTTCTCTTCGATGCCGAAGCCCACAGTGCGATGGGTGACAAACATATCCAGTTCGCGGAATGAGCCGGGGTCCAGGAGCAACTCCAGGCGCTCGCGGGCGGTCAACTTGCCCTTGGCATGTTGGGCATCAATGCGCCGCTGTCCACCACCCAGCTTAGCCTGCTCCCGCAACTGGCGCAAGTGCTCGATTTTTGGGTCAATTGGCATAGGGTTTCCTTCCTTGCTGATAACGCGGGGCTAGCCGATGATCATCAACGACAAATTAGGATAAGTGAAGGTGATGAAGTGACCCGTCATATTGTTTAACACCAAATTCTCGGTTTGGTTCTGAAGTTTCCCCCAAAAAACCAAATATTTGTCGGTCAGATCATAGACAGCCTTATTCGATGGCCGTCACACTCTTGAGATATTTCCCAAGACGGGCCAAAGCGCTCGGCGTCATCCAAGATATGATGGGCCCCTTCTCCTCACCGAACTGCGCTTCGTCCTTGTAGTCAGCCTCCAGACGATGCGCGAAAACCTGGCTGTAGATTCTATCCTCCAACCCGCCTATGCATTCTAACGCAGTATCTGGTGAGCGATCACAATGCGCTGGATTTCGCTGGTCCCCTCGTAGATCTCTGTGATCTTGGCATCGCGATAGTAGCGCTCAACCGCATACCCCTTGATGTAACCGTAGCCGCCGTGAATCTGGACGGCTTTCTGGGTGACCCACACTGCTGTCTCCGAAGCGAAGAGCTTGGCCATGGCGGCCTCCTTGCTATAGCGCCCGCCGGTCTTTTTCACCCTGTCTTTGGCCCAGCCAGCCTGATGAGTCAAGAGGCGTGCGGCCTCAATGCGGGTGGCCATGTCGGCCAGCATCCACTGGATGCCCTGGAACTCGGCAATGGGCCGGCCGAACTGGTGGCGCTCCTTGGCATAGGCCAGGGCGGCCTCGTAGGCCCCTTGAGCGATGCCCACTGCCTGGGCAGCGATGCCAACACGCCCCGCGTCCAGACTGGCCATGGCCACCTTGAAGCCCTCCCCCTCTTCTCCCAGCCGGTTGGCCACCGGGACGCGACAGTCTTCGAAGACCAGCCCACAGGTAGAGGCGGCCCGGATGCCCATCTTGTTCTCCTCCCGGCCCAGTGAGAAACCCGACGTGTCCTTTTCCACCAGGAAAGCGCTGAGGCCCCGGTGCCCTTTGCCGGGGTCGGTCACGGCAAAGACGACGAACAAATGGGCGAAAGGGGCACTGGTTATGAATTGTTTCGTGCCGTTGATGACATACTCGTTGCCGTCCAGGACAGCTCTCGTCTTTATGGAGGCAGCGTCACTGCCAATCTCGGGTTCTGTCAAAGCATAAGTGCCGATCCATTGCCCACTGGCCAGAGGCGTCAGGAATTTACGCTTTTGCTCCTCGGTGCCAAAGGCTACCAGACCGTAGCTGCCCAGGGAATTGTGCACAGCCAGGATCACCCCTGTGGAAGCACAGGCCTTGGAAATCTCCTCTATGGCCATGACGTAGCTAACCGAATCGGCATCAATGCCTCCATACTCTTCAGGTATGGCCAGGCCCATGAAGCCCAGTTCAGCCATCTTCTTGAGGTTGGCCAGGGGTGGTTCACCTTTCTCATCTAGTTCTGCGGCCACGGGAGCCAGTTCGTTCTGGGCAAAGTCCCGCGCCATTTTGCGGATCATCTCTTGCTCTTCGTTGAGCTCCAGATCCATGACAAACCTCCTTGAATTGATGCTTCAATTATACTACAGGCTTTCGGAAAAGAGAAGAATAGACGGGTCAGAGGTTCAACAATTCCTGCGTCAGCGGTTCCAGGTCCAGTCCATCGTAGCCCATCTGCCGGGCCAACTGGACCACGTTGTCTCGCTGCCCCTGATGCCAGAGGTCCATCAGAAAGCGACCGGCGGCCGGTTTGGTGAACCAGGCTGGTCCATATTCGCTCTCCAAGTAGTCGCGCATCTGAACTTCAAAGATCCAGGCCCGTAAATACTGGGCTGAGTAGTAGGCGTCATCCACATCTTCGAGGTATTTCTCAGGGGCGATGCCGATCTTGAGGGCACTGCCCAGGATCTCAGTGTACCTCGAAGCAGGGTCCTTCACGTCGGCGTGGAGCTCCTGTTCGTAAAGCAGCTTGGCTCCGTAGCGGCGCAGGAACCAGAGTTTGTGGAAGCGCGAAAACCTGACGTAATCTTCACATTCGGGAGCCTCCAGCACTTCCCGCAACCAGTGACGGTTCCTGATCAGGTTGTCGAAGAGGAAAGCATAGCCTTCGGTGACAGAGTTGTCGCCCAGACGTTTGAAGGCGAAGGGCAACTCGGCGGCGGTATTGACGGCGTGTTGGGCGTGGCCGGCCTCGTGGAAGAGGGCTCTGTAGTCGTTTTGGCCGCCGATGGGCTTGATGACCAGTTGGACCTCGTCGGGCACACGGATGGGGGCGCAGAAGGCCCGCGGGCTTTTCAGGGGACGGGGTTCTGTGTCCAGTGCCAATCCCTCCTGAGAGTCCATGTCAATGCCCAGGCCAGCCAGGGTGGCGCGTAAGGCGGGGATCATCCTCTCTGCGGGGAAGAGCTCATCGAAGTGGGGAGCGCGGAAGAGGTGAAGGGTGTCGCTGGTGTCGGCCTCATCTTCGGGGACGCCGATGGTCGCCAGATAGTGGGGCAGTTGCTCGATGTAGACCTGCTCTGTGCGGTCCAGGAAGGCTTGCATCTGCTCTGTGAGCCAGGCCAGGTGCAGGTCTTCCAGTTGGTCGCACATGGTGGTGTAATCGGTGAACCCCAGTCCTTGGGCTGCGCTGTACATGGCCTGGAAGCGTTCGGCGCGCTGATCATTGCTTCTGGCGGTCACTGCCCGCTGCCGCGCATACAGCTCGTGGCGGCGCTCCATGACAGGCTCATTGGAAATGCGGGGTTGTACGGCCTGATAGGGTATCTCTTCGCCATCCCATTCCACCGTGGCTTTCAGGATAAAATTGGTGATGGCCTCTGTCAGATCTTTGACGCTCTGCTCAAGGTAACCCATGGTGGCGAGCTCGGCCAGGTATCGCCCTTGTTTGTCCTGCCTATGTCCCAGCAGGGCCTGTACCGTGTCCTCGGCAAAGAGGTCGGCGTAACGCTCGTAGATGGGCGCAATCTCCAGTTGTTCTTTCAGGCCAGCCATGGCCTGATAGTATTCGCGGATCATCTCCTCCCGAAAGGCCTCGGCCTGCTTTTCGAATTGGTTGACGTTCACGGTCATTTGCTTTCTCCCCTCTTGAAGTTGAGCTTTGCATCAAACTATACTACTTTGTGGGCAGGTTGTCAAGCGCGACTTTGTTGACTTGCCTCGATGATGCGCAGCCGGTGCTTGGGGTAAACTGGAACGACGCCATGGCGTACTGCGGGTGGGCCGGGGCGCGGCTGCCTACAGAGGCGGAGTGGGAGAAGGCGGCACGGGGGACCGATGGTAGGACTTTTCCCCGGGGGAACGAAGAGGCGACCTGCGAGTACGCCGTGATGAGCGATAGAAGCGGGGGCGGCTGTGGGCAGGTCAAAACCTGGCCTGTGGGCAGCAAACCGCCAGGGGCCAGCCCCTATGGGGCGTTGGATATGGCGGGGAACGCCTGGGAGTGGGTGGCAGACTGGTACGAAGAGGATTACTACGCTCGCTCGCCGGAGCGCAACCCCACCGGGCCGGATTCCGGGCATCGAGTCCGGGTGATGCGAGGCGGCTCGTGGGCCGACTACCTGCACGAGGTCCGCTGCACTAGCCGCCGCAGTTACGACCTCTACGGCGGGGGCAACGTCGTTGGGTTCCGTTGCGCCAGGAATTAATGTGCTAATGAAATCGTCCTCAGAAAAGGTGCGACGCACTGTGGAAGTGCGTCGCACCTGTAAGAACTCCTATCCAAGAGGCGTTGGTCTTAGACGCCCCCGAGGCTTCGTCCTGAGGCTTCTTCGCGTGTTCAACCGAGCGACTCAGCCCGAAAGGACGGGGGCTATGAGCGAGACGAAAGCCGAAGGAGGCCACGGCCAAGTCTAGTCGTGCACCGTCCCGTCGGGCATGGTGGCTCCCGTCAGGATGGACGCGCCCAGGGTGGGCAACTCTACCCTGGCCCCCTCTAAATTGGCTCTGCTCAGGTCAGCTTCCCATAGGATGGCTCCCTCCAGATTAGCTCCCTGCAGGTCGGCCTCGGTCAGGTCGGCTTGCAGCAGGTACGCCTCTTTCAGGTTCGCCCCGCTCAGATTAGCCCCACGCATATTAGCCCGGCTCAGGTTGAACCCTTTCAGGTCCGCCCCGCTCAAATCCAGGCCGCTCAGATCGCAGTCCTGGAAATCGGGCTGATCCTGGCCAGCGGCTTTCTCGAGCTCCTCTCGTGAACCCTTCCTCTGGTCGCCCATTGTGTGCTCCTTCGCCTGGTGGATTGGTCTTTTAGCTGTAGACCTCAGTGGCCGCTGCAACCCCCGCGCCGGCCGTCAATTGATAACCTTCCTCCCGGAGGACGGTTTCCAGAGCCCCCAGGAACAGCAGCACGTTCTGCTTGGAGGAGGAATACCCCATCAGGCCAATGCGCCATATCTGGCCCTTCAAGGGACCCAACCCCCCGCCGATCTCGATGCTGAATTCGTCCAGCAACCGCCTTCTGATTCTGGCATCCTCTACGCCCTCAGGGACTCTGACTGCGTTTAGCGTCCACAGGCGATGCCTGGCCTGGGCGAGGGGTTCAAGGCCCATAGCCTGCAATCCGGCCAGCAGGGCCTGGTGGTTCAGGCGATGCCTCTCAAAGCGGGCTTCTAAGCCTTCCTCAAAGATCAAAAGCAAAGCTTCACGCAGGGCATAGTTCATGGTGATGGGAGCAGTGTGATGATAGGCTCTCTCCTGGCCCCAGTATTTCTCCACCATGGTCATGTCCAGGTACCAACTCTGGACCTTTGATTTTCTGTTGCGTACTGCCTCCGCTGCTCTGCTGTTGAAGGTGATGGGTGCCAGGCCGGGCGGGCAACTGAGACATTTCTGGGAACCGCTGTAGCAAATGTCAACGCCCCACTCATCTACCTTCACTGGATGGCCGCCCAGGGAAGTGACAGTGTCCGCCAAAAGAAAGGCTCCGTGCTCGTGCACCATTTGGCTGATTTCCTCCAGAGGTTGGAGGACGCCCGTCGAGGTCTCGGCGTGAACCAGGGCCACCACTTTGACCCCGCCGTCCTTCAGGGCAGCTTTCACCTGATCGGGCTCCACAATGCGGCCCCATTCGACCTCGATCCGCTTTACCTGAGCACCACATCGCCCGGCTACATCGCACATCCGCTCCCCGAAAACCCCTTTCACCACCACCACGACTTTATCGCCTGGCTCGATGATGTTGCATAGGCTGGCCTCCATGCCAGCGCTACCCGTGCCCGAGATGGGGATGGTGAGGTCGTTCTCCGTCTGGAAAACGTAGCGCAGCAACTCTTTGGTCTCGTCCATGATGACCAGAAACTCGGGGTCGAGGTGTCCAACCAGGGGGGTGGCCATGGCTCTCAGCACGCGGGGATGCACATTGCTGGGTCCTGGTCCGAGAAGGATCCGCGGAGAAGGTTTCAGCTCTTGGAAATCTGTCTTCATTTCATTCCTCCTTTGCTATATCTGCAAACTCCTTCGAGAGTAACTCTGCCAGTTGGTGCTTCACTCTCGCCCTACGTCCTGCTCGCACTTTTGCGGTGTACTCCTGCCCTCTCCTTACCAGTCCAGGTTGAGTTTCAGGGCAAACGTATTCAGATTGTCGTTGCCTTGAACGCGAATGCGCCGCAGCTTGAAAGGCCACTGGGAGGACTGGTCGGTACCTGCTTCGGTGGTCACCGCTCCCCAGAAGTTAGCCGAGTGCAGAACGTTGACCACTTGCTCGTCGTAGCGCCCTGAGGGATAGGAGAAAAAGCGCACGGGCTGTTGAATGCGGGCCTCGATGGCCTCCTTGGAGCCCAACACTTGCCAGATGATATAGTTCACAGACTTGCCCCTCAGGTCGGGATGGGTGTAGCTGTGGGATCCGATTTCCATGCCATTGGTACTCATGATCTCGATTTGGGCCCAGGACATATACCCGGCACGCCCCTTGTCCACCGGTTCAGTGACGATGAAGAAAATGCCCACGAAGCCATATTTCTTGAGCAGGGGGTAGGCGTTGGTGTAGTTGTCTTCGTAGCCATCATCAAAGGTCAGGATGATGGGCTTTTCGGGCAGGGGGGTGCCGAGGGTCAGGTGATAGATGAGATCGCGCAGGGTTATGGGTTGGTAGCCATCTCTCACCAGGTAGCGCAATTGAGCTTCAAAGACCTGGGGGGAGACGGAAAGGTCTTGACGTATGGGGCCAGCGTCGGGTGGTGGATCGGCGATGTGATGATACATGAGGATGGGCACCCGCGCTTCCCGATGCACTTCGTCAGGGGTAGGCCGGAGATTGATTGGGGCTGACAGAGCAGGTGCTGACCAGGGCCTGGCGGAAGCTGGAGTCGCTGTTTCGGGAAGCGTCCACGACACCGGGGTCTCTGTAGGCGCCGGCGAGAGGGTGGAGGACGCTGTGGGTGCTGGCGTCGGGGGCAAGGATGTCAGCGAACGCGTTAACGGAGAAGAAGGAGACAGTCGCAGAATCGGAGTGCGGGTGGAAGGCAACGTGAATGGAGAATGTCTCAGGGACATCTCTCGGCCTGTAATTCGGTGGCCATAGCCTGGGGCAGATTGAACAGCAGTTGGCACACCTTGCTCCGCCGTGCTCCCAGGTGCACAATGGGTCTGAAAGACACCTATGAGAAGCAAAATAACGAGGATAGATATTTTGAGCATTGTGGTCAGCCTGCTTGACCATATGGCTTTTGGCAAGTTTCTACTCTCCGCTTTTGATACTATTGAGGATACCGCAGGTTGGCCAATCTGTCAAGTTGAGCCTCAACTTAACCTCAACCAAATCTCAACCAATTCTCAACCCACAAAAAAGCTTTTTTGTGGTATTATATAACTGCTCATTCAGCATCTAACCATTTTTAACAATGGTCACATCATCCTGAAGGGTTAAGCGGGCCGGAACTAGGTCTGTTCACAACCCGTACAACTCTACAACGTTATCAAATTTCAAGGAGGGAACAAAATGAGAGAACGGAAACCCCTAACCACAGGCCAGGTCGCTGCTTATTGCCACGTCAGCCACGTCACGGTGCTGAAGTGGATCAAGGAAGGCAGACTGAAGGCCTACACAATTCCCAGTGGTCACTATCGTATCCAGAAGCAGGATTTCCATGATTTCCTGCTACAGCACAAGATGCCCGTTGACGAGGCGTTCTTCGCCGAGGAGGCCGTGAAAGTACTGCTGGTGGACGATGAGGCCAAGACTCATGAGCTCATCACGTCTGCCCTTGGCGAGTACCATTTCGCCTCGGCAGCCAATGGCTTCGAGGCGGGCCTGCAACTGGGCAGCTTTCAACCAGACCTGCTGATTCTGAACCTGGATACACCTGGCGTGGATGGCGCTGAGGTTTGTCAGAGCGTGAAGACGAACCCTATGACCAAGCGCACCAAAATCCTCGTTCTGGCCAAGTCCGCCAAGGAAGAAGCGGTTACCGAAGCCCTGGCTTCGGGCGCTGATGGTTACCTGGCGAAACCGCTACAGGTCGAGGAGTTGAAGCAGAAAGTGCAGAGCTTGGTGGGACGCGGGCGCTAAGGCTCTGAGTCAGTCCATGCCGCTGGGCCTGCTCAATGGAGAAGCAGGCCCAGCCTGGGCCAGGGGGCTGCATGTTTACCACTGTTGCGCCGTTATTGCGGTACAGCCGGTATGGGCAGCAGGTACCGGCAGCCCATTTCAATAGCCCAGTGAAGGGATATCGCCAGCCAGAGGTTTCGCGTGAAGAGAAAGATGATAGCCATGACGAAAGCCAGGCTCCAGCGTAGCACAACGTCTGGCTTTTGCCCCACCGGGTCCCAACCGTGACGCCAGGCTGGGTTTGTCCACCATTCCACGCTGAGGATCAGGAAACCAAGGAAGACACCAGCGTAGTAATTGTCCAGGAGAATGATCGGACCAGCACGGTAGAAAGCCCAGTGTATCTCCGCATGGATTGCTTCCCACAGGATGACCCACCAGGCTTGGGTTGGAGGAGGTGAGGCCATATCGGCTGGCTTTCCAACGCATGTCTCTGGGTCCAGTGAGGCTGCCTGTCTCCACGAAAGTGCCCTGACGGAGCGAGTAAAGTACCACCAGCCTGAGGCCATCAAGAAGAAAGCTCCCGAACCGAGAGCTATCCCCATGCCGACCCCTGCGAACCATTCGGAAGTGGTTAGACCACCCAGCCCCATGGCTCTGGGCAACAGTACTCCCCGCATCAAAAAGCCGACAGGAATGCCAAAGCCGAGGAATCGTCTCAGGAATCTTTCCACTGCGTCCCCGTTCAGCAAAAGGCAGAAAGGCAACCCCACATAGTAGGCAAAGCGAAGCAACTGAAGAAGCCACCCAGCAAGGGGCCAGCTTTTGGCTTTCTCGATCCAAAGGGCTAACCGACCTGGCCGTGGACGGCGCCAGTGCCAGGCGAGGTTAACGCTGATAGCATAGGTCAGGATGGAAAGGGCTATCCAGAAATTCAGTTCAATCCTGTAATCAATTAGCGCATTTAACATCTGTGGGACTCATCACCCCTGTAAAGGTACCGTCAGGGTCAGAGTTGTCCCCCGCCCGACGGTCGAGTTGATGGCTACTTTGCCGTTGATAGACTTTGCCCAGCTTTCTAGGGCGGATAGCCCAAGACCGTCTATAGATTCGCCGGAGAACCTCTCTGCATAAGTATAGAAACCTTTGCCATCATCCTTAATTTGAGCTACGAACAGGTTATCACGCAGCCCCACTTGCACGGAAATGTTGTTAGCTTCGGCATGCTCTCTGGCGTTGGCGATGGCCTCTTCAATGATGGAGAAAACCACCCCGCTGACTTCGGGACTCAGCCGGTCGCCCAGCTCGGCGATGTCCAGGTGAATGGATGGCTTTTGCCCCTCCATCTGTTGAACGTACCTCTCCAGGGCCGCTTCCAGCCCCTCGCTCTCCAGGGTCATCGGTTGTAAGCTGAAAAGCAGGGCTCTCAGCCCCCTCGCTGTCCGACGAGTGAGGACCTCCAACCTCGCTAATTCTTCCATACCCCCTTTAAGATCTTTGGACAGCATTGCCTTGGCATGTCCGAGGCGGATGGCGATGGTCTTTATGGTTTGGAGAGGGCCCTTGCGCAGGTTGTACACCAGTTTTTGGCGCGCCTGTTCCTCGCGAGCGATGATCCCCTCTTTCTCCTGGTACAAGCCCTGGTATTGTTCAGCGTTTTGCAGGGCGGTAACCGCCTGGTCGCAGTAGATGGCGAGGGATTCCATGAACTCGGTCGTGTAGGCACCGCTTTCAGGGCTGGCAAAGAGGAGCACACCATAGACTCCGCCCTCAGCTTGCAGGGGAACGCACACTGCCGACTGGCACTTCTGCAAGGATGAAAACTGGCCCAGTTCGGGATCGTCTTTCAGTTCGTCGTGGATAAGAGGTTTAACTGATTCTATAACCTTTCCTACCAGGCCGATTTTGCCTTCAATCAGACGGGCCTCATCCTCTCTATCCAGATACCGTGACGTGGCAACGTACAGGCGATCGCCCTCTGGCGTCTCTTTCAACAAGAAGACAATACCGATGGGTGCTTCTTTCTCCCAGTCCACTTCCTCGAAGCCGGCTAGCCCCACATCGAGCATGGCCTCCAGTACGTGGGAGCTATCCAACTGGGCCCCGAGGGTTCCGGCCATTTTGAACACCTCTTTGAGTTGCTCCTGGATCTCTCTCAGTTTGACCACTTCCTCCGGTTCGCTCTCTTTCTCCTCTTCTTCCAGTTTGGGTCCCAGACGGTGCATCAGCCCACCCAGGCCCGCTGCCAGGAACAGAACGGCAATGTCGGTACACGCGGCAACGATTCTCATTACATTCACTTCTTTTTGTATGAAGTAGATATGTTCCTGGAAGAGGAAGATGACGCGGAGGATAGAGAATAGGCCAGCCACTGACAACCCACCTACAAAGCCGAAATGAATAATAGCTACGCAGATGGGAAAGAGAGCGAAGAAGAAAGTCAGGCTGGGGGCGCGACCAGAGGTGTCAACGATCAGGTTAGAGGAACGGCCGGAGGTGTAGATAAGAGCCGCGAAAAGTAGAGAGTCAATAATGGTGGTCACTAAAGGCAATCGAGGATGGGAGAACTGGAAGTAGCTCAGGAGAGTGAGGATGATGCTATAGACGATGGCTGCCGACAGCAATTCAATAAAAAGGGGAAACCAGACCCTCCTGGTGCGTAAGGGATCGAAGAAGACGAGGAGGAGCAACCCGATCAACGCTGACCAGCGGGCGATACAGATCCACCAATCGGCTCTACGGTCGTCGCTTTTCGTCTCAGACAATCGCTCAAATCTCCTCTTCAGGCAGCGGCACGACCAGCGTTACCTTGGTTCCTTGACCAATTACCGACTCGATGGTCCAGGTGCCTTCTACCAATTCTGCTCTCTCTCGCATGTTGATAAGGCCCAGGCTACCTCGCTGATCGTAGGAATCCAGCACCTCGGCCACGTCGAACCCCCGCCCGTCATCTTCGACCGTGGCGACAAACAAATCGTTTTCAAAGCCCAGCCGCACCCAGATGTTTCGGGCTTGGGCGTACTTCTTAACATTGGTGACAGCCTCCTCGATGATGGAGAAAGCCACTCCCTCGATCTCAGTGTTCAAGCGGTCACCTAGATCGGCGGGGGCTTTGAGATGGACGACCAGCCCTGCCTCTTCTTCAAATTGCTCCAGGTATTGCTCCAGAGCAGCCACCACCCCCTGGGTTTCCAGGATCACGGGACGGAGGGTGAAGAGCATGGTGCGTATCTCTTTGGTCGTCCGGCGAGCCAGCGCCTCTAGCTTTTCCAATTCCTCTTTGACCTTTTCAGGCGTTTTATCCAGAAGCAATTTGGCGTAGTTGAGCCGCATGGCGATAGCGGCTATAGACTGAGTCGGGCCATCGTGCAGATCACGAGCCAATTTCTTACGCGCTTCTCCCTCAGCATCAATGATCCTTTCTTTTTCTTCGCGCAAGCTGTGATACAGTTGGGCATTCTGGAGGGCAACGACGGTCTGGTTACAGAAAGCGGTCAGGAACTCTATATGCTCTGCAGTGTAGGCTCCAGCCCTGGGGCTGCCAAGGATAACCACGCCGTAGATCTCGAACCCAGCCCGCAGTGGGATGCAGATGAGCGAGCGGCATCTATGCAACGAGGAGAATTGTCTTAGCTCGGGGTCATTCCCTATACCCTCAATGATGGCAGGCTCGGCTGATGAAATAGCTTGTTCAATTGCGCCGGCTGTGCCCGCAAGCTTGCAGTGCACGTCACGCCTGCTCAGGTTTCTGGCAGCCTCCACGCCCAGACAATCGACCTCTCCTTCCTGCTGATAGAGTAAGACGATACCTACAGAGCGAGCACCTTCCTGGGTAGCGCCTCCAAGTCCCATGCTGATGTCGAGCATGGTGTTCAACACGTGATGATAGTTCAGGGTAGTACTGAAGGTGCTGCTCATCTCGTAGATGGCTTTGGCCCGGTCGCGGGCAGCTTGCAAATCCCCCAGTACTTTTTCTTCCGTGGTCTGGATCATTTCCCTCTCCTTGCCACTTACCAGGCTACTCAGGGCCGCCGCCAGGAAGAGGACCGTGACGTTCACTCCCAGGAAGAAGGGATTTCCAGTCTGGCCAGTCCTATACCGTTCGAGGAAATAAAGGATCCCACTGACCAGGACCGGGATTACCGCCACGGACAGGCTAGTAATTACGTCATATCGGAAACCAGTAACAAGGATGGGGAAGAGGCCGAAAAGAACAAGGGGGCTAGTTCCTCCACCAGAGACATAAAGGAATGCCGCCAGAAAGAGGACATCAACCAGCGAAGTCAAAAAAGACAGGGCTGGCGGGAAGAGCTTGGAATGCAAGAGGAACACGAGGATCAAGTTATACGCTGCGGCTCCTCCCAACAGTGAAAAGGCAGGGATTAGGTCCTCCCTGGTGGGGTCAAAGTAGGTGAAAAGCAGGAGGCAGGCTAGCCATACCCAGCGCATAATCCAGACTACCCAATCCACTGCCAGGGAATCTTTTTCTCTCACAGCTTACTCCTTTATCCTCTCCAGGTTCAAAACGGATTTCCCTTCAGACAGAGGGAATATCACAGCGAACGTACCTCGTGCAGCTAAACTCACTACAGTAGTGCTCCTGGTGAAATAGAGGGCTCCACTTTCCACAACCTTGACCCCCGTTTCGCCACGATCATTATAACCACTTTTGGCAAATCTGGCAAACCTCTGTTAGGCAAGAGGTCACCATTCTTCTGCTTTTGGCTACCCTTCCAATTTTCGCTGGTAAAGCCGCAATTGCCAGATGACGGCCAGCACGGCGGCTGCCACTCCCACACCAATGCCAGCCCACAGCCCCCGCGCCTCATTGATCGCCAACCCGAAAAAGCTTAATGCCAGCACCAAGGCAAAGGTATCCACCAGCATAACAGTCAACGCCAGCAGGAAGGCGAGGCTATCTCTCTTGCCTGCTTTGGGGAGCGTCACCATCCGCCAGCGAAAGGCTGGTGCGATGTCCAGGTGATCAGCGTAAAAGTCCTTGATCTGGTTCATCGCTCGGGCGCTCTCCATCCATGCGCTTCGCAAACGGATGAGCTGTTGCAGGGTCAAATACCCTACCATCGCCAGCACGGCAAAAGCAATGCCAAAGGCCATACGTACTGGATTTACCCAGGCAGGAGGTATTTCCGTCATACTGAACAAGGCAACGACGAAAGTGCCCACGGTCGCCAGGTAGTACTGCCACACCCGCGCCCGGTCCTCATGGGCCTGGAAAGCCGTCTGTGCGATGTAGTTGAACTCGGCGACGAGGATTCCATTTGGATCAAGCTGTTCTTTGGGCTGTGCTATCTCTTGATTATTATTCTCACTCATCGTGCGGACCTCCCTTTCTGTTGGTTGCGTGAAGTCTTGAGACTGCAACTTTGGGTATGTGGCATCTTTTGGTGAGAGATTCATTTCTGCCTCTCTTGTACCTTGCTATCCGAACCGCCCGGTGATATAGTCCTCTGTTTTTTGCTGGGTGGGATTGGTGAAGAGCTTCGCGGTGGGACCGTACTCCACCAGTTCTCCCAGCCAGAAGAAGCCCGTCCAATCCGAGGCACGGGCTGCCTGCTGCATATTATGGGTCACGATGACGATGGTGTAGTTCTGCTCCAGTTCTCTCATCAACTCCTCGATTTTGAGGGTGGCCACCGGGTCCAGGGCTGAGCAGGGCTCATCCATGAGGATGACCTCAGGCTCTACAGCCAGGACGCGAGCAATGCACAGGCGTTGCTGTTGCCCGCCGTTCAGTTCCAAAGCTGAGTGGTTCAGGTCGTCTTTCACCTCATCCCAGAGGGCCGCTCCCCGCAGGCTTTTCTCTACCAGTTCATCCAGATTGTGTTGGCGATCCAGCCCCAGCACACGGGGGCCAAAAGCCACGTTGTCGTAGACCGATTGGGGAAAAGGGTTGGGCCGTTGGAAGACCATCCCCACCCGCTGGCGCAGGTTCACCACGTCCACATGGGGGTCGTAGATGTCCTGCTCGTCCAAGAGCACCCGGCCTTCCACCCGGGTGCCGGGGATGGTGTCGTTCATGCGGTTGAGGGTACGCAGGAAAGTGGACTTGCCGCAGCCGGAAGGGCCAATGAGAGCGGTGATCTGCCGCTCCTTGATGCTTATGCTGACGTCACTCAAAGCCTGCAAGTCACCGTAATAGAAGTTCAGATTTTCGATGGACATTTTGTCCGAGTACACGTTGATCCTCCAGGGCAGGGACGGGGAAGGGGGCGTTCCTCTCAGGCGTTTTGTAACGTCATCGTTTTATTAGCGCCGCCAGGCTGGCAGGTTTTATTGTAGCAAAAGACGATATGAAAGTCAAAGGGATTGACGAATGTGGCTGCAAATGATATAATCGGTCTGGGGGACAAACGAAAGATGCGAACCAAGAGCTTTTCCTCAGATAGTCCACGGCTGTACTCGGTAGCCCTGGCCTTACTCCTGAGTATCCTGGCCAGCAGCGCCTGCGCTCCCGCCGGTCCTGCCTCTGGGGTTGCGCCTGAAGCAGGGGATGTGCAAACCATCCAGAACAAAGGCTCTGACACCATTGTGAACCTGGCTCTGGCCTGGGCTGAGGCCTACACCGCTCAGCACCCGGAGGTGCCCATCGCCGTGACCGGTGGCGGCTCCGGGACAGGCATCGCCGCTCTGATCAACGGCACCGTTGACATCGCTAACGCCTCGCGGGCCATGAAACCGGAGGAACTGGGGCGGGCGCAGGCCAACGGCATCGAGCCGGTGGAGCACGTCATCGCCGCCGACGCCATCGCTGTGGTCGTTCACCCTAGCAATCCTGTTGATGGCCTGACCATTGATCAACTTTCTGGCATCTTTACCGGCCAGGTCACCAACTGGCGGGAAGTGGGCGGCGAGGATCGGCCCATTGTTCTCCTCTCACGGGAGTCCAACTCGGGCACCCACATCTACTTTTTGGAAGAGGTGGTGCGCAAAGGTGAGAAGGGAAACCAGGCCCTTTTCTCGCCTGATACCCTTTTGATGCCTTCCTCGGAGGGCATCAGCCACGAAATCCGCCAGAACCCCAACGCCATCGGCTACGACGGCCTGGGCTACGTGACCGACGATCAGAAGACCCTGGCCGTGGCTATCCGGGCTGGCGAGCCTTACGTGTTGCCCGCTATCGCCACCGTCAAAGACGGTTCCTACCCTATCGCTCGCTCCCTCTACATGTACACAAACGGCCAACCAACGGGGGTCATCAGAGATTACCTGGATTGGATTGTGAGCGACGAGGGTCAGGCCATCGTAAGGGAACTGGGCTTTGTGCCCCTGAGGTGAGGTATGACTTTCAGGCAATCGCCTTCACGTTCTCCCTGGAATGAGTTTCTAAGCGAAACCCTTGTCCGTGTCGCAGGCTTCTCTGCCATCTTTTTCGTAGCCCTCATTTTCATTTTCTTGGTCCGTGAGGGGGCACCGGCTTTCTGGGAGGTTTCCCTCAACAATCTTTTCGGCACCCGTTGGTACCCGATTTTCGACATTTACGGCACCCTGCCTCTGATCCTGGGCTCGGTGGCGGTCACAGTGGGCGCGGTGGCCATTGCCCTGCCGTTGGGTCTGGCTACAGCTATCTACATTGGTGAGATCGCCCCCGGCTGGGTGCGGGAGATTCTCAAACCCCTCATCGAGGTGCTGGCTGGCATCCCCTCGGTGGTGCTGGGCTTTCTGGGCATGATCGCCGTGGCTCCTCTGGTGCGGCGCTATCTGGGGATGCCCACCGGCCTGACGGCCTTCACCGGCGCGGTGATGCTGGCCTACATGGCCCTGCCGACCATCATCAGCGTGGCCGAGGACGCCATTGACGCCGTGCCCAAAGCCTACCGTGACGGGGCTTACGCTCTGGGAGCCACCCACTGGCAGACCATCTGGCGGGTGGTGCTGCCTGCCGCCCGTTCGGGCATCATCATCGCTGTGATGCTGGGCATCGGGCGGGCCATCGGCGAAACCATGGCCGTAATGATGGTCACCGGCAACGCCGCCCGGATGCCCCTGGGTCTGGACGCTTTCTTCAAGCCCGTGCGCACCATGACGGCCACCATCGCTGCCGAGATGGGAGAGGTGGCTCAAGGGAGCACTCACTATCGCGTCCTCTTCGCCGTGGGCATCATTCTGTTTGTGATTACCTTTGTTATCACTGCAGTGGCTTCCTTTGTGGTCATTCGGGGCGGGCCCAGGCGGGGTGGCAGGTTGATGGGGTAGCTGAACCGACACTGGGGATCGCGCAGCGAAACCTGGGGAGCTTGAGGGGTACCCCCTCAAGCCCACTTTTTCCCCTCCTGAGAGCAGGGCCGGTAGGCCTATACCCGCACTGTAGCAGGGAGAGGGGACATTGGGGGACATCCCCACGCCCCCCAATCTGCTGCGCAGGCCCGTGCTGGCGACGTATGAAAACATCATAAAGCGGAGGTCATCCATTGAAAATGCAAAGTGTGCTGGAGGACATTGTCGTTGTTGACCTCACCCAGGCTCTGGCTGGTCCCTATTGCACGATGATGTTGGGCGATCTGGGAGCCGATGTCATCAAAGTGGAGAGGCCCGGCAGGGGTGACATGGCGCGAGGATGGGGACCGCCCTTCCTTGAGAGCGAGAGTGCCTATTTCCTCTCCGTCAACCGCAACAAGCGGGGCCTCACCCTCAACCTCAGATTGAGGGAGGGCGTAGCCATCATGCACCGATTGATCGAGAAAGCCGACGTCTTCGTGGTTAACCAGCCCCGCCTCGAGTCGCTCAGGAAGATGGAGATGGATTACGACACGCTGCAAGGCATCAATCCCCGCCTGGTCTACTGTTCCATCACCGGCTATGGCATGACCGGGCCCTACGCTGGCCGGGGGGGCTACGATGTCGTGGCCCAGGGTGAATCTGGCCTGATGAGCATCACCGGCGAGCCAGAGGGAGGCCCCATTCGCTATCCTGTTCCCATCGCCGACATCACGGCCGGCATCTACAGCGCCTTTGCCATCGTGGCCGCTCTCCTGGCCCGGGAGCGGACGGGAGAGGGCCAATTTCTGGATATGACGCTTCTGGAATCCCAGGTGGCCTGGCTGACCAACGTGGCCGGAGGGTACTTTGCCACGGGCAAGCGTCCGCCACGCCTGGGCAACGCCCATCCCAACATCGTGCCCTATCAGCCCTTCAAGGCTAAAGACAAGTACATCATTGTGGGGGTGGGGACGGAGAGGCTGTGGGAACGGTTCTGCCGCTTTCTGGGCATCGAGGATACTATCATGGTAGAGCCGAGGTTTGCCACCAACCGTGATCGGATCGAACACAAGGCTGAGCTCATTCCCCTTTTGGACGAAATCATCGGCACCAAGGAAGCCGAATTCTGGCTCTCGCAGTTCACCGCAGCCGAGATCCCCTGCGGCCCTATCCAATACGTTGATGAGACTCTCAATGACCCCCAGGTGCAAGCTCGAGGGATGATTGTCGAGTTGGAGCATCCCCTGATTGGCACGGTCCGGTCGCTGGGCAATCCCCTGCGGTTTTCAGCCACCCCTGTCACTTATCGTCTGCCGCCACCCACCCTGGGCCAGCACAACGAGGAGGTTTTGGCTGGACTGGGATACACTGAGGCCGCGATCGAAAAGCTGCGGGAGGAAGGAGTGATTTGAAAGAGGTGCTGCAAGCCGTGTCCATCAGCCAGCCGGTCATGGCCACGTTGGAGAGGGAGAGTTTTGCCGGGAGCGTTCTCAGCGCTTTCGCGGGGGCCTGTAACCTGGTCAGCGACCAGGGTGAGGTTGTGGCCCTCGTCAGCCAGCGAGTGGGCAACGGGCCGCTGAACATTGTCCTCGAAGGGGATGGCTTTCTTGCCAGGGGTTTGGAGGCGGGCTTGCCTGTGGAGGGTGATGGGCGGGGCATCCAGGTTGGGGAGGCTTTGGTCAGCCTGGCCGAGGCAGAGGTTTGGGAACCCCGGCTGGAATGGGCAGGGCTGGATGCTGATGGGCCTGGGTTGAAGGCAAATTTGGCCGTCTTGCGCGAGCACTTGATAGCCCAGGCCCCAACGGAGAGTTTGGCCTGTCTTCTGGCCGCAAGCGTGACGGGGGGACGCAGTGCAGAATCTGCCTATCGAGAAGTAGCGCAGAGGGCAATCGAAAGGCTTCTGGCTGCGCTGCGGGTGGGGGATCGTCAAGGGATCGCGGCCGGTGCTGCGGCTCTGGCGGGCCTGGGGCCAGGGCTCACCCCGGCAGGCGACGATTTTCTTCTGGGTTTGATGGCCGGCCTGCGGATGTGGCCGCAATGCCTGGAAGGAAGGGGGCTGTCCGTTGAGGAAGCCTGCCAGGCTATCTACGAGGCAGCAGCCGGGAGGACGAACCGGCTCAGCGTGACCCTTCTGCGGAGCGCCAGAGAGGGCATGTTCGGTGAGGCCTGGCATGTTCTGCTGGCAGCGCTGAGACAGGGTCAAGCCGATGAAGTGAGGGGGGCAGCGGACCGCGTCCTGGGCTTCGGCGGGACATCGGGCGCTGACGCGCTGAGCGGCTTCCTGGCCGTATCGAATGAGGTGCCCGACACCTGAGCCCGTTGAAGGCTATCCAGGTTTCGCTCTCAAAGACCCGTCTATTGGGCTCCCAACCTTGTTGGGAGGTGCCGGGCACCTTGGCATTCTCCTCACTCTGGCCACTCCAGCGTGGGCATGGGGGGCGGGGATGGCCATTCCAGTGTAGGCACAGGGAGCGGGGTGGCCGTTTTCCTGATACGAGTCGGTCGCATCGTCTGGATGATCTCCTGTAACTCTTTCACCGCCCCGGCCAGTTTCGGGTCGTCGGCCGATTCCAGGGCCTTCTGCGCTGCACGGAGATAGGCCAGCACGGAGGTGCCATCGGCGTTGGGATCCAACGCATCCTTCATCCACCCCACCGCCTCGGGCGCTGTGCCAACGGCGTCCACCTCATCTCGTAGCGCCTCGAGGCGCGATCGAGACTCAGGGCTCAGACCAGGATCGCCCAGTTTGGAGATGGCCCATGTGCTTTGTCCAAAGGCCACGATGATGGTGCCACAAGCCACTATGGCCAGGATCACACCCAGCGCAATGATGCCAATGCGCCACCCCAGCCCCGGACTGCGTGGGCTCGCCTCCTCAAACTCCGGTTCTTCTACGCTGGTCAGGGTCATTAGACAGTTCTCCTTAAAGACTCGAGTTTAGGTAAATGAGAAGAAACTGGATCTTGAGGGTTACTCTCCTTTTGATTTTGGTGTTAATAGGGGTGGCCTCTGACGTTGCAATACCTGAACCTTCCCCTATTCAACGACCAACCCTCACGCCTTTCATTCTTCGACTCATCAGTGATCCCAAAGTAAAAGAAGTTCAAGAAGCCCACTTTATGATAAAGGCTGAACATCCAACGGGAACTAAAGCTGGCACTGGGGTAGCAGTGGATGAAGAGCTCATTCTGACTGACTTCCACCTGGTGGGAAGCAATAGGACAGGGGAGATGACCGCCACAGAGATCAGGATCACCCAGCCCCATATGCCCTGGAAAGAGTGGTATGCCTTGGCCAAAGTCGTAGCATCTGATCCTTCTCTAGATCTAGCCGTGCTAGAATTCGAGCGTCATGGAGAGCTTCCTTCTCTTCCCTTCGGGGATCCATCCCGGCTGTGTCCTGGGGAAGTAGTCTATTTGATAGGTCACGAATTCTTTCCTGACGGGGTCGGGCTAATTTACCCCCGCGATGCGGAAATCGTCGAAGATTTCCCTTCGGAGAGCCCCTTTTTTGGCGTAACTCCTCCGGTCATTCGAGGGTTCAGTGGAGGAGGGGTGTTCAATCTACAAAATGAGCTGGTGGGCATTGCCATCAAGGATTACGTTTTGTTTGACACTATCAAAGACGGTGGTCGGACATACAAGATTGTAAAACAAGGCACGATTGTCGTAAGAATAAATTGGGCCATCCCCATCTTGAAAGAAGCAGAGCAGCCAGAGCCGAGGTTTTAGGAAATAAGGGTGTCTTACCGACTGTTGGCAAGCCAATTGCCTTTGGCGCGACGATTTCCTTGGGCACAGGGACGTAGCTACGAGGCTATTGCCAAACGGGTTGAAATGTGATATACTATACTCAGCAGCTAAGTTCACCGAGTGGATGACGCAGCCCAGATCCGACCCTGCAGGGCGGGCTTCGCCCATCGCGGCCGCTTACATGCGCTGCTCTGTGATGGACTACCGCAGTCGTCACTACGGACAAATCACCAATGTCCAGTCAGATGGCCAGACTCAATCCAAGGCGACGCCAAGGCGCCACCGTAGCTCACGCCTCCTAACTGCTCCCTCAACTCCCGGAGCTACTTCTCCGCCTCTTTTTTCCAAACAGACCATGACATCTGACAGAAGTGTAGACCAGCGTTCTGCATGATATTTGTGACATAACTATGCATGGCAGGAAGGCATCTCGGTCTATATCCCTCTCTTCACGCAAAATTCACGAAAGGTTCATGCTATTTGTGGGCGTTACGCGATTGGGATAAGCAAAGGCGGAGTAACTTTAAATTATCCCACACCTCGAAAAGTGGGGGGATTGACAAAATGCGTTTTTTGTGTTATCCTATATATTGTAATATTGAATTAGCTCGCCCATTAGCTGCGCTACGGGGCTGGTCAAAGATTTATCAACATCCTTTGTCGGCGTTACCAAGAGGGAGGCAACGAACAATGCAAATAGCCATCATTCTTTTGCTTACTGTTACAGCTCTCCTGATAGTCTATTCCGGATTGTTGATAGCTGGTGTTAGTGCATCCCCCACCGTAGATGCGATTCAGACAATAGCCGGCGGCTCGATAACTCTCGTCGTGGCCCTCATGGGCTATACTTTGAAGAGCCTCGACTCTAGGCTGGCTGCAATAGATAAAGAGCTGCGGGACGTCTCATCCAGGCTGGGTGCAGTAGAGGGCGCACTTGATGTAATAAAGGCCACCATTGGTCCGAAGAAGTAGCGGCGCAGCCACCCAGCATTCACGAAGAAATCTAGATCGCCCATTTGTGGGTGGGCTTACTGTATTTTAGATAGGTTCTCAAGAGGGACGCTGTCTTAGTTTGGGTCCCTCTTTGTTTATGTAAGCTATTCCCAATCACACTTCTCAATTATACCACACCTCACCCCTTTTGCAACCGCTTGACGTCAAAAGCCCCCTGTGTCGTATGCTCAGGGGGGCTTTTTTACCCCAGGGATTCGTCCAGGGGGCGGCGTGGGTGTCCATCGGCCTTCGCGGCTAGCTGGCGGCGAAGCGGCGGATCAACTCTCCCACAAAGCGGATGCCCTCAAAGTAATCTTCCAGGCGGACGTTCTCGTTAGGAGCGTGCAGATTGGAGCCAGGATAGCCCACGCCCGCTGCGACGGCCGGTATCCCCAGGGCCTGCGTGAGAGGATACATGGGGCCGCTACCGGCCATCAGTGGGTAGACCACCGGCTCCTGGCCATAGACTGCCTGGGCAGCAGCCACGGCAGCTTTGGCAATAGGCGCCTCCGGCGGTGCTTTGGCTGGATGTAACTCACTGATGGGCACCATTTCTATATCGGTAAAACCCCGTTTGTCGAGATGCCGGCGCAGCAGCTCTAGCACCAGGTCCGGCTCCAGATTGGGCACCAGCCGGAAGTCGAGCTTGACCATGGCCGTGTTGGGCAGCACCGTCTTGGTGCCCTCTCCGATGTATCCGGCCTTCAAACCGCAAATGGTGCAGGTGGGCTCATAGAGGTGCTTCTTGAGGGCTTCCACGCCTGTCAGGCCGCGTATGAAGTGGGGGATGCCAAAGTTGGTCCTCATCTTTTTCTCTTCAAAGGGGATGGCGGCCAGCATTTTCATCTCGGCCGCAGTGGGCTCGCCCACGTGGTCCATGAGGCCGTCCACCAGAATGTTGTCGTCCTCGTCCTTCAGGGTGGAGAGAGCCCAGACCAGACGCCAGGCTGGATTGGGGACAAGGGTGGCCAGGGAGGAGTGGAGGTCGCTTTTGGCCCCATGAGCGCGCAACTCCAGGTAAATGATGCCTTTCAGCCCCAATGAGATGGTCGGTCGTTCGCTTTCGTCCTTGTGTCCCGTTTCCCACAGGCAGCCATCGGCGGCCAGGAGATCCGCGTGTTCAGCGGCGAATGCTGCCAGGTGCGGGCTGCCTACTTCCTCTTCCCCCTCGAAGACGCACTTGATCTTGAGGGGAAGCTCTCCCAGAGTGGCCTGGTAGGCCTCGATGGCCTGCAAGCGGGCCAACAGGTCTCCCTTGTTGTCGGCCACGCCCCGGGCGTAGAGTTTCCCCTCTCGCACCTGGGGGTCGAAAGGCTCCGAGTCCCAGAGATCCAGCGGGTCGG
>JBGVTF010000013.1:0-6918 GCA_041862415.1 Anaerolineae bacterium | reverse complement strand
CTCTGATTCAGCTTGCAACCCAGGGACTGCAGATAGACCTTCATTTTCCTCCTGCGGGTGAAATGGAAAAGGGAGGCCAGAGCAATTCCCCAGCCTCCCTCAGCCCTATGGCCGCCCATCTACCACTATTGCGGCACAAGCGGTACAGGCATTCTAGGGGGTAATCGAAATCTGGCCCCGGCCCCAGTCAGGACCCGGATCAGCATCTATGATCTTCTGCACCTCACTGCCGTCAGCGTTCATCGCATATATGCCCCATTTGCCTTCCCGTACTGAATAGAACACGATGCCACTGCCATCAGGCAGCCAGGCCGGGTTGACGTCGTGTTCAGGGTTATTGCTGGTCAAACTCTGGCGACCTGACCCGTCGGCGTTGACCATGCAGATATCAAAGGTCTCTCCCGATTTGCAGATGAAAGCGATCTGGCCTCCATCGGGAGACCAGGTCGGAATCCCGTCTTCGGCGTTATCAGTCAGTGCCGTCTTGCCAGCGCCGTCCACACCGACGGTATACAAACCACACCCGCCCCCGCCTGCGGCACAGCTTTTCACAGCCAGACGTTGGGCATCCGGCGACCAGGCAGGATGCTCACCATCCACGACCTGGCGAACACCGGTGTCGCTCAGATTATAGACATTCACTATGTAAGGGGGATTCCAAAAGGCGATGTACTTGTTGTCCGGGGACCAACGGGGGAAACGCACGTTAGCGTCATTACGTCTTACCTCGCGAGCAGTGCCGTCGGCATTCATAATCCAGAGACCGTTGCCCCCCTCTGTGCCCTCCCAGGCGTAGAAGGTTATGCGCTTGCCATCAGGCGAGAAGGAAGGTTCGCTGGCAAAGTCGGAGAGCATCTTCTGATTGCTGCCGTCGGCGTTCATGGTCCAAATCTGATACCTTTGGCTTTGGTCCCATCTGGCAAAAGCAATTGTGCCTTGCAGCACAGCCGCTGTGGGAGGTTTGGGAGTAGGGGGAGCGACTTTCTCCTCCACGACAAAGCCGCCCGTCACTGTCAACTCCTCTTCGACGTACAACTCCCAGTCGTAACGGCCGGGGTCCAACCCACTGTCACTACTGATGTTAGCTATCCAGGTCGCCCCGCTCTCACCCAGAGCCCAGTCGAAAGGATTTCGCAGAGCCTCTTCATCATCCAGATACCAGACCGATTCGCACTGCGCCCCATCGGACATCCCCTCGTAGCTGGCGAAAGCATAGACTACAGTGGTCCCGCCTGTAAACTCGGTGGCCACGTCAACGGGCTCGTCATCCTCGGTCACCCCCGCAGCGAAGAAGAGGTCGCTGAAGGATGGTCCCTCACCGCCGACCAGGGCTCCCAGATCAATGCCTGACGGGGTCGGCGTCTCCTCCATGACAAGCGCCGGCTCAGTCGGCGTCGGCACTTCAACGACTGGCACGGTGGGCGTAGCAGGGGGCGGCTCGGCCCCTACCACGGAGAAGGTCGCACTCTGGGCCAATGCGCCGTTCAGGTAGACGTCTGCTCTATAGTCCCCTGCCAGCCACGTCCCAGCGGGCGACAGGTTGAAGCCGATGTAGCCAGAGCCCCCAGCCTCGGCAACGTAGGTGTACTCGCCCAAGAACTCGCTGCCAAAGAACCACCTGACCGTGACCACTGAGTCCTCCTCCAAATCGGTGACCCTCACCGAACAATAGAAAACGTCCGCTGGATCGAAGACATTGGTCGTCTCAACGGGTTCGTAGTCGGCATCAAGGCTTCTGGCCATCACCGCTGCCTCGACGCTGGGTTCCCCCCCCCCGATGCTGAACTCGCAGGCCAGCAGGGCAAAGCCCAGCAGACAGATAGCAAAGAGAGCAATAGCAAAGCGTGTTCTGTCCTTCATCAGTCTCCTCCTGGATATTTCCTGCTGCAGCGGGCAACAGGTTCAATAGTTAATGCAATATTGGAAATGCATTGGATCACCGAAATCGCCGCCCCACTTGAAGCCATGGGCACGAAAGATTTCGACGACCCGTGGGTCCATATCGCCGCGCATGCCCGGCATGTTCGTGGCCGCGTTCAGGTCAATTGCAATCCCCCACGAATGGACGGAGAGGTCACGGCGCGGGTCCCACAACTTATGGCGCGCGACGAAACAGCCGTCGTATGTATGTAGCGAACTCGCAAATCCTTTGTCCATGATTTCATCGAACACGGCGCGAAAGACCGGTTCGAGTAGCTCGTGTCCATAGATTCTGCCGCCGGGCAGCGCGGGGATGTCGCGCATCAGTTTGATGTTTTGGCGCTCCCAGTCGCCGAGCACATGAACGCGCCCGCGCGTGTTCGGGTCTTCCTCCCACTGGAATTCACCAAAGACTTGCTCGATCTGTGCCTGCCCGTCCGGCACCGGCGGGTAACCAGGTTCCGGCGGTGGGGTCAGCACCAGCGGCGGAGGTGGGGGAATGACTGGCGGCGGCACCGGCACGAGGTCAGGGATCTTCAACCTCATACTGGGGAAAATACGGCGCGGGTCAGCGATGCCGTTGAACTGCGCGATGAGAGGGTACTTGTTCGGATCGCCATAGAATCTCTTGGCAATGCCGCTGAGGGTATCGCCGGAGTGAACGATGTAGATTTGAAAGCCGGACGGTGACACGGGCGGCGGGGCGGGTGGTGGCGCAGGGGGCTGCCACGTCCCCACCCAATCCTCAATCAGCGACTCGAGCACCACGTCGAGGGTCTTGTCCTCGCTCGTCGCCTTGGCAGAAGCGCGCTCAAAGAGATCTTCGTCAATAAAGGTCTGCACGAGTTCGGTAGACATTGGGGTTCCTCCGTCAGGGGATAGGGGTTCTAACTCATGAATGATAACATTAACTTGCCGTCCTGTCAAGTCAGTCGCCGTCGGGCCCGCAGGAGGTCGGGGGGCGTAGGGGGCTTGGCGAGCGCCCCTCGTACTCCCCGGCTTTCGCTGCGCAAGCGCCGTCGCCTCCGCGATGAAGTCAAGGCCAACCTCGGTTGGCAAGGAAAGCAATAGGTGGTATAATGAGCCCCAGCAGTGATCAATGGCCAGGGAGGTTATCATGAAAAAAGGTGCCTTCACTTTCGTCTTACACAGCCATCTACCCTACGTACGCAAAGCGGGTCGCTGGCCCCACGGAGAGGAAATGGTCCACGAGGCTGTGGCCGAAACCTACGTCCCCTTGCTCAACGCCCTCTACAACCTGAAGGACGACGGATACGAACCCAAGTTGACCATCGGCCTGACGCCCATCCTGCTGGAGCAATTAGCCGACCGCGACGTGCTGGCCCATTTCGAGCTCTATCTCCAGGAAAAGCTGACCCTGATCGAAACCGACATCGAGCGCCACGAGAAAGCAGACCATGGCCATCTCCTCTACCTGGCCCGGTTCTACCACGATTGGTATCGAGGGATTCTGCAAGCTTTTCAGGAACGCTTCCGTAGAGACCTGGTGGGCGCCTTCGGCCACCTGCAAGATGAGGGGAACCTGGACATCGTGACCAGCGCGGCCACGCATGGCTACCTGCCTCTCATGGAACGGGATTCCACCATCCACGGCCAACTGGCGGTCGGTGTAGGAACCTACCGCCGCCACTTCGGGCGTGCGCCCCGAGGCATCTGGCTGCCCGAGTGCGGCTATCGCCCTCCTTACCGACACGATGACGGGCGTTACAAGCCGGGCCTTGAGGAGTTCCTGGCCCAGTGGGAGCTGGATTACTTTTTCACCGACACCCACGTCGTTGAAGGCGGGCGCATGGTGGGCAAGGTGGCCGGCGACGTGGTCGGCCCCTACGGGGGCCTGCCCAAACGCAGGCTGGTGGTGAGAACCGACGAGCGGCCAGAGGCAGAGAAAGGGACGACCTTCCGGCCCTACTACGTGCGCGCCGCAGAGGTGGCCGTCTATGGCCGCGACGAGGCCACTGGCCTCCAGGTGTGGTCGGCGGCCCACGGCTACCCTGGCGACTTTCTCTACCGAGAGTTCCACCGCAAGGACGACCACTCGGGCCTGCAATACTGGCGCATCACCGGGGCCGACGTGGACCTGGGCGGCAAAGAATTCTACGACCCCTACCACGCCTTCAACAAAGTGCAGGAGCACGCCGACCATTTCGTGGACCTGGCGGTGGAGCGCCTGCTGGGTTATCACGCCGAGAGCGGACAAACGGGCATCATCCTCTCAGCCTACGACACCGAACTCTTCGGCCATTGGTGGTTCGAGGGCGTGGCCTGGCTGAAGGAGGTGCTACGCCAATTGAGCATCAACCCGGACGTGGAACCGACCACAGCTGGCGACTACCTGGAAGCTTATCCCCCGCAAGAGGTCATCTCCCTGCCGGAGAGTTCCTGGGGAGAGGGCGGGGGCCATTGGACCTGGCTCAACCCCCAGACGGAGTGGATGTGGCCCCTCATACACCACGCCGAGCGGCGGATGGAGCAGTTGGTGGAACGGTATCCCCGGGCCGAGGGCCAGATGCTGGGCGTCCTCAACCAGGCCGCCAGGGAGCTTTTGCTCCTGGAAGCTAGCGACTGGCCCTTCCTGGTCAGCACCGGCCAGGCACGGGAGTACGCCGGCGGCCGTTTCCAGCAGCACCTGGCCCGCTTCAACCACCTGGCCGCCATCGCCGACGCGGGGATGGTGAGCGAGGAAGACAGACAATTCCTGTCCACCACCACTGAGCTGGACAACCCATTTCCCAACATAGATTACAGCGTCTTCATGGAGCGAGAGAAACGGTGAGGATCATCCTTTACACTGGCAAAGGCGGTGTGGGCAAGACCAGTGTGGCTGCGGCCACGGCCACGCGCTGCGCCGATTTGGGATATAAAACGATCGTGGTCAGCACCGACGCCGCTCACAGCCTGGCCGATTCTTTTGAACTGCCCCTGGGTCCGGAGCCGACCCCAATTGGCGACAACCTGTGGGGCCAGGAAATTGACGTGCTGTACCAGATGGAGAAGTACTGGGGCAACGTGCAGCGCTACATGGCTACGGTCCTGGAGTGGCGGGGGTTGGACGACGTCATCGCCGAAGAGATGACTGTCTTCCCCGGCATGGAAGAGATAGCCAGCCTCCTGCAGATTGTGCATCTGCACGACGACTGTGACTATGAGGTCATCATCGTGGATTGCGCACCCACAGGAGCGACCCTGCAACTGCTGGCCATGCCCGACGTGACCAGTTGGTACCTGGAGAAAATCTTTCCCATCGAGAAGAAAACGATACAATTGGCCCGGCCCGTTCTGCGCGCCCTGATTGACCTTCCCATCCCTGAAGATGAGCTTTTCGACGCCGTGGAGGAACTGATTCTGGAGCTGGATCGTGTGAAAACCCTGCTGACCGATCCCCAGAAGTCGTCGGTGCGGCTGGTGCTCAACCCGGAGAAAATGGTCATCAAAGAAGCGCAGCGGGTCTTCACCTACCTTAACCTCTACGGCTACGTCACCGACGCCGTCATCTCCAACCGCCTGATGCCCAGCCAGGTGCAGGACAGCTACTTCTCCTCCTGGAAAAAAGTCCACGAGAAGTACAGCCAGATGATCGAAGAGGCTTTCTCACCTCTGCCCATTCTCAAGTCGCCGCTTTTCGATCAGGAGGTGGTGGGCCTGGCCATGCTCAAGCGCATGGCTGAGAGCATCTACGGGGAGCGAGACCCGGCCGAGGTCTTTTTCGCGGGCCAAACTCATACTGTAGAGAAGAAGGACCACCTCTACCTCCTCAGCATCCCTTTGCCCTTTGTGAAGAAAGAGGACATCCAATTGACCCGCTCCGCCGAAGAACTCATCGTCCACATCGGCAACAAGAAGCGCAACATCATCTTGCCCCGCGCTCTGGTCCCCCTGGATGTGCTGGGGGCCAGGCACGAAGAGGATACGCTGGTAGTGAGGTTTGGGGAGGCTGACAGTTGAGTGAACAGAAGTCCGATCCGCATCCCGGCCAACCAATTCGACTACACGGGATACTTGTGCTCAAACGATTCCGTCTTTTCCTGACCGCAAACCAGAAAGACATAGCCCTCATAGCCATCCTGTTCCTGCTGCCCCTGGCTTGCTTTGCTGACGTGGTCTTTCTTCCCCACACCTTCTACTATCTGGACATAGAGCGGCTACACTATCCGGGCAAGATCTTCCTGATGGAGATGGTGAAGAAAGGCCAGCTTGGCTTCTGGAATCCCTACATCTTTATGGGCTTCCCTATGCTGGCCGAGCCGGAGGTCGGCCCCCTTTATCCCCTCAACCTGTTTTTCGTCCTGCCCATCCCACACTACTACGCTCTGACCCTCTTCATCGCCATACACTACAGCCTGGCCGGGGTCTTTACTTATCTTCTGGCCCGCTCACTGGACATCAGCCGCGCAGGTTCCTTGATCTCCGGCCTGGTATTCGCTTTCGGCGGCTTCCTGATGGCTCAATTGACCAACATCAGCATCCTGACCGGCTGCATCTGGCTGCCCTTGATCCTCTGCCTTTTCCGCCAGGCCATCCGTAAGCGCAGTTACACCTTTGCAGCGGGAGCAGGGATTGTCCTAGCTCTACAGATCCTGCCCTCCCATCCGCAAATTCTCCTATACATTCTGATTGTCCTCAGCCTCTATTACTTTTACAGTCTGCTGACCCTGCCACGAGCCGAAATGCGGCCGATCCTCACTCTCTCCCTCATCTTGCTGACCACCGTGGTGGTCGGGATGAGTCTGGCCGCCATCCAGTTGATCCCGGCCTGGCAATTGAAGGAGTCGTCCATCCTCTCCAAGAGCGGAGCCTACGAGTTCGTGACCGCCTACTCGCTGCCACCCTTCCGGTTGCTCTCCTTTCTCTTTCCCAATTTCCTGGGCAATCTTGTCACCGGGTACAAAGGAGAGCCATATTTTGAAGAACATCACGGCTACGCTGGCATCCTCCCCCTGATCCTGGCAGCCCTGGCCTGGGGCAGGCGCCGGAATCGAG
>JBGVTF010000012.1:0-6678 GCA_041862415.1 Anaerolineae bacterium | reverse complement strand
CTGTGGAACGTTCACGCTTTTATTCTATCAGAGGGGCCACCACCAGATTGGGGTGCAGATATCCCTCCGGGGATGGTGACCCCTGCTCTTATTCAGTGGCGAAATCTATGGGATTGCGACGACATGGACATCTTTAAACAGCAGATCCATGACTTCCGCCAGTGGATGGCCAATCACAACGAGCGCGACAAACCGCTCATCATCTCGGAATATGGCATCCTAATGCCGTCGTCGCTCTGCGACGGCGATGAAACCCATTACGATCCGTATTGTGGATATAAGCCCAATGGCAAGCCCAATGGCCGGCCCTACGACTACCCCCGCGTTACCGCCTTCATGCAGGCCACCTTTGACTATTTTCTGGGCGTTGACCCCGACGGGATAGACCCTGCTCTGGGCTACCCCGACGACGGCAATCGCCTGGTGCAGGCCTGGAACTGGTACAGCCTGAACGAGGATTGGATGTACAACGGCAATCTCTTCCACAGCGGCAACAAGCAGATCACCGCCTTGGGGGTGGATTTCAAGAACTATGCGACCCCCTTGAAAGTGGACTACAAAGACCTGTTGCCCTGGGAGCTATCGTTTGAACATACTCCCGACCTGTTTGCCGGCGACCTGGTGACGGTCACCATCTCCAGCCAGGTGTTCAACATGGGGAACGAGGCCGCCCAGGACGTGCTGGTGCGCTTCTGGGACGGCGAGCCGGGCGTGGGCACCCAATTGGGCGGTGACCAGGTGGTGTCGAACGTCCCCTCGCGTTACCAGGGCGCTCCCACCGCTGCCATCACCTGGACGACCATGGCCATGGACGTCCACGACATGTATGTGGAAGTCAATCCCGCACCCCATAGCATTACCGAGTCGGTTTATGCCAATAACATCCTCAGCGCCACCCTCGACTTCAAGTCGGACTTGACCGTCAATGCCATCGCCTTTGATCCCCCCAACCCGCTGCTTAAAGACGGGCAGGAGGTGACCATCACCGTCAGTGGCCAGGTGCAAAACGTGGGACACCTGGCGGCTGTCAGTGTGACGGTGCGCTTCTGGGATGGCGACCCGGATGGCAGCGGGACACAAATCGGCAGCGACCAGATCATCGCCACCGACCCCGCCGACCCCCTCGGCCAAGACGAAGTGGCTACAGCCCAGGTCACCTGGACGACGGGCGTGTCGGGCACGCACCAGATCTACGTGCGGGTTGATCCTGACAATGCAATAGGGGAGATCGACGAGGATAATAACCAAAAAATGGAGACCATTTGGGTGGCCGCCGACCGCATCTTCCTGCCCCTGATTCTCAAGGGGAGCTCCGGTGTCTCTGGCGCTTCGGTTACCAGTGATCCCAGAGACTTCCTCAAGATCAAGCTCCCCACCCCTACTCCAACTGCATGAGCACGCGAGAAGAGGGCTCAGAGACCTCTGTGGGACAGGCAGTTACCCGGCCGTGGCAGGGCAAGGTCTCGGGGCAGGCTTTACGACTGGTGTTGGGCCTGGCGCTGGGGCTGCTGGCTGGCGCTTTCGCCTTGCGGGGGACCGATCTGGGTAAGGTATGGATCCTTCTTAGCCGCGCTGCTCTGGGACCGATGGCTTTAAGCCTGTTGCTTGTGGCAGTTACCCAGTTGGTCAAGGCGCTCAGATGGCAGGTCATCCTGGGAGGTCGCGAGACACTGCCTCTGATGCAGGCGCTGCACGGCCTGCTGGTCGGACAGGCGTTGAATTTGCTCGTACCCGCCAGGGCCGGGGATTTCACCCGCGCCTATCTGGTCGGCCGGCGATTAACAGTGGGCTCTATCTTTACTTTCTACACCGTTGTCATCGAGAAAGCTTGGGAAGTGCTGATGCTGCTGGCCTGCCTGGCCGTGCTGTTGTTTTGGGGACCGTGGCCAGCCTGGTTGTCGCGATCAGGGATACTGGTAGGTGTCCTCACCGTGATCGCTGTCGCTGTCAGCCTGGTAGGTGCCTCTGTCTGGCACCACAGGAGAGGACAGGAAACCCTGGGAGGGGGTAGTCCCCTGGACTGGCTGACCCATCGTCTTCTTAGGCCGGCAGCAGAACTGGCAGAGGATCTGGTTGCTGCCGGGCACGATGGACGCCTGTTACGGATGGGCCTATGGTCGGCTGCTGTCTGGACCCTGGGCACTGCGACGAACTGGGCAGTGTTTGCCGCTCTGGGGTTGTCTGTTCACTGGTCCGCGGCTCTTTTGATCATAGTTGCCATCTACGCTGGAGTAGCGATTCCGGCTCCGCCTGGGCGCGTAGGGTTGTTTCATTACCTGGTTGTACTATCTCTGTCAGGTTATGGCGTGGGGCAGAGTGAGGCCCTGGCTTGTGGTGTGCTCTTGCACCTTGTGGTGGTGATGCCTCTCCTCCTGGCTGGTGGGGTGGCTGCCTGGGTAAAGGAGTAGTCCGGGGAGGCGTGTGGTGCATATCTCCGTTGTCGTGCCAGTCCATAACGGGGCAAATCACATAGGGACCTGTTTGCAAGCCCTTTCTCACCAATCGGCTCCAGAGAGCACGTATGAAGTCATCGTCGTTGACGATGGCTCCACGGACGACACGGCGCAAATTGTTCATCGCTACCCGGTCCGATTGCTAGCTCAGCATCGGCAGGGTGCTGCAGCAGCCCGGAACCGGGGGCTGTCGGCAGCCCAGGGTGACTTGGTGCTTTTCACCGATGCCGACTGTGAACCGGCACCCGACTGGATTGAGCAGATATGTGCTTCGTTTGAGGACCCACAGGTGAGTGGCGTCAAAGGCGCTTATCGTACCCGGCAAAAGAGCCTGGTCGCCCGGTTCGTGCAGTTGGAGTACGAGGACAAGTATAGACGCATGGCTCAGGACCAGTACATTGATTTCATTGACACCTACTCTGCCGGATACAGGCGCGATGTTCTCCACGAAGCGGGCGGGTTTGACACCAGTTTCCCGACCGCTTCGGTAGAAGATCAGGAACTCTCTTTTCGTCTGGCTAAAGCCGGTCATAGGCTCGTTTTTCAACCATTGGCTATCGTCTATCACCAGCACGCCAACACAGTGGCTGCCTATGCCAGGAAAAAGTTCCGCATAGGCTACTGGAAGGTGCTTGTCCATGTGAGGCACCCGGACAAACTTGTGCGAGACTCCCACACCCCCCAGATTCTCAAACTTCAGATCCTGCTACTTCCCCTGTTAGTGGCCAGCGCGGTGCTGGCCTTGCTTTGGTCATCAGTATGGTGGGTTCCTGTCTCTATCGCTGCGCTGCTGTTTGCCTCTATGGTCTCTTTTGGCCTGCAGGTCTGGCGCACTGACCCCTTGCTGGCGTTCATCGTTCCGTGGCTATTGCTCGTGAGAGCTGTCTCTTTAGGGACAGGATTTGCCATGGGCATGGTGGTTCAGATGGTGACACGCCTGTTGCGTAAGAGACTGCCGCTGGGAGAAAGAGGTGCTTAAGAACGTTCAAGGACCACCTCTGGTTCTGTCAATCCTTGATCTTATCTTAACGGGTGTGGCGCTGATGGCTGCTGAGTGGCTGAGACTCCATCTGCCACTTGGTATGCTCATACCACCCGAGGCTTCCTATTTGACGCCCTTTATCTACGCCTTGGTGCTGGTTATCTGGGCCACCGTCTTCTGGGGCCTGGGGGTCTATGACCCCGGACGGCTGGCGACTCCTTCCGTGGGACTGCGATCCTTGTTTGTCGCTGCGAGCCTGGGGCTTTTTACCTTTACCAGCGTTATCTACCTTCTAAAGATCGTTGATTTCTCGCGCTTACTGGTCCTATACTTCTATGTTCTCGACCTGACTATACTCGGCGGGGTTCGTCTTGCCTTGCGCTTATGGCTGACCAGTAGTGCTACACCACGCTTCTTGACGCGACGCGTAGCCATCCTCGGCGTTAATCCCTTGGCGCAGGCTCTGGGGCAACGAGTTCGTGCTTGCCAGGGCCTGGGGCTAAGGTTGACGGGTTACATACCCGGGCCAGGCGAAGCGTCCTCGCCCCTCCCAGAACAATTGCTCAATGCCTGGGAGAAAGAGGAGGCGTTGGGGTACCTCGGTCAGGCTGACGAGGTGTTAGTCTGTCAGCCTGAACTTGCGCGGGATGAAACGGAACGCCTTTTACGCGAAATAGAGCCTATCCCTGCGAACATCAGGGTTGTTCCAGACTTCTGGGCGTTTGGCGTTCTGCGTGCCAGTGTTGAGGACTTTTGGGGCTTTCCACTCCTCGGTACGCGCGTTTCGGTCATTAGTGGTGGCCAACGTTTGCTAAAGAGGATGCTCGACCTGGCTGGTGCACTGGTAGGACTGGCTCTGCTATGGCCAGTAATGGGTGTCATTGCTTTGGCCATCAAGCTGGACTCCCCTGGGCCAATATTGTTCGTTCAGGAAAGGGTGGGGGAAAACGGCCGGCCGTTTCGCCTCTTCAAGTTTCGCTCCATGATCCAAGGAGCCGAAGCACAGCTCAGCAAACTGATTGATGTAGACGGGTTGCCTGAGCCGGTCTTCAAGATAAAGGACGACCCGCGCGTCACGCGGGTGGGCCGCTTCCTGCGGCGTACTAGTTTAGACGAGCTCCCTCAATTGCTCAACGTCCTACGAGGCGAGATGAGCCTGGTCGGCCCACGGCCAGAGGAGAAATGGCTGGTCGAGCGCTACAACTCCCAGCAGCGTCGACGCCTCCAGGCACTGCCGGGTATTACAGGCCCTATGCAGATCAACGGCCGAGCCGATCTTTCCTTAGATGAACGAGTCCGCCTTGAAGTTAGTTATCTCGCCAGGTACTCTATATGGCAGGATGTTAAGATCCTCTTCCAGACTGTGGTTGCTATCATCATGGGGCGCGGGGCATATTAGTCTAATGTGCAAAGTGACATCCTCCCCCCGCTAAAAAGGCGGGGGGAGGATGTCACAAATGCAAAACCAAATCACCTTCCTGCAGCGCCTCCTCGGTCATAGCACAGAAAGATGGTCAAAGCCTGCCCGGCCATAGCCAGTCAGGACGACAGCTACAACCACCGCCGTGCCTCACCCGTCGCTAACTGGCGACTCTGAACCAAAAAGCCGCCCACCTGAGGCGGCTCCCTTCATTTCTCCGGAAATAACTTGATGCGGTCAGTCACTGCGCAGCGCCCTCAGCTTGACTTGAAGCAGCGAGGAGTTGTTGCAGTGAGATGCCTCTGCAAAGGCCTCGTCCGCTTCGATGCTCTCATCAATCTCTGAGCGATGGTCGTAGTAGTAGGCCAGGGCAGCGTACACGTCGGCCAGATCCAGATCGTACTTGCCGGCGATTTCCTCCAGGGATTGGCCCAGACGCAAGTGCATGATGACGACGTTGGCCACCGTGATGCGCGTGCCCGCAATGTGGGGCCGATCGCCGCGCACGTCTGGGGCCATTTCGATATGGCGGTTCAAGACAGCTTCCATGGGCATCTCTTCTTTCGTCCTCACTCCCGGCTCCTTACAAGACCGGGTCAGTAGGGATTATGTCATGGCTCAGAGCTGCGCCCCTGGACAGTCGCCAGACAATCAGGCTGTCACCATTTCCTGTCTAACGCGCAGCACTTCGCCCACCCTCTCCAAGGAGACACGGTCAGCATTCACTGCGTCTTCGATCTCCTCTAGCCTCTTCATGGTACGCCGATCGTAGTAGCGCTCGCCGCAATTGTTGCAGACCAACACCTCCACCAGAACGAGAATCACGTCTTCACCGCGAGACAACTGCTCGTTCATACGGTGCAGCGAGATGTCAGTGCTGTGGCAGATGATACACTTCATAGCGCAATCCTCCTGCGAAACTCAATCCAACGATCAGGGTCAGGCTCGTAGACCGTAATGATGATGGACCTATCCTCTTCCGGCACGTGAGCACAGACGACGTGAACTGGTCGACCGCGCTGGGTGCGACCCAAGACCAGGCAACTGGGATAGGGTGTGTCGTCAGGGTAATCCTCAATGATCTCGCCTAGAGGCATTCTACCATGATCTGGCAGCAACAGCAAGGCGGACGACAGATTGGGGCACACCACAAAAGTAGAGGTGTCGGACTCTTCAAGGAAACGCAGGAAGACGTACAGGGCGGTGCGATAAGGGCGATGGGTTTCGGGGGTGGTCCGCCAGTGGGATCTGCTCCGACGTGACAAGAAGGAGGTAAGTTTCCCGTATCCCTTTCCTTACACCCCCCGCCCTCCCTCGCCCATCTCCCGTTCGGGCTCCTTCTCCCTGCCTTTTCATTGTTTCTTTTCCACTGCTTTTTCTTTGGCTCAGCAGGGGAACAACGGTGAGAAACGTTGAAAAACTCAATGGCCAAACAGGGGCAAGGCAGGCCCGGAAGGACAGGGCGGGCGCGGGTGGGGTGGGACGTAAGGGAGGGGATACGGGAAAATGAACGGGGGTTTGTTTTCGGGGCTGTGCCCCACAGGGGGCAGCAACGTCAATCTCTCGTCTTTGCGTAGGATTTTGCAGTCCAAGGGTGTAGCGCAGAAGTGTTGCGTAGGGGTGTTTCTCGAGGGCGTTACCTTGACGCCACCAGCCGCAAAATCTCCAAGACCTGCTTTGTACAGTATTCGAGCCGGTAGTGCTCTGGATACTGTACATTTGCTGCCTTACCTCGCCAGTTGGCCTCCTGCCGACGCCCTGACCTCTCCCTTTTGGCATAGCTTGCGTGCTTATCTCTTTTTGTTTCCCCCTTGACAAAATCC
>JBGVTF010000011.1:0-10498 GCA_041862415.1 Anaerolineae bacterium | reverse complement strand
CTGCTTTACGAAGCGTAGGCCGCAGGTCAGGGTCAGCTTCCAGCAAGGCCCGGGCGATACCATGGCGCACAGCCCCTGCCTGGCCCGAGATACCCCCACCTTGAACCTTAACCGTTACATCGAAGCTATCCTGAGTGGTTGTAGCTTTCAAAGGCTCGGTCAAGTGGAATACGTCACGCTGGCGGCTGAAGTACTCCTTCACTGGCGCATCGTTGACGATGATGGACCCATCGCCAGGATAAAGCCGCACTCGGGCCGTAGCCTCCTTGCGCCGCCCCGTCCCCTGATAATACCTGACTTCCTCTTCGGCCATTTCCCTACCTCCTACAACTCTAATGCCTTAGGCTGCTGGGCCTGATGGGGATGTGAGTCACCGGCATATACCTTTAACTTCTTTATCATGGCCCGCCCCAACCGATTCTTGGGTAACATGCCACGTACCGCTGCCTCCAGAACTCTGGTAGGATGCTTCTGAAGTTGGCCTCGCAAGTTAATGCTCTTGAGCCCGCCCGGATAGCCTGAGTGACGGTAGTAGAATTTCTGATCCAGCTTCTTGCCTGTGACCCGCACCTTTTCAGCATTCACCACAATGACATAGTCCCCGCAATCCAAATGGGGCACATAGACCGGCTTATTTTTTCCTAGCAGAATCTTGGCGATTTCAGAAGCGAGGCGGCCCAGGGTCTTACCCTGCGCATCCACCACGTACCACTCCCGTTTGATATCACCCTTTCTTACCGTGTACGTCTTCACACCAATGAAACTCCTTCCATCAAGCTGAGCATTGCACACCCATCAACGAGCGACGGCAATCGAGTTGGTAGTTCACTCTCATCAAACACAGACCGTGCGCCGGAGCCGCAGGGCCGGCTCTCCTTCTATCCCTGGCTCCCAAAATTTCCTCAAAACTCTCCGGAGAAAGCTCTCCTGTTCCCACCAGCAACAGCGTGCCCACAATATTTCTCACCATACGATAGAGGAAAGCATTGGCCACGATGTCAAAATAAATGAACTGATCCTGCCTGGTGTACTCAGCCTGGTAGACCCGGCGGACTGTGTTGTCCCCCTGAGGAGGGCGTCCAAATGAGGCGAAATCGTGAGACCCCACCAGACACCTTGCCGCCCTGGCCATGGCTTCCATATCCAGCGGCTTGCGATATTGATAGGCGAACCGCCGGGCTAGAGGCGAACGAAGTGGTTGGTTCAATATGGTATAGCGATATTCACGACTCACAGCACTAAAGCGTGGATGGAAATCATCGGCTACCCATGCCATCTGATGCACGGCAATATCTTCTGGTAGCAGAGCGTTCATGGCTCTCTGTAGTTCAGGTAGAGAGTGCTTCCACTGGGGGACGAAACTGATGACCTGTCCCATGGCATGAACACCAGCATCTGTCCGCCCGGCGCCGACGACCCTCGTTTCTCTCCTGGTGACTTCCGCCAGCGCTCGCTCAACTTCGCCCTGAATGGTTCGCCCTTCAGCTTGCAATTGGAAGCCAAGGTAATCAGTGCCGTCATACTCGATGACGGCCATAACACGCCGTTGGGCCTTGGACCTCACTGACCATTCTACTCCACCAGCTCCAAGACGACCAGCGGTGCTCCATCGCCCTGTCGCCGTCCCAATTTGTAGAGACGGGTATAGCCGCCTTCCCTCTCTTCGTAGCGTGGGGCCAGTTCATCGAAAAGCTTGCTGGCTATTGTCGGGTCGTTCAGGGCTGCCACAGCCTGGCGCCGGGCGTGCAGGGTATAGCTATCATCTTGCAAGCCACGTTTGGCCAGGGTGATAAGTTTTTCGGCGCCAGACCGGATGGCTTTAGCTTTAGCCTCGGTCGTCTTTATCCGCTCGTGCCGAAATAATTCGGTCATCAAGTTTCTACGCAGTGCTCGCCGGTGGCCGCTAGAACGCCCCAGGCGGCGACCTGCTATACGATGTCTCATCACAGATACCTTTCGATGTGCAAGCTAAACTGACCGCCCCCAAGACCCACCAGCCTAGGCTGCTTCAGCCATCTCCTCAGCGGTCTCTTCACCCTCGATGGGCCAGAAACCCTTGGCCCGCATTCTTTCCTTCAACTCCACCAACGACTTCTTACCAAAGTTTCGGATGGAAAGTATCTCATCCTCGCCCATGGCCATCTTCTCCAGTATCTCCCCCACCTTCGTGATTCCCGCTCGCTTCAGGCAATTGTAGGCACGGACAGACAACTCTAACTCTTCAATGGGCGTTTCGTAGATGCGACTAGGGATACCACCCTCCTCAGCCTCCTCCTCTTCTTCTGGCGGCATTTCGCCAACGCCCACCAGCAAGGATAGATGCTCGACCAGAATTTCGGCCGCGCTGCTCAGGGCCTCCTCAGGCTCGATGACGCCGTCAGTCCATATCTCCATGATCAACCGGTCAAAGTTGGTCATCTGCCCAACACGGGCCCGCTCCACCACAAAGTTGGCTTTGCGAATGGGACTGAACACAGCATCCACAGGAATCTCCCCAAGGGGGAGCTTTCCCCGCTCCTCCGCAGGCGAGTAACCCTTCCCACGCTCTACAACCAATTCCATATCTAGTTCAGCTTCGCTGGAATCGGCCGTCAACAAATGGAGATCAGGGTTAACGATTTCCACCTGAGAAGGGCACTCTATATCGCCAGCCGTGATCTCGCCTTCTCCCTTCACCTCGACGCTCAGGCGCGCTGATTCATCACCCTGCAACTTCAAGCGAAGTTGCTTTACATTGAGGATCAGAGCCGTTGTATCTTCTTTGACATGAGGTATGGCAGAAAACTCATGATGGACACCGCTTATCCTGATGGAGGTGACTGCTGCACCAGGCAAAGAAGAAAGCAAAACCCGTCGCAAGGCATTGCCTAAGGTTATGCCATAGCCGCTCTCCAAAGGTCCGATGATGAAGCGTCCATAGCTCTGCGAGCTGGCATCACATTCAATTTTGGGCAAAACTAGATTCAACAAAGATCACCCTCCTAAAACCGCAGCCAATTGCCGCCCGCTAGTTGGCTAGGGGATTGTCAGATCCAATCTCCTGGCCCTTCGCTTACAGCCGCTAACGGGAGTAATACTCCACTATTAATTGCTCGTTAAGAGAAGCATCAATGTCTTCTCGCGTAGGAAGGGCCAAGACTTGCCCCTCCATTTTGGGGATATCAAGACTCAGCCATTCAGGTACAACCTTGTGCTCTATGACCGCATTCAGGTCTCTGAAATAGGCTAATTTCTTGCTGCGCTCCCGCACAGCTATCGCATCGCCCGCCTTAACCAGAAAGGAAGGGACATTGGTCTTACGTCCGTTGACGTCAAAGTGACCATGTCGCACCAACTGCCTAGCTTGAACTCGCGAATCGGCAAAGCCCAGACGATAGACAACGTTATCCAGTCGGCTTTCCAATATGATGAGTAGATTGACGCCAGTCAACCCTTTACGCCTTTCAGCCTCTCTGAAATAGCGGCGGAATTGTCTCTCTAGCACACCATAGATGCGACGCGCCTTCTGTTTCTCTCTTAATTGCAGGCCGTATTCTGACTCCTTACGCCGGAATTGTGCTTGCCGGCCGTGCATCCCAGGAGCATAAGCCCGTCTCTCCAGAGCACATTTGGGTGTGAAACAGCGTTCACCCTTTAGCAGTAACTTCTCCCCTTCACGTCGGCATAACTTGCAAACCGGGCCCGTATATCTGGCCATTGCACCTCCCTGTCAACAAATCCCAATGACCAACTTCAAACTCAATTCGGTCCACTGGTCATTGACTCCCTGGTCGTTGTTAGATCCTCCGCTTTTTAGGGGGACGGCACCCATTGTGAGGAATAGGAGTGACATCAGTAATAGATCGCACCTTGAGCCCCGCCGCTTGTAGTGAGCGGATAGCTGCCTCACGTCCCGGTCCAGGCCCTTTGACAAAAACGTCTATCTCCCTCACACCATTGTCGGCCGCCTTTTTGGCCGTTTGCTGAGCAGCTATCTGAGCTGCATAGGGAGTGCTCTTACGCGAGCCCTTGAAACCCGCTGTCCCGCCACTACCCCAAAGGATAACATTGCCCTGCTGGTCAGTAATAGTGATTATCGTATTGTTGAAGGTCGCCTGAATATGAGCCTGAGCATGAGGAACCTGTTTGCGCTCGCGACGAGCGGTCCTCTTCCCTCCACGCTTTCCTCGTGCCATCCTTCCTCCTTAGCCTGGCTTATGGCCTCTCACACTTCGTTTTGTAGGCTGATCGTCCAACGGCGATAGACGCCAAACGATAAGCTACTTCTTTGCCCGTGACCGCCTGCGACCCGGCACTGTCTTGCGGGCGCCACGCTTGCTACGGGCGTTAGTCCTGGTACGTTGACCACGTACAGGCAAGTTGCGGCGATGGCGGATACCCCGGTAACAGCCAATCTCCTGCAAGCGCTTGATGTTCATCGTGACCTCACGCCGCAAATCGCCTTCAACCCGATAGTCCCTATCAATGACCTCGCGCAAACGGCTGATTTCCGCCTCCGCCAAATTCTTGACCCGCGTGTCGGGGTCAACCTCCGTCTGGCTCAAGATATCCCGGCTGGCCGTCCGACCAATGCCATAGATGTAGGTCAGAGCAACTTCAACTCGCTTGTCTCTGGGCAAGTCAACTCCAGCAATTCTAGCCATCTCCCACCTCCTCGAGAGCATACACAATTTCCCACTCACAATGCCTATTATGCATTGCGCCTACCCCTGCCGCTGTTTATGCTTCGGGTTCTCACAGATCACGCGCACCACGCCTCGACGCTTGATGATCTTGCACTTGGCACAGCGTTTCTTAACTGACGGTCTAACTTTCATGCTAACCCCTCCCTAGACTACAAGCGAGTCAAAACCTCCGGCTCTCCTTCGGTTACAGCCACAGTGTGTTCGAAATGCGCCGACAATTTTCCATCTAGAGTGACGACTGTCCAATTATCATCCAAGACCTTGGTATGGTAATCGCCCGCAGTAACCATAGGTTCCAAGGCAAAGGTGATGCCTGGTTTCAGCAGCACGCCACGCCCCGGCTCTCCAAAATTGGGTACTTGCGGTTCTTCGTGCATCTTCCGTCCAATGCCATGGCCCGTGTACTCGCGCACCACAGCATAACCATTTCTCTCGGCGCATTTCTGGATAGCCCAGGATATATCCCCGGTGCGCTTTCCAGCCCTGGACTGGGCGATACCAGCTTGCAAGGCTTCAGCCGCCACCCCCATCAAGTGTTGGGCTGCCCCGTTCACTTTCCCTACACCCAGGGTAATAGCCGCGTCTCCCTGATAACCCCGGTAGATGGCCCCTACGTCCAGACTGACGATGTCACCCTCCTGCAAAACCCGCTTGCCGGGGATACCATGGACTACCTCTTCGTTGACGGAAACGCACAAAGAAGCTGGAAAACCCCGATACCCTTTGAAAGAGGGCTTTGCACCATAACCGACGATAATCTGATGGGCCAAAGCATCCAACTCAGCAGTGGTGACGCCGGGGGCGACTTTCTCGCGGACGCGGGCCAGAACCTCGGCTACGATGCGACCAGCCTCGCGCATACGGGCCAGCTCCTGGGACGATTTCAAGATAATCATGAGCAATCCACGGTTCCATATCGGCGTTGGATCAAGAGTCCCACTTGTCGCGAGCCTGGCCGAACGGCTGTCGCGATGGCGCTACTTGATGAAACCCTCATAATGGCGCATCAAAAGCTGAGCTTCTAACTGCTTCATTGTGTCCAAGACCACACCCACCACGATGAGCAAGCCGGTGCTGGTGATGAGCATAGTGCCCATGCCTCCCTGGGGATCCCTGACTATGATTTTGACCAACCAGGGCAAGATGGCCACTGCCCCCAGGAAAAGGGCACCCACCAAAGTGATACGCTGTAACACACCATTGAGGTAATCGGCCGTGCGTTTGCCAGGGCGGATACCGGGGATGAAACCTCCCTGCCGCTGCAAATTCTCGGCCAGGTTCTGCTGCCGAAAGATTACATCGGTGTAGAAATAGGTAAAACCAATCACCATCAGGAAATATAGAATCCAGTACACGTTGCTGGTGGTGTTGAAAACGTTGTAGATGCCGCTGGCGATGCGACCGAAATATCCGGGAGCACTAGTGAAATAACTGGCCACAACCCCAGGAAAGATCAGGATAGATTGAGCGAAAATGAGAGGAATCATTCCCGCCGAGTTGACTCGCAAAGGGATGTGAGTGCTCTGACCGCCAGCCACGCGCAAACGACGGCCCCGCATAGCCAGCACCCGCTTGCCATATTGGACGGGAATGCGCCGCTGTCCCTCCTGTATGATCACGATAACCGCCACTGTGATCACAGTTATGAGTGAGAAGAACAAAAGGGTCCAGGGACTTCTCAGCCACAGCCCCCCGATGTTCTGCGGGACGCGAGCGACTATGCCGCCGAAAATGATCAGAGAAATGCCATTACCAATACCCTGCTCACTGATCAACTCGCCCAGCCAGATGGCAAAGACGGTGCCTGCGGTAAGGGTGATGAGAGTAGCCAGAGTTGGCAACAGGGTAGCGGGCGCAAGGCCAAAATTGCTGATGACACCTTGCCGCTGGAGCAAAGTAGCCTGTGAGAAGCCCTGCAATAGAGCCAGCGGGACGGTCAATAGATGGGTATATTGATTGACCTTGTTCCGTCCGGCCTCACCCTCCTTGGCCAACTCCTCCAGTTGAGGGATGATGGGCATCAGCAATTGCATAATGATGGAAGCGGTAATGTAAGGGTAAACACCCATGGCCATGACCGAAAAGCTGGACATGGCCCCCCCGGAGAGCAAGTCCAGAAAGCCCAACAGTTGATTCGATTCAAAAACCCTGCGCAGGGCCTCGGGGTCAATTCCAGGCACAGGAACGTGAGCAGCCAGGCGATAGATCACCAGGATCAGAAAGGTAAATAAAAGCTTGCGTCTGAGATCGGGCAAAACAAAGGCGTTACGGACCGCTTGTAACATGGCGTCCCCTCCCTACGTCTTTCAAGGAGCGAGTGGTAGCTCCTCCACAGTGCCTCCGGCAGCCTCGATCTTGGCCCGGGCGCTGGCCGAGAAACGTTGCGCCTTGACGGTCAGAGCCCTATCGAGGTCACCGTGGCCCAAAATCACCACCGGTTCACTGGGTGACTTGATGATCCCTGCCTCAGCCAATGTCTGAGGCGTAACTTCGCTACCGGCCTCGAAGTGGTCGAGTCTATCAAGGTTGACCGGTTTATAATACACCTTCCAAATGTTGGTGAAACCACGCTTTTGAGGCAAACGCCGTACCAATGGCAACTGGCCACCCTCAAAATAGGGCCGTACGCCGCCTCCAGAGCGGGCATTTTGCCCCTTGGTACCCCGGCCGGCTGTTTTACCTTGACCGGCAGATATCCCTCGCCCGACTCGCTTCCTTTTCCCTCTCGCCCCCTGCGCAGGACGCAGGTCATGCAGTTTCATCTTTCCTTCGCACCTTTCCATCTTGACAACCGAACAACTACCACCGTTGCACCACCATTGCGGTAAAGGCGGTACAGGCCAACAACATAACGCCTAACTGTCCACTTCCTCGACCTCAACCAGATGGCTGACTTTGTTCACCATCCCCCTGGTGACTGGTGTATCTTTCTGCTCGACTGTCTGCCCAAGTCGTTTGAACCCCAGAGCCTGCATAGTCGCCTTCTGACGCCTGGAGTAGCCGATGCTGCTCTTAACCCAGGTTATGCGCAACCTCTTCTCCGTCCCTTCGACAAGCTCAGGACTCTGCTTTTTCTTTGCCATTTTCGATGCTCTCCCGCTGCCATCTACTGCTCGGTTCGACTCCAAAAGGGTTTCAATGCATCCACCGGCTTACCACGTAGCCTCGCTTCCTCTTCAGGGTCTTTCAGTTGGTCCAAGGCCACCATGGTAGCCTTGACGACGTTGAGGATGTTGGAACTACCCAGGGATTTGGTCAGGATATCCTTGATACCTGCTGCCTCGACGACCGCTCTTACGCCGCCCCCGGCAATGACCCCCGTGCCTGGCGAAGCTGGTTTCAGAAGCACTTTAGCCGCGCTGAAACGCGAGGCGACTTGGTGAGGGATGGTAGTACCAACCATGGGGATTTTGCGCATATCCCGCCTGGCTCGTTCCACGCCTTTGCGGATAGCTTCCGGCACCTCGCGCGCCTTGCCCACCCCGACGCCCACGTTGCCCTTATTATCTCCGACCACAACCACGGCCCTGAAACCAAAGCGCCGACCGCCTTTGACCACCTTTGACGTGCGAGCAATATCAACTACTCGCTCGTCGAATTCCTCTTCCTCTCCAAAATCGGTCCCTCTTCTGGGCATTGATCCTCCTCTAAAACTCCAATCCTCCCTCTCGTGCGGCCTCGGCCAGGGATTTCACGCGCCCATGATATTTGTATCCCCCACGGTCAAAAGCCACCTTTTTCACTCCGCGCTCCAGGGCTCGCTTGGCCAAAAGCTCTCCCACCAGCTTAGCCTGTTCAGTCTTGGTCAGACCCTTGACCTTATCCCTGAGCGCGGGGTCTCGAGTCGAAGCCATTGCCAAGGTGTGTCCTCGGGTGTCATCAATCACCTGAGCATAAATATGCTTTAGACTCCTGAAGACGTTGAAACGGGGTCGCTGTTTGGTGCCCACCACCTGCTTGCGCACCCGCCGATGTCGCCTCTTGCGTGCTGCTTCTCCTTGAGCTGCCTGTTTCATGCAATAACTATCCTTCCCCAAGCGACAAATCAAACACCACTGTCGCGGTACAGGTCACTTGACCTTTCCGGCTTTACCGGCTTTGCGACGCACCCGCTCACCGAGGTAGCGTATACCCTTGCCTTTGTATGGTTCTGGCTTACGCACGGCCCTGATTCTGGCAGCTACCTCACCGACAAGCTCCTTATCAATCCCCTCAACAGTGAAGCTCCTATATCCCTTCTCAACACTCAAAGTGATGCCTAGCGGAGGTTCTATCTCCACGGGATGGGAGTATCCCACCGACAAGACGAGCGTTTCCCCCCGCATTTCAGCCCGGTAGCCGACACCAACAATTTCCAGTGTCTTCCGAAAACCTTCCGACACCCCGGTCACCATGTTGGCCAGAAGAGCTCGCGTCAGGCCGTGCATGGCCTTATGGCGTTTACTGTCACTTGGGCGAGTGACGATAATGTGATTGTCCCGCAAAGCTATGGACATGTCCTGGTCAAAGGAACGGGACAGTTCTCCCTTCGGTCCCCCCACTGTGACACGATTGCCCTCTATATTTACAGCCACCCCTTCTGGCATAGGAATGGGCATACGCCCTATACGAGACATCCGAACACCTCCACCTCAGTTACCGACTGCCGGTCCTGCGAGTTACACCAACTTCCAATGTTGGCAACCACTACTGTTGTGTCACTCCTGCACCGCAACAGTGGTGATTGTGGTCCAGACGGTACAGGCAGTTACCAGACATAGCATAACACCTCACCGCCCACGCCAAGGCGGCGGGCCTTTTTCCCCGTCATGACCCCTTTGGGTGTGGAAAGGATCGCTACCCCTAATCCACTTAGAACCCAGGGGATGTCCTGTCTCTTGCTATAGACCCGGCAGCCCGGCTTGCTGACCCGTTTCAGGCCCGTCAGGACAGGCTTTCGATTGTCAGCATACTTCAACCGAATCCTAATCATGGGCTGAGGACGGTCCCTGGTCACCTCATAATGCTGAATGAACCCTTCTTCTTTCAGGATGCGAGCGATGGCTACCTTCATTTTGGAACCAGGCACCACAACTTGATGATGTCGGGCAGTATTCGCGTTCCTGATGCGGGTTAACATATCGGCAATAGGATCGGTCATGGTCATGGCTAGCACTCTCCAGTTAGTCTAGATAGAGAGGGGCCTGGGGACGTACCCCTCCAGATGTTTGCGTAAAAACCTCGATGTAGTCCAGGGGTAGGGAGTAGTACCACCCTCCCTCAGCATAGCTACCAACTCGATTTCATGACGCCAGGTATCTTTCCCTCCAAAGCCATCCGTCGGAAGCAGATGCGACAGAGCTGGAAACGACGCATGTACCCTCGCGGGCGACCGCACAACTGACAACGATTGCGCACCCGGGTCGGATACTTCCTGCGTTTCTCGCGCTCAATCATACTTTGCTTGGCCACATGTCCTCCTCAGTTCGGGTCAATTGCCACTGTTGCTCCACTATTGCGATACAGGCGGCAAATCAGCACCGATTCCTATCTTCTACTAAACGGCATCCCAAAAAGTTGTAACAAACGTCTGGCTTCTTCATCAGTTTGAGCAGTGGTGACGATGGTGACTTCCATACCGCGTATCTTGTCAACGCTGTCGTAGTCAACCTCCGGCCAGACCAGTTGCTCCCTGAAGCCCAGAGTATAATTGCCACGACCGTCGAAGGAATCGGGCGAGACGCCACGGAAATCGCGCCGACGCGGCAAGGCAACGTTACACATCCGGTCCAGAAAATCATACATACGGTTGCCCCGCAGTGTAACCTTGACCC
>JBGVTF010000010.1:0-2537 GCA_041862415.1 Anaerolineae bacterium | reverse complement strand
CTAACTTGACTAAAGAGCCGGAAACGTATATCATTAGGAGCAGTTGTCGTCTGTGGGGGTGGTTGAGTCCCGGTGGGCTCCGCGGTCTTCAAAACCGTTGAGGGGTGCCGCAGAGGTGGCCCTGGTGGGTTCGACTCCCATCCACTCCCGTATGCCCCATAGAAGGACGCCCTTCCAAATTCAGGAAGGGCGTCTTTTGCATGAGAGAAACTCGGGGCAACCGCTGCATCACCTTCTATTTGGACTCTTTCACTTAGCTTTTTCTTTGACAGGTTTCCCCTCAGCCCTGACGATCTCTCGCAACTGGCGACGCAGTTCTGCGATCTGCTCCGTCACCTCGGAGATGCGCTCGTACAGAGCCGTGTTGGCCTTGACCCCCTCAGCAATAAGGAAAGCGGCGCTCTCCGAGCGACTCTTGCAGATACCGGCCTCGACCAGCATATCCAGGTAGCTCAGGGTCTCATCGTTGACCCGGATCATGACTACGTTGGTGCGATCCGCCAGGGCACGGGACACGGCTGTCCGCAGCGAGGAAGCGATATCGGAGAACCTCCAGGTCTCGGCTTTGGCAGCAGTCTTGACGCTCTCCTCGGCTACCTGCTCTTCTACCGGTGGTGATTTCTTGTCAGACATGATATCTCCTTTCTAGTAAGTTGTAAGTGCATTACACGTAATATTATATCACAGATGTGGCGAAATGTCAAGAGCTAGGAGGGAAATCACGAGAAGAATAGAAGAGGGCTTTCAGCCTGGGCAAGGGTAGATGGGTGTACAAGGTGCCAGGCACTTCCTGAGCAGTTGTAAAAGCTTAGAGGAGTCATTCCCAGTACCGATTCTCGTTTCAAAGTCCCTTTGTAAGTGTCTGGCACCAGATGGCAGCGACGAACTTGCACAACTGACAAATATATGCTTTAATAGCTTTGAGGTAGAGTTCGGCCTCGAGGGTCGCGAGCAGGCCAGTGTTAAGGAGGGACCATGAGGATAGAAGATTACCCACGACCTGAGGGCGACACGGGGATCGGATTCCACTGGTTCCCGGACGTAGCCCACTACCACAAAACCCACCTTGACACCTTTGCCCCCAGACTGGTAAACCTGGGCACCAGTTGGCTGCTTCTGCTCTCAGAGCCAGCCAAACCCATCCCCGAGTTCTTCATCAAGGGTTTGCTGGAGAGAAACATCGAGCCCATTATCCGGGTCTATACCGCCAGTGTCCAGGCCATGAACCAGCCGGACTTAACGCAGTTGTGTCAAACTTACGCCAACTGGGGCGTCCACTACGTCCACGTCTTCAACGAGCCCAACCTGGTGGACGAGTGGGCCGCGGAAGAGTGGCAGCCCGAAGTCCTGCCGGAGCGATTCATGGACTACCTCCTCCCCTGCCTGGAGACGATGCACGGCATTGACGGCATCATCCCACTCTTCACCCCCCTGTCCCCCGGCGGCAACTACCTCGACCTCGATTTCCTGAAAGCCGCCTTCGACACCGTCAATGCCAGAGGCAAGCGCCACCTGCTGGAAAAGATGGCCGTAGGCATCCACAACTATGCCTTCAACAGACCCCCTGATTGGAGTCAAGACCATCTGGGCTTCCGCTTGTTCCAATGGTACGACGAGATCATCCGGGAGAGGGTTGGACGGTCGCTGCCCCAGATCGCCTGCGAGAACGGGGTACGTCTGGGCGAGCAACTCACCGACGACTACCCACCCATTGACGAGGAACTGCACGCCCAACGCAGCGTTGAGATGTGCCGATTGCTGATGGAAAACCAGGTGCCCGACCATGTTTTCAACAACGCTTTCTGGCTCCTGGCCACTGATGATCACCAGCCGTTCCGGGAGCACCGCTGGTTCAAGGACACTGGCCAACCGGTCCTGCCCCGCTCCATAGCCGCCCTGGAGACAATGCCCAAGCACCCCCGGCAGTTGAGGCCCTACATGACCACACCTTCCACCGTCCGGGTGCTGATGCCCGACGGCAGCGTGGAAGTGATGGACCTGGACGAATACCTGAAGGGGGTGGTCCCGCCCGAGATAGGAGTGAACCGCCCGCTGGAGGCCCTCAAGGCCCAGGCCATTGCCGCCCGCTCCTTCGCCCTGTCCGGCCCCCGGCACCCCGGCGAGGGTGCCGACATGTGCACCACCACCCATTGCCAGGTCTGGCGCCCGGTGTACTATGCCATGACCGATCAGGCGGTAGAGGAGACCCAGGGGCTGGTCGTCATCTACCCTGCGCCCGGCGGCATCCGCGCAGCCGCGGCACCGGTCATCATCAGGGCCTTTTACTTCGGCCACTGCGATGGCCACACCCGCAACAGCGAGGATGTTTGGATGCAGGCCCTGCCCTACTGCCGCAGCGTGGAATGTGTGCGCCCCTTCCCCAAGCTTTGGGGCCACGGCGTGGGGATGTGCCAGGAGGGGGCCATCGCCATGGCCCAGCAGGGAGCCAGTTGCGAACAGATTCTAACCCACTACTACACCGATACCGCCGTGATCAGGGCGGGCATCGAACCGCCGCCTCCACCGCCGCCCCCGCC
>JBGVTF010000009.1:0-6277 GCA_041862415.1 Anaerolineae bacterium | reverse complement strand
AGTGTTATGCTGGCAACGGCTCGTGCATACAATGCAACGTTGTGGACACAGGACGCCGACTTTAAGGGCATTGATAGTGTACAGTACATTGAGAAAAGGTGAGTCGGGCAAAGAAGGCTTCACAACGCACACAGGGGAACCCTCTGTCACTAGAGGGTTCCCCTGCTATCGGCGTGGGCTGCTGGGCGATTATAGATGAATCGGGTGGTACATCAGAGGCAAGCGGACCTCGAAGCGGTGTCCTTTGACACTGCGCCCCAGCCATCCCCCAGACTGAATGCTGCGGATAAATAGAGAAGGGATGCTTCTATGGAGAGGAGCATCCCTCTTTGTTGTACGCTGGTTGAGGTTTGGCTTTTAAGGTGCCAGGCACTTCCGATCTCCGTTGCTTATGCTTGGATAAACTGTTTGCAATGCTATTTCTAGTGAAAAAGCTACGCTGTAAGTGCCTGGCACCTGGCTTTGGAAAACTCTTATCCTTGTCAGGAATCGAGGCGGCGGACACCTGGACGGCCGTGTTCACCACCCGTTCCAACGCTTCCGGCTCGATCACTTCGATGGTGTCGCCGATGGTGTGATAGACGCTGCCAGCCCGCTAGTTGCCAAAGAGCAGCGCCTTGCCCCCCTCGTGAGGAGGGGATCAAGGCGCTTATTGCTCCAATTCTCAAATAAGGTGACTCAGGCCAACCCCAGCTCCGCCAGTCGCTCCTCACCGGGTGAACCGTCAGGGTTCCAGCCACGCAGCTCGTAGTAGTCGCTGAGCAGCCAGTCCATGTCGGGCAATACCCCCTCGGCCAAGCCGCTAGGGCGGGCCAGGGTCACCAGCCGTGAAGGTAAGGTGTCGTCTTTCCGGCCGATACCGTAGCGCACGTTGATCATGTAAATGGTTCACGACCCGCCTAAAGGCTCGACTCCATCAGGTTCACAGCTCGCCATTTGCGTTATGGGTAATTACCAGAAAACTGGCTGGAGATTGCCCATAAGTCGTTTGGTCAGGTTGCCGGGCTCCCACGCCCGGCAACCCGGCGGCGTGGGAGCCGCTTCTGCTGGGGAAAACGACTTTACATTTGAGTTATGGGTAATCACCAGAAAATTGGGTATTGACAAAAGTCGCAATCTATGGTATAATGTATGAAAACGTTACCGGGTCAAGGCTTCGCTGGCGGGCCCCGCCCGTCCAGCAGCCGGGTACATTGACGCGTAGCGACTTCTTCACATCCTCTTGTAGGCGGTGCACTACCTTTTTCTAGGGGGAGGTGCCACTTTGATCCCAATTCGTCTCCCGCTCCGCGTGTCAGCGCAGACGTTTAGTTAATAATCGCCGGTCTGTCAGTCCGTATGTCTGGCCGACTAGGTGGAATCGTTTTCCTGTCAGGCTGGACGTGGTCCCTCTTGTCGTTTCATAGCGTTGGTCATCAATGGCGCGAACCAAATCTTCTGTCACAATCAAAGATCTTGCCAGGCATGCAAACGTCTCGCCGGCGACGGTTTCCCGCGTCCTGAACAACAGCGGGTATGTCAGCGAAGAAACCCGTCGTCGTGTGGAGCAGGCCGTTGGCGAACTGCGCTACCAACCCGATGCGCGGGCTCGTGGTCTACGAGGCAAACCTTCCAACCTCGTGGCGCTGATTATCCCCGATATCCTGAACGTCTTCTACACCCCCCTTTCGCGAGCAATCGAACAGAATCTCAAAGAGCATGGCTATACCATGCTTTTGGGTGTCACCGAAGATTCTGGAGACCTCTATGTGCAGTATCTGCAATCCTTCTGGGAAAGCAGGGTAGACGGCATCATCTGCGTGCCACCGGCGCGCGGCGAATATTCTTCCCATACCCGCGGCCTGGTCGCCCGGGGGATGCCCATCGTGGAGGTGAACAGGCAGCGGGAAGTTGACCTCTTGGATGGCGTCGTGGCCGACAACTTTCGAGGTGCCTATCAGGCAATCGAGTACCTGATCAACCTGGGCCACGAGCGAATTGCCCTTATCGTCGGCTCCCCCGAGATCACCACGGGCAAGAATCGCATCAAGGGGTTCCAGATGGCAATGATGGACGCGGGGCTAGAGGTCGTTCCGGAATTGATGAAGATCGGCGTTTTCTCCAAAGAGTTCGGCGTCCAGGCTACACAGGAATTGCTCGAGGTGTCGCCGAGACCTACAGCCATCTTCGCCACGAGCAACCGCCTTCTGATGGGAGCTATGACCGCCCTGGTGGAACACAAGATTCGCGTGCCCGACGAGATTTCGGTCATCGCCTTCGATAATTCTGAGTGGCTTAGCTTCTGGCAGCCGCCCATCACTACCGTGGACATCGCTGTCGAGGAGATGGCGATGCTTGCCGTCCAGTTGCTCCTACGTTGGATTCACGAGGGACATCCTCCCGAAAAACCACGCACGTACAGCCTGAGTACCATGCTTATCGAGCGCAAATCCTGCAAGCGAGTGGGCCCCCGGCCCAAACAGGCATAATCTGTCACCTTTGAGAAACTTTGAGAGCCCAGAAAAGGAGACCGCAAATGAAAGGTTACATGGGAAAACTACTTCGTGTCAATCTCACCAACAGCCAGGTGTCCGAAGAACCTCTGGATCCAAACCTGGCCCGTGACTACATCGGCGGCGCGGGGCTAGGTATACGTCTGGCCTACGACGAAATACCGCCTGAAACCGATCCGCTTGGTCCCGATTCAAAGCTGATTATTATGACTGGCCCGGTGACCGCTACACGTCTGGGTACCGCCGGTCGCTATGAGGTTGTCTACAAGGCGCCGCTGACCGGCATCCTGTGTGATGCCAGCTCTGGCGGGCACTGGGGCGCCGAATTCAAACGGGCTGGCTACGATGGCCTCATTCTGGAAGGGGCATCCACGGAACCGGTTTACTTGTACATCAACGACGGTCAAGTCGAGGTCAGGGATGCCTCTCACTTGTGGGGCATGGACACCTTCGAGGTGCAGGATGTGTTGCTTGAGGAGGTCGGCGAGCCCAAGGCGCGGGTGCTGTCCATCGGCCCGGCCGGCGAGCGGGGCGTGCTTTTCTCCTGTATGATTAACGACACCGGTCGCGCCCCTGGACGTGGCGGCAATGGCGCGGTGATGGGCGGCAAGAAGTTAAAGGCTATTGTTGTGCGCGGCACGCAGAAAGTAGAGCTGGCCGATCCGGAAGGTTACAACAAAGTCGCGCTTGAGATCAACAAGCTCAACGCCACAGATGACGACACCGCCGATCTGCGCGAGTTTGGCACAGCGTCAGTGATGGATAATGACTGGCCAAAAAGCGATATCCCAGTCAAGAACTGGTCGGTCGCTTCCTACGAGGAACTGTGCGTAAGCCTGGGTGGCAAGAAGATGAGAGATACCGTCCTGGTGCCGCACGTGGCCTGTCACTTGTGCACCATCGGTTGCTCTCGCTGGGTCAAGATCGAAGAAGGCCCCTACAAGATGGACGGCCCCGGTCCCGAGTACGAGACCCTCGGCGCCCTTGGCTCGATGTGCATGGTGGATGACCTGGAAGCCGTATCGTACGCGGCTCACCTGTGCAACATCTACGGGATGGACACCATCTCCTGTGGCTCAACCATCGCCTTTGCCATGGAATGCTACGAAAAGGGGCTGATTACCAAGGAAGACACGGGCGGCATCGAACTGACCTGGGGCAACAAAGAGGCGCTGGTCAAAGTCGTCGAGCAGATTGCCTTTGGCGAAGGGATCGGCAAATTGCTGGGGCAGGGAACGCGCAAAGTGGCTGAGCAGCTCAATCAGGGTGCGATGGACTTTGCCGTGCAGGTCAAGGGCCTGGAGCTTCCTATGCACGATCCCCGCGCTTTCTTCTCCTGGGCCGTCAACTATGCTACCAGCCCGCGTGGCGGCTGCCACCTGCACGGCATGTCGGCCATTTACGAGAACAAAGAAGACCCACTGCCCGAATGGGGTTTGACCGGCTTCTACCCGCGCCATAGTAATGAAGGCAAGGGCCAGATCGCTCGGTTGGCTCAGAACTGGGCCCACATCGTTAACTCGATGGTGATCTGCTACTTCGCCGGGTTCACGCTCGATCCGTCGGATCTGGCCGCTCTCCTCAACCACGCGACGGGCAGTGAGCTGACGCCACAGGACTTGCTCGTCATCGGTGATCGCATCAACGCTCTCCATCGGGCCTACAACTATCGCTGCGCGGTCCGCCGCGAAGATGACAGCCTGCCCGTTCGCTCTTTGACGCCTCTGACCGAGGGAGGGGCGGCTGGGAAGGTACCCGATCTGGAATACCAGCTCGAAGAATACTATCAAGTGCGCCGCTGGGAACCCGACGGCAAGCCCAGCCGCGATAGCCTGACGGAGCTGGGCCTGGCCGACGTGGCACGAGATCTGTACGGATGATCGTTCATCTGAGAATCTTCGGCCCACTGGAGCGATACTTTGGCCGCCCACGCATTGAGGTCGAATTGCCGGCCGGTGCCAAGTTGCGCGATCTGTGGGCGTGGATTGATACCCGCTGGGGAGAGAAGCTTCCGCCCCAGTTCTGGAACGCCGAGGCAAAGCGCTTCCGAAGGCGGGTCTCGGTCATGACCCACAATACTGACGTCTACGACGACGACTTGCCTTTGTCGGATCAGCAGGAGATCTTACTTCTTGTGGTTTTAGCGGGCGGATAAGGCTCTCGCCTTGCAGGCTCATCAGGGATGAAATAGAAAAGGGAGGAAAATGAAAGCCGCCGTCTGGTATGGCCGACGAGACATTCGCATCGAAGAGTTTCCAGACCCGCCTCCGCCGGGCGAGAACGAGGTCCAGATCAAGGTGTTGTGGTGCGGCATCTGCGGGACGGACCTGGAGGAATATCTATACGGCCCGCTCTATATCCCCGTGGACGAGCCTAACCCGCTCACTGGACGCAAGGCGCCCATGATTCTGGGGCATGAGTTTGTCGGCACGGTGGTCAAAGTCGGTCCCGGTGTCACGGACTTTAATGTGGGCGATGTGGTCACGCCCGATACTTTGATCCATTGCGGCGAATGTTACTGGTGCAAACGCCACCAGGTACACCACTGCGAGAATTTGGCGATTCTTGGACTGATGACCGACGGAGGCTTTGCTGAGTACGTCAACGCACCAACGTACATGTGCTTTCATCTGCCGGCCGGCGTCTCACCAGAGGTGGCGGTGCTGGCTGAGCCAGCTTCGGTAGCAGTCCGAGCCAATCGGCTGGCGCGCACATCCTTTGGGGATTCGGTTGCAGTCATTGGAGCCGGCACCATTGGTCTTCTATGCTTGCAGACAGCGTTCCTGTCCGGTGCGTCTCAGGTGTACGTTCTGGAGGTAGATAGCAGCCGTCGGGAGGTAGCCTCCCAGATGGGGGCCACCAAGGTGTTCGATCCACTGGCGGTTGATCCCGTTGAAGCTATCAAAGATCACACGGATGAGCGAGGGGTTGATGTCGTCCTTGAAGCGGGCGGCAACGCCAAGACGATTGCCATGGCTCCAAAGCTAGCCTGTAAAAGGGGGCGGGTGGTTTTGTTGACCTTGCATAACGAGCCAGTCCCAATCAACTTTTTCCCGCTGGTCTGCGACGAAATAGAGTTGATCGGCTCGTTCTCGCACATCTACGACGAGGATTTTGCGGCGGCCGTGACGTTGCTAGGGGATGGACGGATCAACGCAGAACCACTCATCACAGGCCGCATTGGGCTGGATGATCTGGTGGAAAAGGGACTGGAAGAGTTGATTGCGCACAAGTCGGATAATCTCAAAATCCTCGTATCACCACAAATGGAGTGAGGGGAATGGGAAATCTGGCAAAAAGTATCCAGGATCTCACTGTCGAGCCTGGACATCTGGCAGTGTTCTGGTTGGGAGGAGCGGCCTTCGCTTTCAAGACAGCCGGGAGCAAGATCGTCTACGTTGACCCCTATCTCTCAGATGCGCTTGAGCATTACTATTCGTGGCAGCGCTTGCCCACCTCTCCCATTCTACTCCTACCCAGCGAGGTAGTGGCAGATCTGGTGCTCGTCACGCATGCTCACGAGGACCACCTGGACCCAATCGCCGTTCCGGAGATAGCGACAGCCAGCCAGGCCATCTTTGCCGGGCCAACCATGTGTGTTGAGGCCATGAGGGAGTGGGAGATACCATCTGACCACGTGGTCGAAATCAACCGAGGCGATAGCCAGACCATTGCCGGCATTCCCGTCGGGGCCGTTTTCGCGCACCACGTGTCCCCGGCCGGTGCCCAGACGCCGGATGCAGTCGGTTACGTTTTTGACCTGGACGGCATTGTCGTCTACCACA
>JBGVTF010000008.1:0-13130 GCA_041862415.1 Anaerolineae bacterium | reverse complement strand
CAGACGCGGCCAATTTCCCGCTCCAGGTTGCGCACCCCAGACTCACGGGTGTGGTCGCGGATGATAGCCTGCAGGGCTGCTTCTTCGAAGGCGATTTCATCGGGACGCAGGCCGTTGGTCCGGATCTGGCGTGGTAACAGGTAACCCTGGGCTATTTTGATCTTCTCGTATTCGGTGTAACCGTCCAGGGTCAGGATCTCCATCCGGTCGCGTAAAGGTGGCGGGATGGGTTCCAGCAGGTTGCCTGTACAGATGAACATCACCTGGGAGAGGTCAAAGTCCAAGTCCAAGTAGTGGTCACGGAAGGTGCAGTTCTGCTGGGGGTCCAGAACCTCCAGCAAGGCCGAGGAAGGGTCGCCTCGCCAGTCGGCGCCGATTTTGTCCACCTCGTCCAACATAAAGACCGGGTTTCTGGTCCCCACCCGCTTGACGGCCTGGATAATGCGGCCGGGCAAGGCCCCGATGTAGGTGCGGCGATGGCCGCGGATCTCAGCCTCGTCGCGCACGCCTCCCAGCGACATACGGGTGAACTTTCGTCCCAGAGCGCGGGCCACGGACCGTCCCAGCGACGTCTTGCCTGTCCCCGGTGGCCCGACAAAGCAGAGCACGGTGGCCTGGACATCGCGGTGCACAGGTGAAAGCTCAACTCCCTCTTCGCCTGTTTCTTCCTCCTCGTCAATACCTCGCTCCAGGCGCAGCTTGCGCACGGCCAGGAACTCCAACATGCGGTCCTTGATCTCGGTCAGGTCGTAGTGGTCCTCGTCCAAGACCTGTCGGGCGTGGGCGATATCCAGGTTGTCCTCTGTAAGATTTTGCCAGGGCAGGTCCGTCAGCCAGTCCAGATAGGTCTTGATCACCGAATACTCGGCGGCCTGGGGCGGCATCTTCTCCAGGCGACCCAGCTCCCGTATGGCTTCCTTCTCCGCCTCCTCGGGCATACCCGATTCCGCGATCTTCTGGCGGTACTCCTGAACCTCGAGAGTTGTCTCATCTGCCTCGCCCAGTTCTTTTCGGATGGCTTTGAGCTGCTCCCGCAAGAAGTAGTCCCGCTGGGCTTTCTCTATCTCGGACTGGGCTTCGGATTGGATCTTCTGCCCCAGTTCCAGAACCTCCACCTCTCGGGTCAGGATGGAGATCAGCTTGCGCATTTTGTCGGCCACACTGTCGAGGGCCAGGATCTTCTGGGCTTCTGCTACCTCGATACGGAGGTTGGCAGCAATGAGATATATCAGATAGCGGGGGTTCTCCACCCGGGTGATGAACTCCATGATCTCGTCGGGCAATTGGGGGGTGAGGGACACCAGACGGCGGGCCAGGTCTAAGAGGCTTCTCCGCAGGGCCTCGACCTCAACCGATTCCTCGACTTGTTCCTGTGCTAGCTCGATTTGGGCCTTCAGGTAGGGCTTCTCTTGGATCCACTCCTGGATCCGAAAGCGTTCTATGCCCTGAATGATCACCTGTAGATTCTCGTCGGAACCTTTGAGCACCTTGTGGATAAGGCCGACGGTCCCGACTTCATATACCTGGCCTGGTCCGGGCTCTTCGATATCGGGGTCTTGCATGGCTACCAGGCCGATCAGACGGCTTCCCTCGACCGCCTCCTCGACAAGTCTGACAGAGCGAGGGATGCCCACCACTATGGGTGTCACAGCGGACGGGAAAATCACAGTGTTGCGCAAAGGCAGGATGGGTAGCTCGTACGGAATGACTTTTATGGCATCCTCGTGGTCACTGAAAAGGTTAAGCCAGGGTAACACTTGATCGCATCTCCTTAATGTCTAGCCGAAAAGTGCCGCCTGGGGACAGGGGCCGGAGCTGATTTTTCGGATAGTTAATGGGTATTTTCTACGCAGCCTTCTTCAGTTGTGCAGCGTTGTGATTGTGGACGGTTAGCTCATTGATGACCATTTGCACACCCGGCACTTGGCTGGCTATCCGATTGATTTCTTCCTTGACCGTCGCTGATTCTACTTGTCCCCTCAGGTAAACGGCTCCCAGAACAGAACGGACGGTCACTTTGGCTGGCCGGTGAATGCCGGGGTTTCGCGCCAGACGCTGGCGTATCTCTTGTTCCAGAGACTCGTCGCTCACCAGATTGTCCTGGACTTTGCTCACGCCAGGCACAGCTCCGGCCAGCCTGAGAGCCATGCGTTTCATCAGTCCGGTGCGCACTGTGCCGGTCAGTTCCACCACCTCGCCCCGGGCGATCACGATAATAGGGCAGCGACTCTCCCGCAAGGGGGAATAACTCCACAAAGCCTGGTTCACCTGTGCTTCAAGGTCTCTATCACGCTGTTTGGCTCTCATTCGTCGGTTCACATCATCACGTCTCATACTTATTATACCACATCTTTCAAATTTGTGCTGTTATCTTCCAACGCTATCGGGGCGCTCCCCCAACTCTACCGTAAGCTTTCGCTCCTGTCCATCGCGCAAGATAGATAGTTCCACTTCTTGCCCTGGCCGCGTATGCTTCACCAGGTAGACAATCACGTCGTCCATGTCCTGTACCGGTGTCCCGTCAATGGCCAGAATGATGTCACCGTCTATTCTCAGGGGGCGGCCTCTGATCTCGATTGTCTCGGTGCCGCCTCGCAGATCAGCTTCGTCAGCCGGGCCATCCTGTCCCACTTCGATAACCAAAGCGCCCTGTGTGCTAGCCGGTAGTTCCTTAGCCTCGACGATGGCCGGTGTTAGGTCCGTACCGGTGATGCCCAGCCAGGCATATTGATATTCACCTTCCTCGATCAGGACCGGCACCACCCGCTTGGCCATGTTGATAGGCACGGCAAAGCCTACACCGGAACTGGAACCGGAACGGGAAAGGATCAGGGTGTTGATGCCGATGACCCGCCCCTCGGAGTCCAGGAGTGGCCCACCGGAATTGCCTGGGTTGACGGCCGCGTCGGTCTGGATCATCTCCGGGATGGCGAAGGGACTACTTCCGGGCCTGAAGGTGCGTCCCAGGCCGCTGATAATCCCTCGCGTCATGGTGCCCGCCTGCCCGAAGGGGTTGCCGATGGCGATGGCCATTTGTCCCACCCTGAGTTCGTCTGAGTCGCCTAGTTCCACTGCTGGATGCAGCGTCTCAGCGGGCAGGTCCACCTCAACGACGGCCAGGTCGCTGTCGGGGTCTGTACCGATGACTTTGCCTTCGACCACGGTGTCGTTCCAGAAGACGGCCTCAACCTCGTCGGCTCCTTCCACCACGTGGTTGTTGGTCACAATGTGCCCCTCCCGATCCCAGACGAAACCAGACCCCTGTCCTTCCTGATAGAATTCGTCGGGCATGACAAATGTTGCTGTCTGCTCCACCCGTTTGATCACTCGGATGTTGACCACGGCTGGATTGACGCGCTCATAGAGGTTGACGAGCAACTCCTCTTCAGAGGTCTCAACTTCGAGCGCAGTGGCAGGAAGGGTTGTGGGCGTTGGTGCGGGTGTCATCGTAGGCGCGACCTTTGCTACCTCGAGGGGAGTCTCCACACCAGGCGCCCCAAAGGTCACACTGGTCAGGGGGCTGCAACTCATGGCCGTCAGGCTTAGCGCCAGGACGGCTGTTAGAAAATACTTTCGATAAGAAGCTATCCTTCTCATTGGTATGTTACCTCTCTATTCTATTCGTCTCTTGAAAAGCCGGTCAGCAGGAAGACGTAGTAAAGCAAAGTGGACAGGGCCTGAGCCAGGGCAGCCACGTAGGTCAGGGCTGCGGCGTTCAAGACCCTCTTGACCCCTTCTATTTCCTGTCCTCCCATTACCAGACCCGCAGTCTGCAACATCTGCAAAGCTCGCCCCGAGGCGTTGAGTTCCACCGGCAAGGTGATCAGGGCAAAGACGGCACTGCCTGCGAAGAAAAGCACCCCCACCCAGGCCAGCGATGGGGCTCGCATGAGAAAGCCGATCAGAAAGAGGATGGGCCCAAGCCACGAGCCTATATTAACCGCTGGCACCAAACCGGTGCGCCAGCGCAGAGGGGCATACGCCTGCGCGTCCTGCATGGCATGGCCCACCTCATGGGCCACGATGCCCAAGGCGGCCACCGACTGACTGTGGGCCACCTGAGGCGAGAGACGCAGGGTCCCGCTGCGAGGGTCGTAGTGGTCAGTGAGTTGTCCCGATGTGCCCTCCACCTTGATGTAATTCAGGCCAGCGCTTGATAGCAGATAACGAGCCGCCTCCAGCCCGCTGATGCCTCGCCAATTGGACTTTTGCGAGTATTTCCCGTAAGTAGATTGTACTTTGAATTGAGCATAGAAAGCCAGCAGAAGGGCTGGCAGGGCGAAAACCAGATACAATGGATCAAAGTAGAACATAATATATGCCTCTCGTGTATTTCGAAATGAAATTCTCTACGTTCAAAAAGGTTGAGAGCTCAGTCCTCGTTCGGAGTTCCGGCTACGTGGACCCTGGCTGGACGCAGAAGCTGATCCCGGTAGAGGTAGCCTTTCTGGATTTCTGCGACCACGGTATCCGCTTCAGCCTCTGAAGTGGGAATAATGGCCACGGCCTCGTGATACGAGGGATCGAAAGGTTGGCCCTCCGGTGCTATCCGCTCCACGCCTTCCTGAGCCAGCAGGTGTTGTAGTTCCTGATAAGTAAGCTGAATCCCATCGCGCAGGCCGTCATCATGGAGGTCGGCGTGGTTCAGAGCTCGCTCCAGGTTATCGGCCACTGACAGGAATTTCAAGAGAAGGTGCTTCTTCTCTTCTTCGATCTGCTCTTCGTAGCGGCGCTCCAGGCGCTTTTTAAAGTTGGCCATCTCTGCCTGGGCGCGAAGGTACCTGTCCCTGTAGTCGTTGGCCTCTTGCTGAGCCGCCTCTAGCTCCTCTTCCAGCCGGGTGAAGCCAGTCTCCTGGGTCTCGTCCATTTCGTCCTGCGCTTCACTTTGCTCAGGTATCATCTCTTGTTCCTGTACGGTGACAGGGATGCGGATTCTGCTGTTAGGGTTGTTCATGATGGCTCACTCGCACTCTTCCGGGTTACTTGCACTACTATTTTAGAGGATCAACATTAGAAGGACATTAGAGGAGTGTTAGAGTTTTGTTAGAGATTGAGGGGGGTGGGTTCATCTTTGACACTTCTTTCCCCGTGTGGCAGAATGAGCAGTCGAGGGGGGAAGGCAATGACGGAGAAAGAGCTAGGGAAGTTCAATCCGGAGGATTTTGAATCGTTGATGCTCGACTTTATCGAGCGAGAGGCAGCCACGGACGGCATGCTCCCTGACGATGTCTTCTTCCTTATGCTGGCTGAGATAGCGACCCGACGGGTAGTCGAAGTGATTGACCTGGGCAGGGTGTTCGCCAGCCGTGTATTTGCCGAAGCAGATTTCTGTTAGTAAACAGGCGCATCGAGGCCCAGAGCAAAACTGATGGCCCGCTTAACTTCTCCCATTCTTTCTGGCGACAGGTAGGTGATAAGAGAGCCAAGGTTGGCCTTGGGAACAGTTTGGATGTTGTCCAAGTTCACCGCGCAGTCAGTCAGCAGACCATCTTCAGGGGGTAAGAAAACTTCAGACGGAATATCACGGACAGTCCTCGTAATTGGGGCGACAGTTAGCGCGTTCAAGAACCCGATTGCCGAGTTGCGAGTCAGGATCAGCACTGGGCGATGTTTGTCCGGTGCTTTAAATGTATACCATCGTACCTCGCCTCGTTTCATTGCTCAGCCCACGCTTGTTCAGCTACCCACACATCAAACTCACCCGGCTCGACAGGATGTCGGGCATATCCTTCTGCTTGTTGTTGTTCCATCTTGGCGATTTTGTGTTGTCGCAGGGCTAGCTGTAACGCCTCGCGAATGAAAGCAGAGCGGGTAGTATCCAAGGCTTGAATCACCCGATCAACTTCGGCTAACAAGGGTTCATCAATTGTCATCTGAATCGTTTTCATTTTCTATCTCCCTATAGGAATGTGGATGATAATCCATATTATAATCCACATTAAGGAGCAAGTCAAGCATGGGTTATTGGCTTGGCTAGTGTCCTAACTGTGTAACGCTCACGAAAAAGCCCCCCGCTCAGCGAAAAAGGCGAAAGCCACTCAGCCAGAGCATGGTGATGAGTGGCTTTACCCTATACTGGGTTATGGAGCAAGATACCGTTGAAGGTTCTCGAGCACAATGGAGAGGTTGACCTGGAGGAGGTAATAACGCAGGATCACCTTGGCGGGTTTGAGGTGAGGAGTGTAGTTCTTATGACCGCACAACAATTGTAGATAGCATGGTAGTTATGCACGACGACGTCGTTACCCTCAATGTAGATCTCAACCGGGCCATCTGTTATGGTGGTCGAGGTCAGGCACCCCTGGACATCGTAATCGAGGCCGGTTACAAGAAGTTTTTCAGGGTGATCGGCAGGTAGATTGGGGAAACGGGTGGCACAGGCGCGGGCTGGACCTCACAGGTTTCAGTGTAGACGCCCCTCGTCCCCTTCTCGGTCGTGACCTGTACTACGTTGATCAGCGGCCCAGTATAGTCTGGTGCGACGGTGACAGGCACCGTCTGTACCCAGATGCCGTCGGGTGCGATAATGCCCGTCGTCCAGATGAGAGTTCCGGTGGGTGTGACCTGCGCGGGCAGCGTGTCGGTGACGGTGGCCAGCAAGTCCACGTTGCCAGTGTTGGTGACGCGGATGGTATAGGTCAGTTGTGCGCCAGCCTGCACTGGATCGGGGTCGGCCTGTTTGGTCACGGTCAACTGCGGCGCAGGGGGCTCGCTGCAGGCAAGTTTCAGCGCGTCAAGGGTGTCATCGTAGTAACTGATGCAGATGGTATAGGATGCTGTCGCTGTAACAAGGTCTATTGAAGTATACCGACCTACATTTCTCTTGCTATCCACCGTCTCACTCAACCATACTGTGTCGCTCAGCCAGGCATGTTTCAGGTCTCCGTGGATGAGATCGTAGTAGCTGATGTGAGGGGTATAGGGCGCTGTCGGTTCCAGCGCGAGCGAGGTATACCAACCTACTGACCCTTCACTGTCTACTGTTTCAGTTACCCAGTCTCCTCCGTCCCGATGGGCATATTTCAGATCCCTGTAAGTAGCGTCGTAGTAGCTTATGTGAGGGGTGTAAGGCATTGTTGGCGCTAGTGCCAGCGATGTGTAGAGACCCACATTCCCCGCGCTGTCTATTGTCTCCTTTACCCACACCGTACCGCTCAGCCAGGCATGTTTCAGGTCTCGGTGGGTGAGATCGTAGTAGCTGATGTGAGGGGTATAGGGCGCTGTCGGTTCCAGCGCGAGCGAGGTATACGTACCTACATCCCCTTCACTGTCCACTGTTTCAGTTACCCAACCTCCTCCATCCTGATGGGCATATTTCAGATCATTGTTAGTAGCGTCGTAGTAGCTTATGTGAGGGGTGTAAGGCACTGTTGGCGCTAGTGCCAGCGATGTGTGGGAACCCACATTCCCCGCGCTGTCTATTGTCTCCTTTACCCACACCGTGCCGCTCAGCCAGGCATGCTTCAGGTCGCCGTTAGTGTGGTGCTGGTAACTGATGTGGGGAGTGTAGGGTGGTGTCGGCTCCAACGCGAGCGAAGTGTAATAGCCTACGACCCCTGACGAGTCTACCCTCGTGATTACCCACCCTGCCCCGTTCCAAGAAGCATGATTCAGGTCATACTTGGGGAAGCTAGCATGGTAGCTGATATGAGGGGTGTAGGGCGCTGTCGGTTCTAGAGCCAACGAAGTGTACCAGCCCGTGATCTTCCAATTGTCTACAATGGTGATGGTCCAAACGTGTGACGGGGATTCATCTTGAGCTTGAACTGCGCTACAGGGGTTATCCGTTGGCAACTCTGCTGCTTGCGCCTCCAGCCTGTATAGCAAGTGGAACACGATGGCTATCGCTGCCAGACCAACCAGCAGAGCAAGTGTCAACTTCTCTTTACCATGGTTCATCGCTTTCTCCTCTCACTAATTGTGGCGTGGATGCGCCAGCCCGCCATCCACCGACTTTTTTTGGGGGAACTTCCGACATCCTGGGGGCTGGCCCAGGGAGGGCAGCCCTTTCCCCATCGTCCATCACAACGCTGCGGAAGGAACAGGCGGCGCGTGTAGCGGGCACGCCAAGCCTGCGGCTGGCACCGTGTGCTCAAGCAAATCCGGCTTGTCAAGCGCCTGGATCGGGTGCTGCAAGAGGTAGCTCAGGAGGCCATCGAGCCGTGTCTATCACAAAACTCGAGTTCTTGGCCTAAACTCAAGATGAGTATCATTGCTCGAATTCAAGGTCGCAAAATGAGCGGACAGGGACTATGTGAAATTAACCCGTCTGACTATATCATACAAAAGTTGGAAATCGGTTAGAAAATGGTTAGAAAATGGTTAGAGCTAAGCTCTGGGAGGCATTGTGATCAGCCTGAAAAGGAAAAGCCAGGACAAGTTGTCCTGGCCTCCTGTTTTGCTCTTGCGTGGCCCAACTATACCGCGTGGAACTCGCCTTCGACCACGTCTTCGTCTTCGCCGTGGCCCTGGCGTGGCTCGCCACCGTTGCCGCCGGGCTGCCCAGACTGGGGCTGAGCCTGACCGTACATCTGCTGTGACATGGCGTAGCTGGCCTGCTTCAGTTCCTCTATGGCCTGCCGGATGCGGTTCACGTCGTCGCCGTCCTTGACCCGCCGGACTTCGGCGATCTTGGCCTCGATGGCCTGGCGGTCTGAGGCTGGGACTTTGTCGCCCATCTCGCGCAGGGCCTTTTCCATCTGGTAAGCCAGGCTGTCGGCCTGGTTGCGGGCCTCCACCAGCTCCTTGCGCCGCTGGTCTTCCGCAGAGTGGCGCCGGCCTTCTTCCACCATCTGCTCCACGTCCTCCTTGGAAAGGTTGGTGGAAGCGGTGATGGTGATCTTTTGCTCTTTGCCCGTGGCCTTGTCCTGAGCCGAGACGTTCAGGATGCCGTTGGCATCAATGTCGAAGGTGACCTCGACCTGAGGGATGCCTCGCGGCGCGGGCGGGATGCCCTCCAGGTTGAACTGGCCCAGCAGCATGTTGTCAGCCGCCATAGGGCGCTCGCCCTGAAGCACACGGATGGTCACCGCCGTCTGGCCGTCCTCAGCCGTGGAAAAGATCTCGCCCTTGCGCACCGGGATAGTCGTGTTGCGCTCGATGAGAGGCGTCAAGACACCGCCCAAAGTCTCCACCCCCAGCGTCAGGGGCGTGACGTCCAGTAACAGGATGTCCTTGACTTCGCCACCCAGCACGCCGGCCTGCAAAGCGGCGCCTACAGCCACCACCTCGTCAGGGTTGACGCCCTTGTGAGGCTCTTTGCCGCCGGTCAGTTTCTTCACCAATTCCTGGATCATGGGCATACGGGTTGCTCCACCTACCAGCACCACCTCGTCAATGTCGCTGGCGCTGAGTTTGGCATCCTCCAGAGCCCGATTGAAAGGCCCTACACAGCGCTGCACCAGATCCTCGGTCAACTGCTCCAGTTTGGCCCGGGTCAGTTTCATCTGCAGGTGCTTGGGGCCCGAAGCGTCAGCGGTGATGAAAGGCAGGTTGATCTCGGTCTCCATCACGGTGGAGAGCTCGATCTTGGCCTTCTCAGCCGCTTCCTTCAGGCGCTGCATGGCCTGACGGTCGTTCCGCAAATCAATGCCCTGGTCTTTCTTGAACTCGTCAGCGATCCATTCGACGACACGCTGGTCCCAGTCGTCGCCACCCAGGAAAGTGTCGCCATTGGTGGACTTGACCTCCACCACCCCTTCGCCGACTTCCAGGATGCTCACGTCGAAAGTGCCGCCGCCCAGGTCAAAGACCAGGATGGTCTCGGCCTCTTTCTTGTCCAGGCCATAGGCCAGTGAGGACGCTGTGGGCTCGTTGATGATGCGCAGTACCTCAAGGCCAGCAATCTTGCCCGCGTCCTTGGTAGCCTGGCGCTGGGAATCGTTGAAGTAGGCAGGCACGGTGATGACCGCCTGGGTGACTGGCTCGCCCAGGTAGGCTTCGGCGTCCTTCTTCAGCTTTTGCAGGATCATGGCCGAAATCTCCTGGGGGGTGTATTCCTTGCCCGTTTGGGGGATCCTGACCCGGGCATCGCCACTCGACCCCTCCACGATCTGATAGGGCAGCACCTTTTTGGCTTTTTCGACCTCGGGATTATCGTAGCGCCGCCCCATCAGCCGCTTGATGGAGAAGATGGTGTTCTCGGGGTTGACCACTGCCTGGCGCTTGGCCGTCTGGCCTACCGGGCGCTCACCTGTCTTGGTGAAGGCTACCACCGATGGGAGCAAGCGCCCCCCTTCAGCGGTGGTGATCACCGTCGGATCGCCACCTTCCATCACAGCGACGACAGAGTTTGTCGTTCCCAGGTCAATACCTATGATTTTAGACATCTGACAATACCTCCTCTAACCCTTTTTCTTTATCTGCTCGTTCTTCCTAGAAGAAGGCGCGTGGGCAGGAATGACAAAAGGCACAATGGCGGTGTGATCGTTGGTCCTGGGCAGCCGGGAGTAATCGCACTCGCAGGGGCCGCCCCGGCTGCATCCCAAACAGCAATAGGCTACGCCGTCAACGATGGTCGGTCGCCAGCGTATTTCGATGCCGCAATTGGCACAGATTGGTTTCCCGCTCATACCGCGTCTCCTTCAGGTGATTGCGCTCTCATTCTACCTTGCTACTGTTAGAAGAACGCTAGAGGAATGTTAGAGTTTTGTTAGAGTTTATGACAAAGACGGCTGAGGTTTTCCTCAGCCGTCTTTCGTCTTTCTACCCACAGCGTAGAATAGGGGCACAAAGATCAGCCGTTGGCCGTCTTCGATGGCCTGCCAGTCTACCTGCTTGTAGCGTTGTAGTTCGTCCGCGCTCACTATCCCTACCAGGGTGCGCTCTATTAGCGCCCACTCGGCCTCGAACTCGGCCCGCAAAGTCTCTTCGTCCCACAGGGAGGGGATGACTCCCACGTTGGCTGAAAGCCCCGCCTGGGTGAACAAGGCTGGCAGTTTGCGTCCGATGAAGGGGTCGGCCCCCTCGCGGCGCAGGGCCTCGGCCTGCCAGCGAGCCAGGGGCAACTCTTCGGGATAGTCAATACGTCCCCCATAATCCGGCTCGGCACAGGCCAGCACCGCCCCGCCGGGCCTGGTCACCCGGGCCATCTCGCGTACGGCCGAAAGAGGATCGCTGACCCACATCAGCAGGAAATGGCAGGCCACCACGTCAAAGTAGCCGTCAGGGAAGCCCAGTTCATGGGCGTCACCGACGCGGTACTCGACCTGGCCGCCTCTGGTCCGTGCGAACTCGACCATGGCCGCGTCAACGTCCACCCCGATGACCTGACCCTTGCAGCGCGCAGCCATCTCCTCGGTAATCACCCCCGTGCCGCAGCCCACGTCCAGCACTCGTTCAGCCCGCAGCAGGTTGACTCGCCGGTAGAGTTGATTGCGCACTGCCCGCGTCCAGCGGGCCTGGCGAGTGAACTGGGCGTGCCATTCCTCGATTGTGAGGTCTGACATGAGCAGCCTCCCAAAACCCCTGCGAAGGTTGCAGACCTTCGCAAGGGTGACTGACGTTTACAGTCAACTTACGGTGCTGTTGATTGGCTCTCCACGCACAGGTATTCCCCCTCATTCACGTACAGCGGGCAGCCGCCGCCGCAGACGGCCACGTCCTCGCAGCCCTCGCACTTGGCCGGGAGCCAGGTGCGCTCTCGCAGGTGCTGGGCCAATTGGTGCTGCCAGATGCTCTCCCAGGGATCGGCCAGGATGTTGCCCAGGGTCTGGTAGTAGCTCTGGCAGGGGATGACGTCGCCATTGGGCTCGACGCACATGTTGTACTTGGCCGCAGTGCAGCCTTTGACGCCCAGCTCCTTCTCCAGGGGGTTGAACTCGCAGTACTGGGTGGGGGTGTACCAGATCAGGCGCAGACTGTGTTCCACAGCGGCGGCCTTGATCTTGTCCGCGATGGGGTGCAAATCCACCTCGGGGATGCCGATACCCACGTCGGCCCCCTTGCCAGCGTAGATCAGACCGTTGCAGGCAAAAGTTTCCACCCCCAGGCTGGCGATGAAGGCCACGGTCTTTTCGATGTCGGTGCTGTTGAGGTCGGTGAGGGTGGTGTTGGTCATCAGGTAGACGTCAGCGTCCACGCTGTTTTTGATGCCTTCCACGGTCTCTTTCCAGGCCCCCTGGCAGCCCACCATCCTGTCGTGCACCGCCTCGTCGTGGGATTCGATGGTGATCTGGATGTGGTCCAGGCCAGCTTCCAGCAGGCTGTCCAGATAGGCCCGGTCGCTCAGGCGGCGGCCGTTGGTCAGCAGACCCGTCACCAGCCCTACGTCCTCGGCGTACTCGACCAGTTCCCGCAGGTCATCGCGCAACGTTGCCTCCCCGCCAGTGAAGCAGATATGGGGGATGCCCAACTCCCAGCATTTGTCAATGACCCGCTTCCAGTCTTCGGTGGGCACCTCCGGATGGGCCTTGGCCCGGGCCACATAGCAGTGGAGGCAATCGTCATTGCAGCGATAGGTCAGGGCCAGGTCCATGCGATAGGGGGCCGAGACCGGGGTCTCGAAGGGCTCGATGCGCTCAATGTCCAGGTAGGTGACGGGGCAAACCTCGTCGGTGCGGGCCAGGGTCATGATGGTGTCGTGCAGGTTGTCATAGTCTGCCTGCGCCGTCCTCTTATCCACCCGGTAGCGTCGCTGCATAGTCTTGACCGCCTCCTGGGGCGGCACATCTTCGACGATGAGCTTGGCCCACTCGGTGGCTGTCTGGTTGAGGTGCAGCACCTTGGCCGCGTTGATGACCAGGATGCCGCGCCCGTCCTTTTCGACGCGCAGGTGGAGCCGGAACCGCTCCTCGGCGTCCAACGGCGTGCGGTAGTGATAGATGCCTTTCTTCAGTGGCTCGGGTTTCGAGAACCACCCTTTGAACGGATTCAGTTTAGCCATTTATTTCCTCCAACAATTCTTTATGAACGCGAATGACACGAATGGACGAAGGACACGAATTCTGTCAAAACATGCTGCGCAGCATTAGCAAAAACCCAAGGATAATGAGGGGGATGCCCACTGGCGCAGCGATGAGCGTCACGGTCAAAACGATGCCGACGATCATCAAGACCAGCCCCAACACGGCTGCCACCAGGCGGCCAGTCAGGTTGAGGATAAAGGCCAGCAAGTCCCACAGCGCCACAAA
>JBGVTF010000007.1:0-7212 GCA_041862415.1 Anaerolineae bacterium | reverse complement strand
AGTATTCGCAGGGTGTGGTTAAAACAAGAGAAAATGATGAAAGAGAAGGAGAATAGTTCAAGTTGAACGAGAAGCGTCTTTTCACCCGTCGCAGGTTTCTCATTGGGTCAGCGGCGACGCTAGGAGGAGCGATCTTGGCCTGGACGCAGCGCCGCCTGGGGATACCGGTAGCTCAGGCGCAGGATTCTTCACCCTACCGGATCTACTTGCCCATAGTGACCCGTTGCAGCAAATCGCATATCAGCAAACCCTTCCCCAGACCCCGTGTTGTCCACGTCCGTGACGCCGATGCCACAAACTGGAGCGGCAGCGGCTTGTTCTACAACGCTGTGAACCAAGACGTGGTGAACAGCATGGTACAGACCGGCTTGCAACGTCTCACCGGTCAAGATTCTTGGTCCGAAATCTGGAGCGCGCTGTTTGAGCGCGTCCAACCTGGCGGGTACTCGCCTGGACAAAAGATCGCCATCAAGGTCAATCTGAACGCTAGCTGGGACTGCGACAGTCACAGCAACCTGATTGACGCGCTGCCCCAGCCCGTCCTGGCCCTGATCTCTGGCATGGTCGCAGCGGGCGTGCAACCCGACGACATCACGGTCTACGATTCGATCCGGGTCGTCCCCAGCTACTTGCGTGACCCGATCTGGGCCGTCTACCCTGAGGTCAAGTTCTTGGGCACAGGGTCGTGCCCGGGCGTCATTGCACCTAGTCATGGCAAAGACCCCAGCCTCACCATCAGCTTCAACGATCCCTATGGCTATGTGAACGACCGCCAACTGGCTGACGTCCTATACGATGCCACCTATGTGGTCAACATGCCCATCATCAAGCGCCATGGCGGTGACAGCGCCAATCCCGTCACGCTCGGTTTCAAGAACCACTTCGGCAGCCTGAACAGAATCGGCGGAACTGGCAACGACAACCTGCATCTTTACATCAGCACTAGCTCTTCCCTGTACCGGGCCACGTACAGCCCCTTCGTAGACATTTGCCTCAACACCAACATCCGGGACAAGACCGTGCTTACCCTGGGCGATGGGCTGTACGGCGGTACTGCGCCGAGCAGCCCGCCGATCCAGTCCTGGAGCATCTTTGGTGACGCCTGCAATAGCCTCTTTGTCGGTACCGATCCGGTCGCCGTGGATTGCGTGATGGCCGACCTGATCGTCGCGGAGGGGCTCGTCAGCAGGGCCCACACCTATGATTACTTGTTCTGCGCGGAAGAAGCCGGGCTCGGTGTGTGCGAGGGCACACGCAGCGACCCCGGCGGCGATCCGCTGCAAGGCTGCTACTTCCACATCGAATACGTCCGTGTGGACTCGTAGTGATGGGCAAACGGAAGATGGGGCACTGTGCCCGAGGAGGTAAAGAAAATGGCACGTTACGGAAAAGAGAGCAAGCTGAGCCCGGGCAAGGTCCTGGAAAAGGCCCTCGAGTTCTTTGGGCCGGGCGGGCTGGGCCTGGAGGTAAAGGAGCAGGGTGAAGGCTGCGCCACCTTTGAAGGCGGCGGGGGCCACGTCTTTGTCCAGGTCTGCGAGAAAGGGCCTGCCCTGAGCGGAGTCGAAGGGAAAGGCTCAGAGGTAGAGCTGGAAACCCGCGAGTGGGACTATCAGGTCAAGCAGTTCATGGGGAAGATTTGATGTCCAATCGGGCTCGCGCAGCGAAGCCCGGGGAGCTTGAGGGGACTTCGTCGAGCTCAGTCGAGACGTGTCCCCTCAAGCTCACTTTTCCCCTCCTGGCAGCAGGGCCGGTGGGCTACTGTCCCCCCATCTGGAAAGGGAGAGATGGACATTGGGCTCTCGTGTACAATGGGGCGGAGGGTTAAGGATAGAGCCATGCTCGATTTGATGGTGGTCGGCAACCTGGCTTACGACGACATCATCACCCCCTTTGATCGCCGGCAGAGGGTTTTTGGGGGTTCGGTGGCCTACGCTGCCCTGTGCGCTGCCAGGCTGGACCAGAGGGTCGGCGTGGCCAGCAAGGTAGGCCGAGACTACGTTATGAGCGACCTGACCCGTCTTTCCCTGGCTGGCGTGGACGTGGCTGGGGTGAAGCAGGTTGACGGTGCCACCACCCACTTTGAATGTGTCTACGATGAACGGGAGAACCGGGAGCAGAGACTTCTAGACGCCTGTGGGCCCATATTGCCTGAGGACATACCCGCCCCCTATCTCCAGGCGAAGAAAGTCGCCCTTCTGCCCATCTTTGACGAACTGCCCTATCAGACTGTGGCCAAGCTCACGGCTGGCCAGAGCCTGGTCTGCATGGATCCCCAGGGCTACCTCAGGTCCGTCGGCCAAGAGAAGAGGGTTGTCCAGAAGGCCTGGCACGACAGGGAGCGTTTTCTGGAGAGGGTGGATGTGCTGGCCACCAGTCTGCCTGAGCTGGAAGCGCTGGCCGGTACCGACCATCCTGGGGAGGCCGTGCGCCTCCTGGCTGGCTATGGGCCGCAAATCGTCCTGGTAACCAGAGAAGGGGGAGCCAGGACCGGCTTCAGTTCCTTCGTCTACTGTGAGGGACGGCTCCACGAGGTCCCGGCTATCTCGCCGCGAGCCTTCGTGGACCCCGGTGGGGCCGGTGACTCCTCAGCCACAGCTTTCTTCATCGAATACGAGAGGACGGGTGATGTGCCCTGGTCGGCTCTCTTTGCCTCAGCGGCAGCATCTTTTGTGATGGAGGGATTCGGGGCCAGCAACTTTGGCACTCGAGATCAGATCATGGCGCGCATAAGGGATTTCGTGGCCACGCAGCCGGGGCAGCCCATCGTCGAGGTCGCCAGGAAGTGGCTGGCTGAGTAACTCACAGTCCGATTTGACAAAACGCAGGGAATACGTTATTATTCATTTATGCACACGTGTGCAAAAGCCGAGCTCAAGGGAGAGATGTGGACAGCTTACCTTGAGTGAAAATGAGTGAAAATTGCATTCATATGGAAATGGAGGATAGGATGTCAGAAGAACTCGGGTTTTTCACAACAGAAAATCCAACGGTCTTCTTTGAAGACACGGCCGTGGGCCGTTTGAAGAAGGAGGTTTGGGAGGCCGGCGACGAGCAAATTGAGGCCATCCTGGCCGAATACGGCATGCCTTCACCTTGTGAGTGGGCCAAGCCGGGCTCCTATATCCAGACGACGGTGCGCCATGACCTGGTCGAGCAGCGCCGCAAGAATGACATTGTGATCATCCCGGTGGGCAGCACCGAACTGCATGGCGATCATACCGTAAGTGCCACGGATACGCTGTTCGTCAGCCAGATCGCCGAGGGTGTGCGCCGCTATTTCGCTGAGCAAGGCCGCCCGCCCGCGCTGGCTCTGCCCCCGTTGATGTACGGCTCTCATCCTTATCACCACATTGGCATGGCAGGCACGGTCATTATCCGTGATCACGTTGCTGTCGAGTTTATGGTGGATGTCATGCTGGGCCTGTGGAACGATGGCTTCCGCAAGCAGATCATCCTCAACAACCACGGCCAGCTTTGGGTGTTGGAGGAAGCGCTGCACGAGTTCTGCAAGCGATACCAGTTGCCGGGCATCTACCGCGTGATAGACTGGCACCGCGCTGTGCGCGAGTTTTTCAACACCAAGGACGAGGGCGGCAAGTGGGACACCAATTTCGTCCACGCCGACGAGTCGGAGACCTCCCTGGGCCTGTACCTGTTCCCTGAAATGGTCAAGATGGAACACGCTGTGGACACAGAAGGCGTGTCTTTCCTGCCGGACGGTCACCTGGACAAGTCGGTAGATCCGTTCCGCCGGCCATGCCGCTGGTCGGAGGGCGAGGGGCACGCCGCCATCGAGATTGCCGGGACGCCCGAAGGTGTGGTCGGCAAGCCCACCCTCGGCGATCCCTATAAAGCCAAGCGGCCGCTGGCCGCCATCTTGCGCTACCTGACGCTGCTCATTGACGAAATCCTGGACGCCTTCCCGCCCGGCACCGTCCCGCCGACCGAGATGGTCACTCTCCGTTCGGAGGAAGAAATGAAGCCCTATCTGAAGGAGCCGATGAGCCCTGGCTGGAAGACAGTCTACGGGCTGCCCAAGGTCGGCCAACAGTAGACCCGCTGTTTTGAATAGAGGCGCAGCTTATGCTGCGCCTCTGCTGTTTGTAAAGGTATTTGCTTGTTGGGAAAGGCAAAATCGGGTATAATGCATCCGAGGCAGTTGAGATGCAAGAATACCCGGCTTACCTCAGGAAAGGTTTCACTCCTTACGATCCCATCGAACTGTGGCGGCTGACAGAGGAGAAGGTCTGTCGGGGCGACGCGCGCAAATACACCGACTTTTACTGCGTGGGCGTCTACGGCGGCATCTCCACCGGCTACACCGTGGGCTGCTGCCTGCGCTGCGTCTTCTGCTGGGTTGACTTTTCCCGCGATTTCCCCGACAAGTACGGTGATTTCTACTCGGCCGAAGAAGCGGCCCGCCGCCTGATCAAGAACGCCCGCAAGAAGCGTCTCAATAGGCTGCGTGTCTCCGGCGCGGAGCCCATGCTTTGCAAAGAGCACCTTGTGGGGGTGCTGGACCGAGTCGCTGGCAAAGGGTTCACCTTTATCCTGGAGACCAACGGCATCCCCCTGGGCTACGACGCCGGGTACGCCGCCGAACTGGCCAGGTACCCGGGCGTCCACGTGCGGGTCTCTATCAAGGGTGGGTCAGCCAGCGGTTTCGAGGAGAGAACAGGAGCCAGGGGAGAGTTCTGGGAGTTGCCCTTTAGAGCTGTGGAGAACCTGATGCAGAGCAGGGTCAGCTTCCACGTGGCGGCCATGAGCGATCCACGGCTGATGCCACGGGGCGAGAGACAGAACCTCCTCCGCTGCCTGAGAGAGACAGGCTACACGGATTGGGTGGAAGAGGAGGTCTGCGATCCCTATCGCACCTCGCAGGTGCGCCTGAGGGAAGCAGGCTTTGACATCTTCTGATCACACAGGCACGTAAATGTTTCCTTCCAATTGGAAACGGTGGCAGGGTGGTTTTCCAAACTCCGCTCTGAGGGCAGCGACGCCCTCAAGGAAATCGAGGATTGTGCCGTGAGCTCGTGGGTTCAGGAGAGTGCGGTCATCCTTGATCCCCCTATCGGCCAGCGACCACTGGCTGTAGTCAGCGCAATAGCCGCTGTTGAACTGGACCACAAAGCCCTCGATGCCGCAGATGAGCAGGGGCAGGGCAATAGGCTGCACTGAATAGGGGCAGACGCAGAGGATGGCCGTCTTGAACCTTCCCCGCTCCAGGGCAGGGACAAAGATGTCGTGGGCGATGTCCAAAGCCGAGGTCATGATGTGCACGTCCGCGCCCGCCTGGAGGGCTCTGGTGCCTATTATCCTGATCTCGCAGTCTCGACAGGCAAGGGGTAGGCTTTCTTCTGTGCGGGACAAATCCAGTTGGGCCAGGTAGAGACAGCGGTGATTGAAGCGCCCTACCGGACATTCGTGGACATGACCAGCCTCTCTCATAGGCTTCTGGCAAAAGCCTACCGCTACCAGGAAACTGCCCTCTCCCCTGGCCACCCTGCGCTGGAAGTCTTCCTGAGCTCCTGAGAAGAGGCAGGTGATGTCGCCTCTTCTGCGGTCGCCGTGGACCAGGCGGCGGTAGGCCAGGAGGCCAGATAGGGTGCGCAGCGGATGCCGGAAGACGACCTCTTTAAGGAAGGCACTACTGTAGCGATGGGGCAGACTCCTGAAGGAGAAATCCCAAACCCTGAAGCCCCAAAAGGCTTTTTCATCCAGTCTGCGCAGCAGATCGTCGTAGAAGGCCATTCTCTACTCCCTTCTTCATGATTTTAACACGAGGTGAGCAAAAAGGCAATGGGCGAACGGTCCACGATTCTGTGGCTTGAAGAGATAACCCAGGACGACAAGGGAGCCGTCGGGGGTAAGGGGGCCAACCTGGGAGAGATGACCAGAGCGGGCCACCCCGTCCCCCCTGGCTTCTGTATCACCACGGCCACCTACCTGGATTTCATAAGACGGAACGACCTCGAAGAAGTCATTGCTTCGCTGGAGGCTCTGGCGCGGGCAGGTGATGAAGCGGCTCGTGAGAGAGAGGTGGTGCGCCTGAGGGCCCTTATCGCTGGCGGCGAGCTGGCCAGTTCAGTTAGGGAGGATATCATTGCCGCTTACACTCAGCTTTGGGAGGTGGGGGCATTGGAAGGCCGGGTGGCCGTCCGCTCCTCGGCCACAGCCGAGGACCTGGCCAGTGCCTCCTTTGCTGGCCAGCAGGAGACCTATCTGTATGTGAGCGGTGCGGAGAATCTATTGGCGGCTGTGAAATCCTGCTGGGCCTCCCTGTGGGCGCCACGGGCCATTTCCTATCGCCGCAGATTTTGGGCTGGTCAGGGAACCGGGGCTATGGCCGTGGTGGTGCAGGCCATGATCCCCTGCGAAGTGGCTGGTGTAGCCTTCTCTGCGGACCCGCTGACGGGCCAGGACCGGGTCGTCATCGAGGCCAACTGGGGACTGGGGGAAACCGTGGTCAGGGGTGAGGTGGAGGCCGACCGCTACGCGGTCGAGCGGTCCATCGCTGGAGTATCCGCCGATTTCTCCGTATCGCCAGGGCACAAGGCTCGACAACGGATACAAAACCCCGAGGGCGGTGGAGGAACGATCCTGGTTGAAGTCCCTGTGGAGCGAAGGGATGAGCTCACGCTGTCCCCTGGGCAGGTGCGACGCCTGGCCGAAACGGTGCTGGCGCTGGAGAAGCACTTTGGCATCCCTCAGGACGTTGAGTGGGGTTTCTGGAGGGGCGAGCTCCTCATCTTTCAGAGCCGTCCCTTGACGGTGCAGGGAACCAGTTGGTTCACCGATTCCATCGCTGGCGATGACCACCTGTGGACCAGCGGCTTTCTAAACGAACGCTTCAGCGAGCCCGTGTCACCTCTGGGGTGGTCGGTGGTTCGAGAGCTGTTGGAGGAGCTGGCCTTCAGGGAGCCCCTGCGTTACATGGGCTACCCCCAGGCTGACAGCCTGCCGGTCACCAAGCTGTATCGCGGTCACCCCTTCGTGAACGGGACCGTCTTTCAGGTTCTCTATAGACCTTTTCCCGACCTTTTCTTGCCGGAGGACGCTTACCGCTATTTCCCCGGCGGGGACACGAGCCTGAGGAAAAAAGTCAGCTATCCGCCCTCCATTTTTGCGCCGCGTTTCCTGTTCTCATTGCTGCGAGCCTTCCTCCGGGACGCGCAAGACTGGTCGCCCTGGCACAACTACCGGCAGTGGGCT
>JBGVTF010000006.1:0-25535 GCA_041862415.1 Anaerolineae bacterium | reverse complement strand
GACGAAGCCTTCGCCGTCCTCTACGCCGAGAAGAGCTTCTCTGCCATCCTCTACGGCACCATCACCCAGGTCGAAGGGGCTGCCGCCGACGTCCATCCCCTGCTGTACTATTTCTTCCTGCACCTTTGGATGGGTCTATTCGGACAGACTCCCTTCATTGTCCGTCTGCCCTCGGTCATCTTCGGTCTGGTTTCCATTGTCCTCGCCTTTTCCATCGGCCAGCGACTCTTCGACCCCGGCGCGGGCCTGCTGGCGGCCGCCATGACCGCCATCGCCCCCTTTCACATCAATTACTCGCAAGAGAACCGCATGTACAGTCTGCTCTGCCTCCTGAGCCTGTTGACGATCTATTTCTTCGTCCGCTGCTGGAAGGGGAGCGGTTTCGGAAGCTGGCTGGGGTTCGTCCTCGCAGCCACTTTGTCTTTGTATACTCACAACCTGGCCTTCTTAGTGATTCTAGCCCTGGACCTTTTCGTGCTCCTGACCAGGCGCTGGCGGTTGCTGAAGCCCTTGATCGTCTCCCACCTGGCCTTCGGCCTTCTCTTCTCGCCCTGGCTCACTGTGATTTTCAGCCAGTTTGGTAAGATCCGACAGGCCTACTGGGTGCCCCGGCCGGGCCTGAAGGAGTTGGTGCAGACTCTGATTTTCTTCCATTTCGATTTGCTGCCGACCATGCCTCTGGGCCTTGTGTCCATCCTCTTGTTCCTAAGCCTCCTTATCCTGGTTCTCATTCTGTATCGCATCGTACGGGTGCGGGGACGGAATCGCCAGACCCAAGAAGGCGTCTATCTCTTGCTAATCCTGGCTCTGTCGCCGGTGATAGCCGCTTTCCTGATCTCTCAGTTCAAATCCATTTACATCATCCGGGGTCTGCTGCCTGCGGCCATCGCCTACTATGTCCTGGTAGCCAAGATACTGGCTGAAGCTCAGTTCCCTAAAAGGGTAAACTGGCTTCTGCTCTCACCCGTTGTCGTCCTGTTGGCCATCTCCCTGGCATACCATTACACCTATGCCTGGTTCCCCCGCTCTCCCTTTGATGCGGCTGTGGCTTACCTGCGGGAAAACCACCAATCGGGCGATGCCATTGTGCACGACAACAAACTCACTTTCTTTCCCTGCCACTACTACGACCGGGAGTTGCCCCAGGCTTTCATGGCCGACCCGCCGGGCGCGGGCAGCGACACCCTGGCTCTGCCCACTCAGGAAGCTTTGGGCCTCCTGGCCAGCCAGACTATGGAAGAGGCAACTGCGGGCAGTCAGCACGTCTGGTTCGTCATCTTCCAGCGCGCCTTCGCTGAATACGAGGGGCTGGGGTATCCTCAGCCACCTCACAAAGCCTGGTTGGAGGAACGCTATGATCTGATGGATACAGTGATCTTCAACGACTTGAACATCTACCTGTATGAGATACCTTGAAGAGAAGCTCTTGCGCTGGGAAACTGTCATGCCTTATATATCTAAAAACGAGCTCTACAAAGTTACAGCGGTGGCTATCCTGGTTCTGGCCATTTCCTGCTTGCCTTACGCTCTGGGATATGGGTTCGCCCCTCCGGGATGGGACTTTGGTGGTTTCATCGTAAACGCCGAGGATTCTAATACCTACTTAGCTGCCATGCAACAGGGAGCCCAGGGAGCCTGGCTCTTCCGGCTCCTATACACGTCGGAGGACCATCCAGGAGCTTTCTTATACCTTTTCTACCTCCTGCTAGGTCACCTCTCTGCCCTGAGTGGCTTGCCTCTGATACTGACCTATCATTTGGCTCGTCTGTTCTGCGGACTGGCGCTCCTGATGGTGGCCTACTTTTTCATCGCTTTTTTCATACGCCGGAGGGCTGTGCACTGGATCGCCTACCTGTTGGTCTGTCTCTCCTCTGGGCTGGGATGGTTGGTGCTTTTGATTAGTCCCACCCCGCCAGGGGGCATTTCTCCCATTGATTTCTGGCTGATGGACGCCTACACCTTCTTTACCATCCTCTTGGTCCCCCATTTTTGCCTGGGCGTGACTTTGCTCTTGCTGGTATTCGTCTTCATGCTGGATTATTTCCACCGCGTCCGTCCGTCATCCCTAGTGATGGCCGTAGTCGCCTCCTGGCTTCTGGCCGTGATCCATCCCTACTTGCTGTTAATCGCTGGCTGCGTGCTAGCCGGATATTGGCTGTTGCTCCTCTGCCTCAGGCGCAGGCTGCCCCTTGACGAGGCCAAGGGGATGATAGCCCTAGGATGCAGCCTGATCCCTCCGCTCAGCTACTATTACTGGACTATGACTTTTGATCCCGTTATGCGGGGCTTTTCAGAACAAGACATCACCATGTCCCCTCCGCCTTCCTTTTACATTTTGGGCTACGGGCTGGTCTTTCTGCTGGCCATCGGCGGCTTCATCCATATCTTAAGGCAACGTAGAGAACGGGAGCTCTTTTTGAGCACCTGGGTGATGGTGGTGGGCATCATGCTCTACTTTCCCTTCAAAGTGCAAAGGCGTTCCATTACCGGACTGCACATCCCTCTCTGTATCCTGGCCAGCCTAGGCCTCATCAAGTATGTGCTGCCGACCGTCCACCGCTCCAGGGTATCGCGAGCTATCAGCAGAATGCTGTCCTATGACCGCCGCCGATTGAGATTGTTTGTCCTCAACTTGATCGTTGTGGCCACCTTTCCCTCCAATCTGTACCTCTTGGCTAGCTCCAGCCTGGCTGCCTTGCAAGGTCACCCTGCCCTGTTCCACACTGAGACCGAGAACGAGGCCATTGACTGGCTGGCGGACAACAGTCAGCCGATGGAAACGATCTTATGCTCATACTGGGTAGGCAACTACATACCAGCCCGCATCGGCCATCGTGTTTTTCTAGGGCACTGGGACGCGACTATTGACTACACTCAAAAGAGGGGAGCTATCGAGGCCTTCTTCCAAAGCCAAACCGACGACTCCACACGCCTGAACATCCTTCAGGCGTGTGGCATTGCCTATCTTTTCTACGGCCCCCAGGAAAGAGCTCTGGGTGATTTCAACCCTGCGAGCCATCCTTACCTGGTCAAAAGGTTTTCTAATGACAGAGTGTCTATCTACGCCACTGTTCTACCTGCTGATTGCTCACAACCGGGATGGCCAGAGTGAAATTTGACTATCTCTCTAAATCCAACAGGATAAGCCTTGGCATTTTCGCCCTTTTCACCCTGCTCAGCGCAGCGATGACCCGGCCTCTGATCTTCAAATTCACCACTTCGATTCCCGGCTGGGTATTCGGCGATAACGCTGAATACTTGTGGAAGATCTGGTGGTTTAAACATGCCCTTTTAGATCTGCACGTGTGGCCGCTTTTCAGCCCAAATATCTATCATCCCTATGGTTTCAACCTGGCCTACGGTGAGATAACACCCACCAACACGCTGCTGACCCTTCCTATCACCGCTGTCTTCGGGGAAGTTGTCACCTATAACTTTCTGGCTCTTCTGTCTTTCGCTCTCTCCGGCTTCGCCATGTATCTATTGGTCTGCTACCTGACGGGCAGCCACACGGCGGGCATTCTGAGCGGAGCCATATTTGCTTACTGTCCATATCGCTATACCCAGTTGGGAGCTCACCTACCTCTGATGGGCACGCAATGGATGCCCTTCTTCTTCCTCTTCCTTGAGAAACTGTTGCGCGAAAAGCAGATCAAATTCGCTATGTTGGCTGCCCTGGCCTACTCTCTGAACGCTCTCTCCTCCTGGTATTACGCCGTCGCTGTGGCTTTCTTGGGTTTGACTTACCTCCTGGTCCGCGCCCGGCCCTGGCGAAGGTATCTGACTGACAAGAAGCTCTGCCGAGGGGTCATTCTCTTTACCGTCATCGTGGCCATCGTGGTAGGCCCCTTCACTATCCCTTACTGGCAATTGAGAGCGACGGGTGAAATGACCCACTCCCTCGAGGAAGTGGACAAATGGTCAGCCAGCCCCAGCGATTATTTTATTCCCAACCCATTGCACCCGCTGTGGGGACCCTGGGTTCGCGACCACATCGTTCCCAGCACCGCTATGTGGGTCTCAATGGAATTCTTCCTCTCGTGGGGCTTCGTAGCCACCCTATTTGCCATGTATGCCCTGGGCAAAGAGCGCACCCGGATCGTAAACGCTTTCGGCTTGATGGCTCTGCTAGCTGTGACCTTGAGCCTGGGAACGACCTTGCATTTCGCCGGGCGGCAGGTTCTCCTTCCCCTGCCCACAGAATGGGTCCAACGTTACAACACTGTGATGAATCATCTAACCAGAGATATATCGCCTCTACACGAGCCTTACTCTATCGCTTCCGAGCGCGGCGTCGCTATCCCACTGCCCGCGCTTGCCCTCTATCTGTTCGTGCCCGCCTTTGGCTCGATGAGAGAGTGGAGCCGTTTTGGCCTCATGGCTGCGTTTGCAATGGCCATCCTGGCCGGCATGGGCTTCAATCAATGGGTGAGGAGAGACATGAAAGATCACTACCAGGCCAGGCTCAAGGGGCTTGCCTTTGAGATCTCGCTCAGTCGTGAACAGGCGAGCCTGCTGGCCGGAGTGATGTTCACTTTGCTGATCCTGTTCGAGTTCTGGACTGTACCTTTTGGCATGTGCGAGGCCAAACCCAGGCCAATTGATCGTTGGCTGGCCCAGCAGCCAGGCGATTTCGCCATCATGCAGTTCCCTTATGGGTCGGCCATCACGGGTGCCCAGATGTATTACACCAAATTCAATGGCAAGAAGATAGCCAGCGGATACGGGACCTACTTCCCGGCCACCTTCACTGCCAGAGCCGACGACCTGAAAGCCTTCCCCGCCCTTCGCAGCATAAAAGTTCTGCAAGAGTGGAGAACCCGTTATGCCCTCGTCAACCTTTCTGAATACGGAGAGCGAAAATCCATGTTGCTAGATGAACTGGCCGCCCAGAAGCAGTTGAGGCGGGTCACAACGATTGAAGACATCCTCGTCTATGAGATCTTGCCGACCTCACCGGCCGAGGGTCAGCTTGGGAAGGAAGATGCGCTCCACAACTAACCGGGCCGCTATTGCCATTTTGCTGATAACCCTCACGACCAGGATCCTGGCAGCTCTACCGCTCCAACAGCCAGGCTACATGGACGCCTATTACTACTACGATGGAGCTGAGGCTCTTTATCGGGGACTGGGCTTCAACGAAGAGTTCATCTGGAATTTCCTCGATGACCCGCAGGGCATCCCCCACCCCAGCCACCTCTACTGGCCACCCTTTTCCTCGATTTTGGCCTACCTCTCGTTCCTGGTCTTCGGCCCCTCCTACCGCGCTGCCCAGTTGCCCTTCATGTTGCTCTCAGCCATCTTGCCCCTGATCACTTATCATTTCAGTTGTCAGATATCTTCCAACCGACGCCACGCCATTGCTGCAGCTCTCTTCACCACCTTCAGCGGCTACTACACCATCTACTGGGCCTCCCCTGACAGCTTTGCCCCCTTTGCCGTGACCGCCAGCCTGAGCCTGGTGGCCATGGCCAGGGGGCTGAGGGGCGACAGCCCGTGGTGGTTTGCTCTGTCGGGTGCTTTGGCAGGCCTGAGCCACCTGACCCGCGCCGACGGCATCCTCCTGCTCGGAGTCTTGATGGCAATCATCCTCCTCCACACCTTCTACCCCCTCTCCCCTATCCCCCGTCCCGCACCTCGCATCAAATGGCTGCTACCCAGACTTTTGCTCGCTCTGGCTGGCTACACCCTGGCCATGTCCCCCTGGTTCTATCGCAACTGGCTGGCCGTTGGTACGCCTTTTCCCAGCGCTGGCATCCAGACTCTCTTCCTGCGCAACTACGACGAGATTTTCAGCTACGGGCGAGCCCTCACCTGGCAACACTATCTGAGCTGGGGTTGGGGCCCCATCCTGCAATCCAAGCTCAAGGCCATTGGGATCAACCTGGTGAGGCTCGTGCCCGAAAACATGCTGATCTTTCTGGCCCCCTTCATTCTGGTTGGCCTGTGGCAATTGCGACGCCGTTTAAGGTACCTGCCCTTCTTCATCTATGGCCCGCTGCTTTATTTGGCTATGACCCTGGCTTTCACCTTTCCCGGTGTGCGCGGGGGCCTTTTCCACTCTGGGGGAGCGCTGTTGCCCTTCCTCTTCGCCGCAGCCATGCCCGGACTGGACACGGTCATCGCCTGGATAGCCCATCGCCGGCCTCACTGGGACGTCTCGTTGGCCCAAAGGATGTTCACCATTGGCTTCGTTGTCCTGGCCTTTTTCCTCAGCGTCTTCATTTATGTTCGCGGAGTCTTCGGTGGCCAGCCCCTGAGCCCATCCTGGAACCAACGCGATCAGGTGTACGCCGACATCGCCGCCTGGTTGGACGAGAACGCCCCACCGGAGGCCACGGTGATGGTCGGCAACCCGCCAGGCTTCTATTACTTCAGCCACCGCCCTAATGTGGTGGTTCCCAACGAAGACATTGACACCGTTCTCCAGGCTTGTGAACGCTATGGTGTGGAGTTCGTCATCCTGGATCAAAACCGCCCCCACTCTTTGCGGGAAGTGTACTCAGGCGAAGCAAGCCACCCGCGCCTGCTACTGCGCCGGACTTTTGGCCTGGCTAAACTCTTTGAGGTAGTGCGCACAAAGGCCAATTCTGCTTCATCTACCAGGCAGTGAACGTAAGCAACCTTTTCCCCGTCCTCAATAGCCAGTGTCGCTTGCACATCTAGCCAATCTATGATGCACCGCCTGGCCTAAGTCCTCTTCTGCTCTCTCCAGTCCCTCAGCAACCTTTTGGGCGAACTCCTCCAGGGCCATTATCTGGTCATTGCTCATGATTTGTGCTTCCAGGGTTGCTTGTAGGTCTGCCCGCGCACAAGGACAGAGTCTTGCACATTATCAAGGGGTTGCAAAAGGGATAGGGTGTGGTATAATTGAACCATCACCAATAAAAAGCCCCTCGACGGGAACGAGGGGAAGTCCTGCCAGGTGAGATGGGCACCCGGTGAGGTAGTGGATTGTAGCATGGGGTGGCCGCCTGGTCAAGGGCGGCTTTTTGGTTATAGACGACCTTCCAGAATTGGTGGGGCCTCCCACCGGAATTTGCTTCACCATGCCGATGGATGAGGTGCATGTGTATGCTGAACCTGATCTATCATCCGAAGTCATCGCGACAATGATGCCTGGTGATTATGCGGCAGTGACAGGTAAGACTACGGACGACTGGGCAAGGGTTGATTTGGGCGTCGGCAATACCGGGCTAGATCTGAGTGGATGGATCCAGGGGGGTACACTCAACTTGAACGGTCCGTGTGAGAACCTGCCAACGGTAGAGCCGTGATGGAACATTCCCGGCAAGTCTTGAGGGACCAGACCTGATTGCGTGTCCGCGTAGGGACAATGGCGGCCTAGTTATGGTCTGTGGGGCGGTCGCCTCTCCCACACCAATCCGGTCTTGCCTCGACCGGCGCTGGGCTTGCCCCTGGATGGTTACGGATGTGAAAACAAGGGTTGAGGGTCGGGTTAGGGGTTAGGAGACTGCTTCAGCCTCCTGGTCAGCCCAACGATGTATTGGATCAGGATGATCAGAGCCACGAGCCCACCCGCAGCCAAGCCGACGGGCTTATCCAAATGCAGCGGCCAGATGACGCACCCGGCGTACACCAGCCCGCCTCATATGATCGCGCTCACCAATGCTCCCAGAGCTCTAAGCAATTCACGCATTTTGGTCACCTCTTTTCGTCATTTGCGCGCAACGGCTATCAGCCGGTCGCTGGCCTCTTTGTCATACGGATCGAAACGATAAGAGCCATAGAAATCCACGGCTCCAAAGCCAGATGCTTCCAACAGCCTCTCTTGGTCGTCCTTCAGAAGCATCTGAGGGTAATCAACATGCCAAACCCTGAGAGCGCCGGCCCCCTCGCTGTGGAAAATGTCCAGGATGTTATACCGTGCCCCCTGATCGAAATAGTCAATCACGAAGAGCCTGGAAAACTCTTCCGTGTTGACCGCAAGGATAAACCGGGGCTTCTCTGCCCATTGCTTGTCCGTGGTGCCCTGGGTCAAAACCAGGATTCCGCCGTCACGTAAGACTTCTCGCATGCTCCTGAAAGCGCGAAGCACCTCGGCCTCATTGGGCATGTGAAGGATGGAGCTCGACAGGCACATCACCGCATCAAATGGCCGGTCAAAGTGTTGGGGCAATTCACGGTAGTCTGCTTTGTGCAACGACACCCTCAGGCTACGTTCGGCCAGGTTTTTGCGGCATTGGGCCAACATAGACTCTGAGATATCAGACCCGACCACCTCGCATCCGAGCGAGTGAAACAAGACCAGGTCGTTTCCCGTGCCACAGGCGCAATCCAGCACGCTGCGCACCTGGTTTCCCGCAAAGAGCTTGCGGAAAAACTCGACGGCTACAGGATCGTGTTTGCTGAATCTACCGAAGAACAAATCATAGCGATCGGCAAAACCCTCATACAAGTCATGAGTCATATTCTGTATATCCCTGGCATTTCGGCTAACGTTTCCCGGCTTGCCAAAGGTGCGCGCGAAGTCTCATCGGTAACGTAAAACTTCCGCTATGTTGTAAAAGCGAATGGCCAGTCCGAAACGGAGAATCGGAAGAAGTCCTCAACCACGGACTTCTCATTGCAATCCACCTCCCCAGACAGGTACTGCATAAAACCAGAATGCGGATAGTGCGCGTTGAAGACCTTTCGCCATGATATCGCCCACCGCAGGCTTTTGGAGGGTTCTTCAAACCCAAGATCGCCAACGATTTCGGAGTACACAATTGTATTCTGATCAACTCTGGCAGGGCGGACACACTGACCGGCCACCGTCATGCCAATTGCTCGGCCCGCATCTGTGAGTTGTATGTTCCCATCCAAATCTGACCTATTCCACATGACAGGATCACGAGTCTTTACGTGTACTGGATTGTAATGATCCACAGATAGAATTGCTGGGCCACCCATCCATTGTTCCATCATAGCCCGACCAGGCAAACCTCTCCGGTGAAGTGGGATATCACCCCACCAAACAACACGTCCGCCAGCATCTAAGTATCTTCTTATCGTGCACGTGGGATCACGCACTTGGGTAATGCTCATCGGAACAATGTCGTGGATGAAGACAAAGACGGTCTTGTGTGCCGTTCTGTGCTCGATAGCTCTTTCCATCATGTCTTTGAGTTCTTGTGCGTTGGCGCGTAGGAATCTGTGCTCTTCGAAGTATGATGTGGCTTGCTCGGGCGAGTGAACCCAGGAGCATGGAAATGTATCTTCGTAGAAGACTATCGGCACGACGGGTATCTGATCTATGGCTTCGCGCCAGCTCTTCGCCAACAAATCGCGGGCCTTCTCTGCTCGCCTAGTCCTGCGCCATGGTTCAATAACGAGGATGTAAACCAGTAGTGCCAATGGAACGACCTGGGCAATTGCGAGGGCATACTGCCAGAATGTCCAACTCATAAGAGGATGTAGGGGCTGAACAAGTAGATTGCTCCGAATCCAAATCCCCAGCAACATTATCGCCAAGATGACGAGTAGGGGGCGCATTGCGCGAATCGCTACCACAATGATCGCATGTATGAAAACATCGATGCGACCGATGGAACTGGCACGGGCTGAAGCAAAAAGCTCTTTGATCCTCTTCCATTCAAGTGCTATGCTGAGCATCAGAGCAAGAACGCCTGCAATTGCTCCAATCGCTTCCCAGGCTTTCTCAGACATAGGACCTCCTTTTTGATCTCTAGCGATGTCGCATTTTGAGCAAGTATGCTGACAAGAGGTCGACAATGGTAGTTGACGTTTCCCTGGTGGGCCGAAGTCGCCGAAGGTAATTTGGACGAAGCGAACGTGGCAAGCGAAGCCGCAAACGCTTTATTAGGCGTGTGTCGGACAATGCCACATTATGTTGAAACCACCCTATATCTATGCAGGTGGAAGTTGGCCCTAATCATAATTCTCTGACATTCTCATTAACTGCTGTTCTACCTATCCTATTTGCTTTTCCAGTTTCGTCAATACCTTATTCCATTCTGGTTGTTCCTCATCTGTGATTGCTTTTAGTTGTTCACATAAGTTAGATAGCTCACTTATGCCTAAAACCAAGGGGGCTTCATCTTCATACACAATCTTACAGCCTTTTGAAATCTCATCAATTCGGTCCAATATTGCTAAGGCAAGAGACTCCAAATCGTACCAAATCAGTATATTCCAAATATTTTCAAAGGCGTTTGAGACACTCTTTATGATCTTAACACTCTTGTTGAACTCGGCCGCAAAAGAACCTATAGTGCCAACTATCTGTATCGCTATTTCCAAATTATCAATGTCTTTCTCTTTAACCTCTACCTTTTCCGGTCCCACCAAGTGATAGAAAAACTCGGGTACTTTTTTAGAAATGAGGCAGGCTTTATTCTGCTCACTCGATAGCATAACATGGATGTGGTCAAGATCACGCAGTATTTGTTCCGTATAGCCTTCTAGCAAATAAAGGGTGTGTAGAAAATCAAGGCGCTGATTAATACCTGCTATATCACTATCCTGTAAGGAGACTATCTCATAAACTATTCTTCTAATCTCAAACTCGAAAAGCGTGCTTTCAATTCCAAGTGGTGATCTGAGAGGACCGTGTTGTTGAGCACGCCGGTTCCTTACAGCTAACTCCCAACTACGCTTGTATTTTCTTAAAAGCGTTGGTGAAATGCCTTTTGTAATTCTACCAGACTTGTGGATTTCATCATGGTGCTCGGTGCAGACTACTGCTAGATTACTTAGATCGTTGTTATTCGGATTCCCGTCTATGTGATGAATTTGCACTCCCTTCGTTGAATCCCTGCAAATGCAGCATGTCTTGTCGTTCAGAAACAGTATTTCCGCTTCTATATTACGTGGAATCTTCTTTCTACGCTTTGCCATCAATGAAGCTCGTCTCACTTTCGGTGCGATAGCAGATAACTTATTGTATGCTCACTACCACGTATATCACTCATCTAGGGTGTAATACCCGCATGGCGCATATCACGCTACTCTTTGCCAACGCACAAAGTAACTCTCGCTTTGGGGGTAGCGCTTTGACCGCATTTTGCGAAACCCATCTAAAACAAAAGCCAATCCCCTTCTGCCCTACGGAAAAGATTGGCCTTTAGTGTCGAATGCTGTCGTCTCCCCTCGATTGACTGTAGTCTGGGCTGCGGCGGTGAGATATTGGTTCATGCCTGGTAGAGCTGTTTTTGCCATGAATTGGACAAAACGCAAACTTATTGCTCATCCGTGGCTCTGTCTCGCCGGGCCCTTTGCTCATAGTATTGTCGGCACAAGGCGATGATCTTTTCCACCAATTCTGGCTCATCCGAGATGCAGTATTCTTCACCTTTGAGGTATAGGTAGATTTTTCCATCATCCCATCCGACGAGCATGTCCTTGTCCTTCACTGTCTAACCTCAAATGACTTTCTTGATTCTGGCCTGCACCTCGTCCGGCAGGTACTCAGGACTGGCGATGATAGAGTTATTTTACCACAGGTTGGACAAAACGCAAAGCGTCGTAACAAGCATTCGGCTATCAGCAATCAGCCGTTAGCAGCTTGCCTTTGAGCGGCGGTGTGATATAATCTTCTAGGGAGGTTATGCAAATGTCAAAGATTGTTGATGCCCGTGGGCTGGCCTGTCCCCAGCCGGTGATCCTGACCCGCAGGGCGCTGCAAGAGAGCGACGCGGTGACCACCATCGTGGACAACGAGACGGCCAGGAGCAACGTCTCGCGCATGGCCGCCAAGCAAGGCTGCCAGGTGGACGTGGAAGAGCGAGAAGATGGCATCTACGTGCACCTGACGAAAGGGGAAGCGCCGGCCGAAGAAGCTGCGCCGCAAATGGCCGCCGCCTCTACCAGTGGTCCTATGGTCTTGACCGTGCCCAGCGACATCATGGGACGGGGCGACGAAGAGTTGGGGGGCGTTCTAGTGCGCGCCTTCTTCCACACCCTGGGCGAGGTGGAGCCCCTGCCCCAGACCGTCATCTTCTTCAACAGCGGTGTCAAGCTCGTGGTGGAGGGCTCTCCTGTGGTGGAAGACTTGCAAGCTCTGAAGGCCCAGGGCGTCGAGATCCTGGCCTGCGGGACTTGTTTGGGATACTACGGGCTCAAGGAGAGAGTCGCAGTGGGTGAGGTATCGAACATGTACACCATCGCTGAGACGATACTGGGAGCGAGGAAAGTGGTCAGCCTGTAGTTCCCTCACGTCAGAGCCAGACTGATCCTGAGGCAGTGGTCAATTTCGCTCATCGCCTCGCTGGTAAAAGAGCCGATCTTGCGACGGATACGGCTTTTCGCGATAGTGTGAATCACGCCGCAATCCACCACGCAGTCTCGTACCAGGCCAGCTCTCTGAGCGAGTTGCGAACTAACCTCCACTCGATACTGCGTCGGCAGAGGGCGCGAAGGCACGCGGGAGGAGAAGGCCACAACAATCAGGTTTTCTCGCAACCTGTTGGCAACGTCATTCTGCACGACGAGCACGGGCCGGACCTTTGATCGCACCACGTCAGCGAAGGGTAGGTCGGCTAGAAGTACGTCGCCCCGTTGATACTGCTGCGGACTACTCATCCTGGTACTCTGGCCATTCTTCATCGGGTGCGAGCACTTCTACTGCATAGTGAACCGATTCTTCGGCCAGGCGGGCATGCTCTTCAGTCATCATCTGATACCCTTCTATGAGAAGACGCTCTTGTTCGGCCAGGATAGCGGAGCGCTCCCGTGCTCGTTCTAGTCCCTCGGTCAGAAATTGCCGCACGGTTTCGGAGAGAGTCTTTCCCGATGCCACCGCCCATAGCTTGAGTTCCCGGTGGAGTTCGGCGGGAACATAAACGGATTTCAGAGCCATAGGATTCACCTCCTAAATATGATTTTATGCAAAAACGAAAATAAGTCAAGATTCGGCGTCGTGCTTTTCAACTCTACCAGCGCGGCCATCCGCGCCGAGAAACTGACCCAGGAGGCCGGGCTGAAAGTCAAGCTCATCCCCGTGCCCCGCCAATTGAGCTCCGACTGCGGCCTCTCTCTGCGTTTTGAATGGGATCAGGCAGACGCGGTTCGCTCCGTCCTGGAAGCGAAAGGCGTGGAAACCCAGGGGATACGTCGAATCGAGTAGGAGAATAGATGAACAAGTCTGCTGAGGAACAACCCATCCGCCTCACGGCGCTGACCAGCGCCGCGGGCTGAGCGGCCAAGAGGAGCCCCGAGGCTCTGGCGCAGGTGCTGCGCCCTTTGCAAAATCTGTTTCGACCGGAGGATTACCCCGATCTGCTGGTAGGCCTGGAAATGGCCGACGATGCGGCCGTGTACCGCCTCAACGATGAACTGGCCGTCATCCAGACCCTGGACTTTTTCACGCCCATCGTAGACGATCCCTACGAGTATGGGGCCATCGCCGCGGCCAACGCCATGAGCGACGTCTACGCCATGGGCGGTGAGGTGGTGCTGGCTCTCAACATCGCTGCCTTTCCGCCCAGTCTGCCAGCCGAAATGGTCGCCGAGATCCTGCGCGGTGGGGCCGAGAAAGTGGCCGAGGCCGGCGGCGTCATCGCGGGCGGCCACACCATTGACGACGAAGAGCCCAAGTACGGCCTGGTGGCCATGGGCTTTGTCCACCCTGACCGGATCACCACCAAAGCCGGGGCCAGGCCGGGTGACGTCCTCGTCCTGACCAAGCCCCTGGGCGTGGGCATCATCACCACCGCGGCCAAAGGCGATGTGGCCGATCCGGCTCACCTGCGCCAGGCCGTAGAGAACATGCTGACCCTCAACCGCAAGGCCACCCGGTTGATGCAGCAGGTCGGCGTCCACGCGGCTACCGACATCACCGGCTTTGGCTTCCTGGGCCATTCCGCCGAGGTGGCTGAGAAGAGCAGCGTGGGCCTGCGCTTCTTCGTGGACAAGCTGCCGTTCTTAGAGGGGGCGACTGATTATGCCGAACAGTGGCTCTTCCCTGGCGGCTCCTGCCGAAACCAGGATTTCTACATGCCTGGCGTCCGCTTTGCTCCTGATATCTCAGAGGAAATGCAGATGCTTCTCTTCACGCCGGAGACGTCGGGGGGGCTGCTCATCGCCCTGCCACCGGAGAAGTGGGAGCGGTTACGGGCGCTGTACGACGCGGAATATCAACCGTATTGGGTGGTGGGGGAAGTGGTTGAGGGCGAGGGGATCGAGGTCCTCACGAGCGCCTGAAAAGGCGTGGGAAGGTGAAACAGCACTAACCAAGAAGCAAAACGGCCTCGCTACATTCATAAGTAGCGGGGCCATTTTTTGCAAGATCACTCAGGACGCTTCGATCCGCCGCAACGCTTCAGCAGCATCTATCACCTGATATGCTGGCGTCTTGAGTTCTTTCAAAAAGTGCTGATTCTCCGACACGAGGAAATCTGCTTTCACCCATTCGGCAAAAGCGCCAATGCGAGCATCTGCTTCGCTTGGCAGGCCCAACCGTTGGTATTCCTCGACAAGCAATCGGGGTAGTCGCTCATCACTCACCACGCTGAATTTCTCGTAACCGTGAACAAGATCATTGAACTTGGTTACGAGAATGGAGTGGATGTATCTCAGGTTCCTCGTCGCCTCATCCAACACAGTGCTGGGGACAACAACCTTCAATCCCTCAACAAATGGTAAGACATCGAGCAACCTGGCAGATGTGTCCTTCAGCTCGGATAGCCCAAAGATATACTCGTTGGCATCAAGGACGAGTAGTATATCTTTCTCGCCATATCTCTTCCCTGATTCGTCGAAGGTCTTCAAGAGCTTCTTCCTCCGTCTTGTTGATCCCTCCTGCCTCTCTGATGATCTGTCGTATCTCTTCCAGTCGGCGTAGATACAGCAACCCATCTGTCTCTAGAGCGAGGGCGGGATTAGCCATGTAAAGCTCCTTTATCTCCTTCCGAATCCCGGCTCTGGCCAATTCCGCAAAGTTGGCATAGTAGCCCGCCTTGATCAGACGTTTGACCTCCTGGTGAAGACTTTGAGGAATAGTCAAGGTGACCTTTTGCAACGCCATCTGGGCACCCCCTTTCCGAGTCAAGTTTCGCTTGGTCGCCTGTCGCTATTTTACCCCAACTCTCCTCAAAAGTAAAACGGTCTGTGCCAAAGAACAAATGCCTTGCCCCTCACCAGGAGAGGATCAAGGCGTTCATTGTTTCAATTCCTTAAGAGTGACTCAGGCCAACCCCAAACTCCGCCAGCCGCCGTCCTGCCATCCGTCGGCATCCACCTCCCTCGAGTCAATACACCACAAGCGGTGGCTCCAGATACTCCACCCCTCCCAACATCTTTCCCAGTCACTCACAAGTAGCGGGGCCATTTTCTGTCCAAGATCACTTGGCGCGGCTGCTAGCGGGTGAAAGCTTCCCAAGGCGATAGCAATGTGGTATAATTTGGGTGAACTTTGAATACGGGGGTGAAGAAAATAGGGAGGGCGCTGTGGCCGAGAAGACACTGACCAACAAGGAGGTCGCCCGGATACTGCGGACCATTGCCGATTATCTGGAGATCAAAGGCGAGGTCATCTACAAAGCCCTGGCCTACCGTCGGGCGGCGGACAACATTGTCAACCTGGGCCGGGATATCAACGAGGTCTGGCGCGAGGGGAAGCTGCGAGACATCCCCGGCGTGGGTGAGGCTCTGTCCAAGAAGCTGGACGAACTGCTGGGCACGGGACGCCTGGGCTATTACGAGCAGTTACAGGAGGAGATTCCCCCGGGTGTGATTGAATTGCTGGCCATCCCCGACGTCGGTCCCAAGACGGCCAAGCTCCTCTGGGAGCGATTGGGTATCGCCAGTGTCGCCGAGGCTGAGCGAGCAGCCCGCCAGGGCCAACTGAGGCATCTCCCCGGCCTCGGCGTCAAGTCCGAGGCCAAGATCCTGGCCGGCATTCAGGCGTTGTATCGGCGCAGCGACCGCATCCCTCTGGGCACCGCCTGGCCAGTGGCTCAGGAGGTCCTGGCGGCTTTGGAGAACGATTGTCCCGCCGTGCAGCGGGCCACGGCCGCAGGCAGCCTGCGGCGCATGAAGGCCACCATCGGTGACATTGACCTGCTGGCAGCTTCCACAGAACCGGAGGTCGTCATGGAGGCTTTCGTGAGCCTGCCCCAGGTGGGGGAGGTAAGCCTGCGGGGCCCGACCAAGACCAGCGTGATACTGCACAATGGCCTCCAAGTGGACCTGCGTGTCCTGCCGCCGGAGCGTTACGGCTCACTCCTCCAATATTTCACCGGCAGCAAGGCGCACAACGTAGCCCTGCGAGGTCTGGCCCAGAGCCAAGGCCTCAGCTTGAGCGAGTACGGCTTTAAACGGGGGCAGGAGGAAATCATTTGCGCTGAGGAAGAGGAAGTCTACGGAGCCCTGGGCCTGCCCTGGATTCCGCCGGAACTGCGCGAGGACCGGGGCGAGATCAAGGCGGCCCAGGGCGGCACCCTGCCGAAGATGATCGAACTGGCCGACATTCAGAGCGACCTGCACATCCACACCGACTGGAGCGACGGAGTGGCCAGCCTGGCCCAGATGGCCGAGGCCGCCCGGGCGCGGGGCTATCGCTACGCTGTCATCAGCGATCACAGCCACGGCCTGGGTGTGGCTGGTGGGTTGACGGTCGAGCAATTGCGGGAGCAGCGGGCCGAGATTGATCGCCTGAACGAAGAACAACGAACCAGCGACTTCCGCCTGTTGCAGGGAGCAGAGGTGGAGATCAAGGCCGACGGCAGCCTAGACTTCCCCGACGAGGTGCTGGCCGAATTGGACGTGGTAATCGCCTCGCTACATTCTGGCCTGCGCCAGGAACGGGAGCGCATCACCGCCCGCCTGATATCGGCCATGCGCAACCCGCACGTGGACATCATCGGCCACCCCCTGGGACGCATCATCGGCCAGCGCGAGGAGAGCGCCATAGATATTGACGCGGTGCTGGAAGCGGCGGTGGAAACCGGCACCATCATGGAAGTCAACGCCATCCCTGCTCGCCTCGACCTCGACGACGTACACAACCGCCGTGCCGTCGAAATGGGAGTCAAGCTGGCCATCAACAGTGACGCCCACAATGTGGAGAGTCTGGCCGCCATGGCCTACGGTGTGGCCACAGCCCGGCGCGGCTGGGCCGAAGCCAGGGACGTGGTGAACACCCTGCCCCTGGACGAGTTGCTGAAGCTGGTCAAGGGATGATTAGGAGGGAGGTAATACTGTGGCCGACGACTTTAACGACGAGGATTTCTGGGACGGGGAAGAAGAGGGAAAGTCCTTTGACAAAGACCGCTTCCCCCGCGTGTGGCTGTTGTCCATGGGGATTTTGTCCGTGATTTTGGTTGTCGGCGTTGTGGCCCTGGCTTTCTTGGCCCTGTTTCGGCCCACCCCGCCCCCCACGCCCGTCCTGAGCACAGCCGAAGGGCCTGTCCTGAGCGAAGTCGAAGGGCCTGCCCTTCCTCCCCCCACTTCTGTTCCGCTGCCAGAGGGAGAGACAGAGGCTGGGGACACGCCTACCCCGGTGATGGTCCAGAGCACACCTGTCCCACCCCCTTCCACTCCCGCACCCGTTCCCGCCGCGCCGGGGGAAATCGCCATCGGCATCTACGTCAAAGTCGGCGGCACGGAGGGCAATGACCTCAGCTTCCGTGCTGGCCCCAGCACCAACTACGCCCGTCTCAAGATCGTGGCTGAGGGATCCGTCCTCAAGGTGCTGGATGGCCCCTCGGAGGCCGACGGCCACGTCTGGTGGCAGTTGCAGGACGTTTCTGATGGGATAGTCGGCTGGGCGGTGGCCGATTATCTGGAGCCGACGGTGCCTTGATCGGGAATTTGCCAAAACATCTCTGCTATGCTAGAATACGCCTTACCTTATGGGTTAAGGAGAGATTTAATGAGTAGAGAGCGTTTAGGATGTTGGTCTCTCACTCTGATCGTAGTGCTCAGCCTGCTGGCCGGAGGTATGGCTGGCGGGCTGCTGGGGGCCACGGCTGCCATGTGGCTGATGGGACAGAGTAAATCTCTTGCTCTGCCCTCGGCCACTGTGCAAGCTCCACTTCCACCCTCTCCCATCCCTACTCCTGTCAGCCTTCCCTCCGTTATCACCCTTCAAGAGGAATCGGCCACCACCGAGGTAGTCAAAAAGGTCGGGCCGGCGGTGGTCACAGTGGTCAACCTGAAAATGCCCCAATGGGACTTTTGGGACGATCTCACTCAGCCGCGCTCGCTGGGCTCAGGGGTGATCATTGACCCGCAGGGTTACGTTGTTACCAACAATCATGTAGTAGAGGGCAACGAATCGCTGAGCGTGATCATGGCCAGTGGCGACAAGAAGGACGCCGAATTGATAGGCACCGATGCTTTCAGCGATCTGGCTGTGCTCCACATTGAGGGAGACAATTTCCCGGCGGCGGAGTTGGGCGATTCCAGTCAATTGCAGCCCGGGGAAAGGGTGATAGCCATCGGCAGTGCTCTGGGCGATTTCCGAAACACTGTCACTAGCGGTGTGATCAGCGGCCTGGAGCGGTCCATTGCCGTGGACGAAAGCTTTGCCCTGGAGGGCCTAATCCAGACTGATACGGCCATCAACCACGGCAACTCCGGGGGGCCGCTGGTCAATCTGCAAGGCCAGGTCATCGGCATCAATACTCTCATCATCCGCGGCGATAACTACTCGAGGGATGCAGCCGAGGGCCTTGGTTTTGCCACACCGTCCGACACTGTCCACCTGGTGGCTGAGCAACTGATCTCCAAAGGCAGGGTCAGCCGTCCTTTCCTGGGCATCAGCCATCAAGAGGTCACCCCCCGACTAGCAGCCTATTACAACTTGGCCGTGAATCAAGGGATCCTGGTTTTGCAGGTCGCCCCGGCGACGCCAGCCAGCCAAGCGGGCTTGAAGGCCGGTGACGTGATTGTGGCTATCAGTGGAGACCCCATTGACCCGGAGAACCCTTTCCTTAACGTTCTGATGCGCCATCAGGTAGATGAGACCGTTACCCTGAACGTCAACCGCTTCGGTCATGAGCTGGCCTTGGAGGTTACTCTCGAAGAGAGGCCGTACTGAATCGTAGGCTTGACAATTGAGCGGAGCACGGAGTTCAGCCCGTGCTCCTTGCTTTGCCAAGCGGTGTCCTGAGCTTGTCGAAGGGCTGAACACATTCTCACAAAGGAGCAACTATTGGTGGACAAATCAAATCTATCTCCATCCGCAGGAGCAAAGGAAATCAGCATAACCTGTATTATTCTGATCGGTGTAGCGATAGCCGTGTTGGTCTTCTGCACAGGGGTCTTTACCTTTGGATTTCTGTTTTATCGTCAGCAGATGCTCTCTCTCGCCCAGACGACCACGCCTGCGCCTACGGCCACGCTTGTGCCCACGGACACACCTGTGCCTACAGACACACCTGCGCCTACGGATACACCCCTTCCCCCTACTAACCCTCCACCTGCTGCGGACACGCCCGTGCCGGAGTCGCCTAGTGCCGAACCGCCTCCGACTGACATGTCCGAGCCGCCCACAGCCACGCCCACCCCTCGTCCGCCCAAGTCTCTGCGTATGAACTCCCCGGAGTATGGAATGCAAGCTTTCCTCTGGTGGCGGCCCGAGACAGCCCATCGCGACCTGGGACTGATCAGAGACGCCGGTTTCACCTGGGTCAAGCAAGAGTTCCCCTGGCGGGAGATCGAGGGCTCGGCCAAGGGATCCTTCGGTTGGGAGCGCCCCGACCGCATCGTGGCCCAGGTGGAGGAATTCGGTCTGGACCTGGTGGCCCGCATTGATAGCCAACCCGCCTGGGCTGGCGGGGGTTTCCCGGAGAATGGCCCCCCTGACAACCTGCAAGACCTGGCCGATTTCCTCTATGCCATGGCCAGCCGTTACAAGGGACGCATCAGGGCCTATCAGGTTTACAATGAGCCCAATCTGAACGTCGCCGGCCGCAGCGAGTGGGGCGGACGCCCCCCCAATCCAGCCGAGTACACCGCTCTGCTGAAGGTGGCCTATCAGGCTATCAAGCAGGCCGACCCCAACGCCATGGTCATCAGCGCTGGCCTCTCGCCAACCAGCCGTTGGGACGACCAGGCCATGCCCGACGAGGTATTCCTGAAAGGGATGTATGCCGCCGGAGCCAAGCCCTACTTTGACGTGCTGGGTGTCCATGGTGCTGGCTACAAGGTGCCGCCGGAGACCGATCCGGCGGTGGTGGCCAGGGACCCGGCCCTCAACAACAACGACCCCAGCCCGGAGGAGCGCAAGCGCATCTATTGCTTCCGCCACGTTGAGGCTCTGCGGCGGATCATGGTTGAAAACGGCGACGCCGACAAGCAGATAGCCCTCCTGGAGTTCGGCTGGACCAGCGATCCAATCCACCCTGAATACTCCTGGTTTAGCGTGACCGAGGAACAAAAAGGGGACTATCTGGTGCAGGCCTACAAATACGCCAAGGAGAACTGGTCGCCGTGGATAGGACTGATGAGCCTGATCTATGTGGCCGACCCCGATTGGACAGAAGATGACGAGCAGTATTGGTGGGCCGTCACCTATCCCGACTATCCTGTTCCCCGTTGGCGTTCGGCCTACATAGCCGTCAAAAATATGCCCAAATAGGCTGAAAGAGAAACCCATCTGATATAAGAAAAGGCCGCTGGAACTCCATCCAGCGGCCTTTCCGCTCAGTAGGTGCGCTGCCAATCCAGTTGATACCAGCAGCCACCGGCCCCCTGAACGGGCTCGATGGTGACCAAGGGGCTGAGAGGGTTGCCGGCCCCATCAACGACCACCACCCACCAGGTGACAGCTTCCATGCCTCTGACCATGTCATAGTAGCCTGCTTCATTCCCGCCTTTGGATATGGCCTCGGCAACGTTTCCCCACTCGTCGGAAACCCTGACTCTGACTCCTTCGAGGTTCTCGCCCTGAGCGTCGCGCACCCAGCCGTAAATCAGGGCCGAGGGCCTGCCACACTCGGAATGCACCGGCTCATCCGGCATGTACTGATACCCTCCCGGCGGAGTGGGCGGCGCTGGGGTGAAGGCGGGCTCGCTGGGCGTCTCAGTTGGCGTCGGGGTGGCGGCAACCGGAACAGGAGGCGACGTTGCTGGCGCTGATGTCGGGGTGGGGGAAACGGGCGTGGCCGTAGGCACAGCCGGCGTCGGCGGGACGACCGGCGTGTCCGTGGCAATGGAGCCTGGGGCGACCATCGTTTGATCGCCCTCGGGTATGGTCAAGCGGGTGGGGGTAGATGTAGCCAGGCTGATGAGAGGAGTGCGACCTCCAGACAGGATGGCGTTTACGGCCACGTAAGCGCCCAGACAGACGATGACCAGAACGACCAGAAAAGCTATGGCTTGGTATTTGCTCTCCATGAATTTAATCATACCATTGATAGTACCAAATTGCAAATCGCACGTAACCAGCTTGCCAAATCAGTCCTTCTGTGCTACACTATGTAGGTAGATATGCCCCCGTAGCTCAGCGGATAGAGCAGTGGCCTCCGGAGCCATGTGCGGGCGTTCGAGTCGCCCCGGGGGTACTACTGAGTTCACCCCAGTTTGACTACAATTGACGTGCGCCCGTGGCCCAAATGGATAGAGCAAGGGTCTCCTAAACCCTAGGTTGCAGGTTCGAATCCTGTCGGGCGCACCTCCTATCCTTTGGCCCTCGCTCGCGAGGGCCTACGTATGCCACAGCATTTATCTGCGAAGGAGAAAACTAGTGAAAGGCAAGAACCTGGTCGGCATGGGAGATTTCTCCCGTAAGGAAGTTGAGCGCGTCATCGAGCGGGCGCGGGCCCTCAAAGCAGAATGGAAAGCCGGAGGCAATCCGCCACTCCTGGCCGGCAAGACAATGGCCATGATCTTCGAGAAGCCGTCGCTGCGCACCCGAGTCACCTTCGAGGCCGGGACGACCCAACTGGGTGGCCATGCCATCTACCTGGGTCAGGACATCGGGTTTGGCACCCGGGAGACGATAGCCGACGTTGCCGCCAACCTCTCCCGCTGGGTGCAGATCATCATAGCCCGCACTTATGCCCATGAATCCGTAATGGAACTGGCTCAGGAAGCCAGTGTGCCTGTGATCAACGCCCTCTCCGATCACGAGCACCCCTGCCAGGCTCTGGCCGCCCTCCTTACCCTCCATGAGCACAAAGGCAACGTACAGGGGCTTAAGCTGGCCTGGCTGGGCGACGGCAACAACGTCTGCCACTCGCTCCTGCTTATCTGCGCCACCATGGGCATCAACATGACGGCAGCCTGTCCCAGGGGATACTGGCCCGATCCAGGCGTTGTAGAATGGGCTAGGAAGTTGGCCCAAGAGGGCGGCGGCGAAATCGTCGTCACCACCGATCCGGCGGTTGCGGCAAACGGAGCGGACGCCCTTTACACCGACGTCTGGGCCAGCATGGGCCAGGAAAGTCAGGCCGAAGAGCGCAGCAAGATCTTCCCTCCTTATCAGGTCAACCAGGCCCTGGTGGACCTGGCTAAAGAGGACGTGCTGGTGATGCACTGTCTGCCAGCCCATCGCGGTGAAGAGATCACGGCTGAGGTGCTCGACGGCCCCCATTCGGTGGCGCTGGACGAAGCGGAGAACCGGCTGCACGTGCAGAAAGCACTCATGGTGGAAATGCTGGGGCTCTGACCGGCTTCAGCAACAGTATTTGCTCATCAGTCGAGTCAGGAACTCTTCTATGGCGATGTCTCTGGTCCGAGGGGAATAGACGATGCGTACTCCAGCAGGGGTTGAGTGCTCGTTCTATCATGCTGATTATCATCGCGGTCGGTCGCGTCAGGAATGTCGCCTGCTCGCTCGTAGCCGTGCTTCAGAGCGCTGGACGCCGAACCTCTGCCGGACTTGTCCCGTGCCAGCTATCCTGCGGGCCAACGCCTGTCCCAACATGATCCTCGAAGCGCGGGTCAGGCGGCGCTTGGGACTGCTCCGCCGCGTGGTGGTGGAAGCTTTCTGCACCTTGACGAAGGAAGAGGTCACTGAACCGATGGTGGGCTGTGGCCATTGCCACGAACACCGCCCCGGCACGGGTATCCTGGGTCTGGACTATGACTAGGAAAGTCAGGTAGAAGTAACTACGTATCCATAGGCAAAGGAGTGATTCCAATGAGCTGGCCCCAAAAAGATCAAATCAGACAAGGTGTACTCGACATGCTCCAAGTCAACATGGGACTGAAAGAGGGTGAGAAGCTCCTGGTAGTCACCGACTTGCTCACCCCCTCTCAGTGGAGCAGTCTGGAGGGCACAGAGCTCATGCTGGCCTCAGAAAGGTCAATGTTGGCCAAGATGGTCGCCGAGATTGCCAATGAAAGCTGTCCTCAATGCAGCGTAGAGTTCTACCTCTATCCAGCGACGGGCCAACATGGGGCAGAGCCGGGGGAAGAGGTGTCCAGGAAGATGGCACAGGCTGACGTGGTCATCGCCATCACCACCTATTCTCTATCTCATACCGATGCCCGCGAGCATGCCTCTCAGGCCGGGGCACGGATTGCCAGCATGCCCATGTTCGAGCCCCAGATGTTCTCCCCCGGAGGGCCGATGGCGGTGGACTACCAGCAGGTGGCCAAAGATACCAGGGTCATGGCTGCGCTTCTCACCACAGCCCAGAGGGCAGTAATCCGGTCACGGGAGGGAACGGAACTGAGCTTCAGCCTGGCCGGACGGCCGGGCCAGGTGGACGATGGCATCTACACGATCAAAGGGGCTTGGGGCAATCTGCCCGGTGGTGAAGCTTTCATCGTTCCTGTGGAAGGCACCGCCGAAGGTCAGGTGGTGGTGCCCAAGGGCGGCAGCGTGGACATCACAGAAGAGATGACGTTTACCTTTCAAAAGGGGTGGGTTCGAGAGATTCGGGGTGGAGGCAAAGGGGGAGACAGGCTGCGTCAGTTGATGCAGTTCGACAGCGATGCTGAGGAGCACCGCCTTCGCCGCAATCTGGCCGAACTGGGCATCGGCACCAACCCCAACGCCAGGTCGCCCATCAACCTGCTGGAGGCCGAGAAGATCAAGGGGACAGTCCATGTAGCAGTTGGTGACAACGCCCACATGGGCGGCCAGATTTCATGCGATCTGCACGAGGATTTCGTCCTTCCCCAGCCGGACCTTATCCTGGACGACAAGCTGGTCATAGAGGCTGGCCAGTGGGTGTTCAAGTGAGGGAAAGAGGTCAGGGAATTCGCTGAAAAAGCTTATCGCCCTCTCATCAACTCCTCGATGGGCACATAGTCAATGTCGAAGCCAAAGTAACGTGGGCCGGATGCTTCATTCAGGCCGAACTCGGTGCGGAAGGCTTCCAGCCCTTTCATACCGACCGCTATCACTTTGTCACCCCCTTTGATGAGCGTGTTGGTCGTCCCTTTTCCACTATCTTTGTAGGCCAGGGTGAGCAGGTCTGGGCTGCAAATCCATGGTTTGCCGTTCAGCCACGAAACGTGGTTCTCGTTCTTGAACCACACATCCAACGTTTGTCCTTCGTAGTCGCCGGTGCCCCGGACGTGGGTGGTGCCGAACATGTAACCTCCGCGGTCTTCCCAGTCCTTGCCGGTGACGATCCCTTCAAAAAGACGCCAGCCACCGGTTACTTCCAAAGCTGCATCAATGGGGTCCCTGCCCTCTTCCCGAGCCTGACGCATCGCTCGCCCGAGGGCAAGGCATTTGGTGAGGGTGCCCCGGACCAGTATCTCTTTCATCTCATGAGCGGGGAGAGGGGTAGCTGCCATGGTGGTCATGCCGTAGGCTGCGACCGCCAGCATTTTGCCGATTCGCTCCAGCATATGCGGGTTGACGGTGTATTTGACGATGGCGACGTTCCCCCACTTGTCCACGCTGGCGAAAGGCCAACTGTGCTTGCCATACAGGTAGGGAGTGCCTTGCATCTCATCGGGAATGGCCCGGCCGGCGTAGTCGCCGTCTACGACGGGGATGCCCAGTCGTGCGCCAGTGACCAGGGGAGCAGGCGTGTTGCCTGCGCCCAGCTCGGCGGCCACCAGGCAGCCGATAGGTTTGCCCAGGTAATTCCCTAGCTCCTTGACGGCTTCTTCCATTGAGCGAGCGCCGAATCTGTCCACCAGGCTCAACCGCTCGATTTCATCCAGCGTCTCCTGGGAGACCGGCGCGATCGAGCCCATGCCGTAGGGCGTGACCGTCCATACATCATCAGGGATGTCACCCACGTCCACCCATTCCAGGGCCACGCCATCTTCCAGGGCTGCTTTGAGCACGCCCATTCCCCACTCGACGCTCCCTCCGCCGCCGGTTCCCATGAACAGGCAGCCCCGAACGAAATCCTCACAGTCCTGTGTGTTGCGTAACGCTCCTCGTGGCATCGTTTCTGCCTCCCTTCTCCCTTTCTTTATTCTCCATTCTCTATTCTCTATTCTCCATTCCCATGTCTGTGACAGGCCACCAGGTGGCCATCGCCAACGTCTATCAACTCTGGCTCCGCTTGAGAGCAGACCGGCACGGCTTTGGGACAGCGGGGGTGGAAGCGGCAGCCTGGAGGCGGGTTAATGGCGCTGGGTACTCCTCCCTCCAAAATGATTCGCTCCTTTTTGATGTCGGGATCAGGGATAGGGGTCGAGGAGAGGAG
>JBGVTF010000005.1:0-4868 GCA_041862415.1 Anaerolineae bacterium | reverse complement strand
GCCGGGTCGCCTCCCGAGGGTTGCGGATGATGCGTGCTGTGCCCCGCACTTGGCCGCCGCTGGCTGGGATGCCTCGCAGGACAGCCCCCGGCGGCTCGCCTTCCCTGTCCGTCCCGAGCACAGCGGTTCGACCAGGCTCACCATAGGCCGAGGGGAGCCAAGTCGAAGGGGCGGCTGTCCGGTCCACCACGGGCTGTCCATCGGGGCCGATGACCTCCGGAGGAACGATGTCAAACCAGTATCCGTAGGCCCGGCGCCGTTCGACCACCAGCGCGGGCAGATCCATACTTGCAGCCGTCGGGTCGTCGGCCTTGACGACCGCTTCAATATCGGGGATAGTCAGGAAGAAAACGTCGTCGGGCTGTTTCAGCCAGCCACGGCCGACCCAGCGCTGGCCCAGCATCCGATAAACGCGGCAAAGAGGGAAGGCCACCTTCATCAAGTAGTGTTTTTGGTTGTCACGCAGGCGCACGAGGTGTTGGACCCTGGCCAGAATGCGCCAGAAGATCGCCCGGCGGATAGGGCCCAGGTGGGCCTCCACCCAGGCGACGGCCTCTTCCCGCCGCCGCCGCTGGCGGGCTTCGGCTTGCACCGGGTTGACCCGATCGCCCGCCTGCAGGTAGCTGGCCAGCACCTCGATAACCTGCTCCGGCGCTTCGGCCCAGCGGGGATGTAGCCATTCCATTTCGTTGGGGCAACGGTGGCCGTGCCGTTCCAGGAACGCGTCCAACATCTGGATGACGGGTGGGGCGTCGGGTGTCTTCCGGAGTTGGGCCAGCGCCGCCTTTGGGCTGTGGTCGAGGAGGATGCTGGCCAGGCCCAGGTCGTGGAGCACCTGGGCCATCTGCCACAAGGCTGGTCCCATCTCAGCGGCGTATACGCCCGAGAGACCAGTCACCAGATCCGGGGCCAGGTCTTTGCGGCCGCACCAGCGGGCCATCAGCCACTCCAGCATGGCAAAGACCATAAAGGCTGAACCGGCCAGCTCGGCGCTCAGGCACAACGCCTGCGTGAAACGCTCCATCCAGACCGCCCATTCAGCCCACAACGCCCGGTCGCTCAACCGGTCCAGGCTCTGCTCTGTAAAGTCAGCGAACCAGCGGTCAATTTGAGTAAAGAGGGCCTCGGACCCCCGTTCGGCTCCCTGCCGGCCTACGGTCGCACGCAGCAAACCTGGCAGGCGGCACAAGAACCGGAAGGGACGGAATCCCCCCTCGCGCTGGCGGTCGGAGCTACGGCGACTTCCAAAAGCCGCATCCAAAAAGGAGCCGGGCAGGCCGTACTCCTGGGAGAGGACGTACGCCACGGCCCCTTCGTTGGCATAGATACGGCCGTAGAAGCGCTTGACCCACTGGATGTCGTCCAGGTAGGGGGCGTCGAACCCGCGCAGCAAGTAACGAAAGCTCTTGTTGACAGCAATGGGAGTACCGGACCAAGTCAGGGGGCTCATGGGATGGGGCAAGGCCTCTCCCACGTGGGACTGGGTCCACAGGTCGAAGGGCTGGGCCGGCCGCTCGCCCAGGGCTGGCCAGTCGTCGTCACCTGGCACGGCTGTCTCTGGCCCCACCTCTCTCCTGTCAGGAAACAGGGCATCGCCCGGCAGCGCCGTCACGGGGCGGGCCTGGAGGATGTAGGCCCGCCCACCAGCGATGGCCCATTCCACATCCTGCGGCCCGCCAAAGTGCGCCTCGATCTCGCGCCCCAGGTGGGTCAGCTCCGCGGCCTGCTCTGAGGTGAGGACCGGCTGCTGGCGCTGCTGGAGAGCGACGGGCACCTCAACAGTGCCTTCGGCTGCTGGCACCATCATCACTGCCTTGTCGCCGACCTCCACGCTCTTCACCCGGCCAGTGGCTTTGTCCACCACCACCATATCCGGCGTCACCCGTCCCCCCACGACGGCCTCGCCCAGGCCCCAAGCGGCGTTGATGACCGCTTCGTCACGGTCACCGGTCAGGGGGTTGACGGTGAAAAGGACACCCGCGGCCTCGGCCGACACCATCAGTTGGACCACCACCGCCAGGCTGATCGCTGCTTCGGCTCCGCTCGGGACAAGCGCCGAAGCGATGCCCTGGCGCGCACGATAGGCCATGGCGCGGGCCGTCCACAGGCTGGACCAGCAGCGCTTGACCGCTTCCAGCAGCGCCTCTTCGCCGCGCACGTTCAGGTACGTCTCCTGCTGCCCGGCAAAGCTGGCCCCAGGCAGGTCCTCGGCGGTAGCGGAGGAGCGGACGGCGACAGGCGGATAGTCGTGCCCGGCCGGGCATAGGTCGCCGTAGGCCTGGCGGATGGCAGTGGCCACGGCCTGGGGGATAACTCCCTGATCGAAAAGCTGGCGAATGGCCTGGGAGGCGTCTTCCAGGGACGTTGGGTCGTCGGCGGGCGCCGAACGACCGAGTTCTACGATCTGCCCCGCCAGCCCATTGGCCTGCACAAAGGCACCGTAGGCAGCGGTGGTGATGAGAAAGCCCGTTGGCACCGGGAAACCGGCCCGGGCCAACCGGCTCAGACAGGCCCCTTTGCCTCCGGCAACCTCCAGCGTTGCCTCTGGAGAATCGAGGGAAAGGATAAAGTGTTCATCGAGTATCTCAAGGCTCCCATCTGGTGGGACATCCATAGAGTGTACCTTGCCTTCTCCTCCCCTGCTTCCCCTACAGTGTCTAAGTCGCCTGGATGTGTCGGGCAAAACTACTCCCAAACTCCTCGCCGTGCCTCAGGTCCTCCTCCGTCGGGCCGCCCATGAATTCCAAGGTGTCCACCAGTTCCCACTTCAGCGGCTCGATAATGCGCTCAAAGTGCCGCTGGGCGCCACCGCTCCAACCGTAGGAGCCAAAGCGGGCGACCTTCTTGCTGCGGATCCGTTTCTGGGCCGCCATGTCCAGCACCTGAGCCACCGGGGGGAAGAGAGAGCCCTCGTAGGTGGGAGCGCCCACCATCACCCCTCGCTGCGTCCACAGAGAGGGGAGGATGTAACTGACGTGGGTGTGGGCGGCGTCAAAGATGGTCAGCGGCACCCCCTCTCGAGAGATACCCTGGGCCACGGCGTTCATCATCTTCTCGGTGTTGCCATACATCGAGCCGTAGATCAGCGTGACGCCGACCTCTGTGGGACCGGTGGCGTATTCTGCCCACTGCCTGTACAGGTCCACGATGAGTTGAGGGTTCCCGCGCCAGATGAGCCCGTGGGAGGGGGCGATAACAGAGACCGGCACGTCGGCCAATTTCGCGATGGCCTTCAGAACCGGGCCGCTGAACAGGGCCACGATGTTGACGTAGTAGCGCAGCGCCTCCTGCTTGTAGAACTCGAGATCGGTGTACTCGTCGTCAAAGATGGCGCCGCGCAAGGCTCCATAGCTGCCGAAGGCATCGCAGGAAAACAGGATGCGTTCGCTGACCTCGTAGGTCATCATCGTCTCGGGCCAGTGGACAAAGGGGGTGTAGACAAAGCTCAGGGTGTGCTTTCCCAGCGAGAGAGTATCCCCATCCTGGACGACTTGCACGCCCTCGGTGATGCCGTAGAACGATTCGAGCATGGCGCGGGTCTTTTCGGTGCCCAGGATGGTGGCCTGCGGAGCCACCCGCCGCAGGGTGTGCAACACTCCCGAGTGGTCCGGCTCCATGTGGTTGACGATGACATAGTCTAACTGGGAGACGTCGGCCAGTTGGTCAATCTGATCGAAGAACTCGTCCGTCTTGAAGGCCTTGGTCAGGTCCACGATGGCCTTTTTCTCGTCGTTGATCAGGTAGGTGTTGTACGAGACCCCTTCCTGAGTGATGGGCCACAGCCCCTCGAAGAGGTCCGTCGTGCGGTCGTTGACGCCAATCCAGTAGATGTCGGGTTTGATCTCAATAGGTGGCATGATTTCCTCCTCCGCTCCAAGGGGATCGGTCATCCCCGTCTCAACCTACAGCATCCCCGCCAGCCGGCGCAAGTGGGCCTTCTCCTCCAGGATGATGTCGGAGACAGCCTCTCGCTCTGCCTTGCTGACCATCTCGCGCAGGTCGTAGAAGAACAGCAGGGTGTCCTTCTCAAAGCCCATAGCCGCTCGCAGCGCCGTTTCCCGGTCCTGGGCCTCCATGGCCAGCGCCAACCCCTTGTCCGGCCCGGCGAACAGGGCGCCAGCCAGTGCGACCTGGAGATAGGTCTGGTACTCGTCGTAATCGAGCCTCGACAGGTCAGGGTCTGGCTTCACCTCTTCCAGCATCTTGTGGAACACCCGGTAGTGTCCTCGCTCCTGGGCAGCCAGGTCCTCGAAGAGCGCCTTCACCTCGGGCTCCCCGCTCTTTCCAGCTACAGCCTTGTAAAAGGTCTCCCCGTTCTGTTCGATCTCCAGCGCCCATTTCAGTGCTTCAGCAGCGGTCAAGATAGCCATTTTTTGCTCCTTTCTCCCTTCTCAATTCAGATTCTGGCAGGCCGGGCTCCCACGCCCGGCGTCTCACCGATTCGATTCAACTCCCACTATTATATCATCGGACCAGCCGTTTGTCCATGACAAAAGTCTCCTCCTGCTATTTTGGTGGTCCCCCCGTGGAGTGTTGTTGAGCGAGCTCTGGCACTTTTTCACCGCCAAGACGCAAAGAACGCCAAGCTTCCATGTCTTCTTCTTCGCGTCCTTGGCGCCTTTGCGGTAAGATTGGAGCGGTGCCTGCTGGCAACACCCAAGGGGAAGACTATCGCTATTTCGAATAAACGGCAATTTATGTAAAATACACTAGAACATCCTTTCTAACAGAGAACGGCCCGCCAGCCCCGGTGTGGAAGCGAGAGGCCCTTTCCGTGTTTAATGAAGGCGCATTATCGGCGGGATGTGACGCTGACGATGGAGATTCCGCTGCAGAGTGCAGAGTGGAGATAGAGAGGAGGGAGGGGG
>JBGVTF010000004.1:0-6949 GCA_041862415.1 Anaerolineae bacterium | reverse complement strand
GAGTTTGCCCAGTACTATCATGACGTGGCCACCGAGATAACCATGACCGCCCTTGAGACCCAGCTCGTCTCCCTTCTCCAGGATGGTCCCCAGGGCCAGGCGGCCTATCGCCTGATCATGGACACAGTCCTGGTAGGACGCATTGAGACGGACAACCTCATGTCCCTGAGCTACGCTGACGGTCGCTGGGGAGTAAACTGGTCGCCTGGCCTCATCTTCAGAGAACTGGAAGGTGGGAATATCCTGCGCATGTTCCGCCATGCGCCTTCACGAGGCAACATTTACGATCGCTCTGGGACAGGCCTGGCCGTCGAGGATCAGGCGGTCACGGTGGGGGTCGTACCTGGCCAGATCGAAGACGAGGACAAGCTGCTGGCCGAGCTCAGTTGGATTCTGGGCCTCTGGGCGGCGAGCATCAAGGAGAAATACGCCCTTGCCCGACCCGATTGGTACGTTCCCATCGGCGACCTCTCTTTCGAGGCCAGCCAGGCCCATTACAGCACGTTGACCTCTCTGCCAGGCGTCGTCTTGAGGGACAGGTGGGTGCGGGCCTATCGCCACGATGGCCTCGCTGCTCATCTTCTGGGCTACATGGGCAGGATAGAACAGGACGAGCAGGCCGAATGGGTGGCCAAGGGTTACAGTGGTGACGAAATGGTGGGCAAGGCTGGCCTGGAGCGTTGGGGAGAGCCCTACCTGGCTGGCTGGCGTGGTGGCACGTTGGTTGTCCTCACTCCGACGGGCAGGCAACTCGTCACCATCAAGGAACAGCCAGCCGTCCAGAGCCGCAGCATCTACTCCACTCTGGATCGAAGATTGCAGCAGGTGGTTGAGGCGACTTTGGGAGATGAGCGAGGAGCTATCGTGGCCCTCGATCCCAACACGGGCCAAATCCTGGCCATGGCCAGCCGCCCGACCTTCGACCCCAATATGTTTGTCACGGGTATTGACAGCGGCCAGTGGCAGGTTGTGGCTAACGATGCCAGCCGCCCCCTGGTCAACCGGGCCACCCAGGGCACCTACCCTCCCGGCTCGGTTTTCAAGATCGTGACCATGGCTGCCGCCCTGGAGGAGGGGGGACTTACCCCCGGGAGCACTTTTGACTGTCCAGGCATCTGGTACGGGTTGGGGGAGGAGTGGCCCAAGACCTGTTGGCTGGAAAGGGGTCATGGACAGGTGAACCTGGTCCAGGCCCTGACCGTCTCCTGTGACATCACTTTTTATGAACTAGGCAAGCACCTTTATGAGCTCGATCCCACCCTGCTGTCCAGATACGCGCGGCTCTTCGGCCTGGGAGCGCCCATCGGCGTGGGGACGACTGGCGAAGTGGCCGGGCTCGTGCCTGATCACGACTGGAAGATCGCCGAGTTGGGTGAAGCGTGGTTCCTGGGTGACTCGGTCAATCTGGCCATCGGCCAGGGCTATCTCCTGGTCACGCCTTTGCAAGTGGCCACTATGGTGGCTTCGGTAGGCAATGGCGGCACCTTGTATCGTCCCCAGTTGGTCCTCAGGGTAGCGGCTTCGTCGGAAGAGCCCGAGCAGGTCTTTGAGCCCCAGGAATTGGGTCGGCTTCCCATGAAGCCAGAGACCCTCTCTGCCATCCGGGAGGGCCTGTTGAGGGCGGCTACCAGCCCTGAGGGAACGGCTTACCGTGCTTTCAAGGGGATGGCGATAGCTGTGGCGGGCAAAACAGGCACGGCTGAGAACCCCTATGGTGATCCCCATGCCTGGTTTGCCGGTTACGCCCCGGCCGACGATCCTCAGATAGCCGTGGTCGTGCTGGTAGAGAACGGGGGGGAGGGGTCGCAAGTGGCCGCGCCCCTCTTCCGGCAGGTGGTGGAGGCTTTCTTTAAGCTACAGCAGGGTGAGAGTCCAGAAGGTACGCCCTCTCCCTCATCTTCTTGAGATTGCATCATAAGCGCGACCCTTGTAGTCGCTGACGAGGGCCTCTGCATACCATTCACAGATCAGGGAGTCAGATCCATGGGCCAGATCAGAGAACCAAAGCCGGTGAAACTGATCTCAAGTATGTTCAGCGCTGACCTGGAGCTCCTTGAGGTTGCCCGCAACAAACTAGGCGAGACTTTCGGCCCCACCGACTACGAAAGCGATCTCTTGCCCTTTGACCATACGACCTATTACGCACCCGAATTTGGGGAGGGGCTGATGCGGAAGATCGTCGCTTTCGCCGAGCTTGTTGATCCAGGGAGGTTGGCCGAGATCAAGAGCCTGACCAACGACCTGGAAACGGGCTGGGCAAGGGAAGGGAAAAGGCGCGTCAACCTGGATCCCGGCTACGTTTCTCTGGCCAAGTTGGTTCTGGCCACCACCAAGAACCGCGGCCATCGCATCTATCTAGGTCAGGGCATCTACGCTGAGATCACCCTGCGTTATCGTAATAAGACCTTCCAACCCTGGGCATGGACCTACCCTGACTACGCCAGCCCACCCTACATCACCATCTTCAACCACATCCGTGAGCTGTATCTGGCGCAATTGCGCTTGCGCAGCGAAAGCCGGGGAGTATGAGGGGTGTCCCCTCGCTCCTATTTTGATATAATCCCAACGACATGCGCATTGAATACCTTTCCCTCACCAACTTTAGAAACTACGCCCGTCTGGAACTGGACTTTCCTGGCCGCACCATCCTCCTGCAAGGCGACAACGCCCAGGGCAAGACCAACCTCCTGGAGGCCATCTACTATCTGGCTACCACCCGCTCGCCCTACGCTGGCGCTGAACACGAGTTGGTCAACTGGCTGGCGGAGAACCAGGACCTGCCCCACGCTCGCCTGGTGGCCCAGGTGCAGAAAGGCGACAGCTCGCTGCGCGTCGAAATCACTCTGGTCAAGACCCAGTCCTTGGGAGCGAACGGCCCTGTCCTGAGCGCGACGAAGGGCCTCCGCTATCGCAAGCACATCAAGGTCAATGGCGTCAATAAGCGAGCTCTGGATCTCATCGGACAGGTTAATGTCGTCCTCTTCGTGCCCGAGGACATAGACCTGGTGGCTGGCTCACCCAGCGGGCGACGCCGCTATCTGGACGCCACCCTCTGCCAGATTGATCCCCGCTACTGCCGCACCCTCCAAAAGTACAACCGCGTCCTCACCCAACGCAATCATTTGCTGCGCACCTTGCGCGAGCGAGAAGGTGATCTTGATCAACTCCTCTTCTGGGACAGGAGCCTGGTGGAGAACGGAGCCTACCTGGTAGCCTGCCGCCAGGCAGTGATAGGCGAACTGGATAAGCTGGCTCAGGCCATCCAACTCGAACTGACGGGACAGAAAGAGCGTCTGCGCCTGCGCTACGAGCCCAGTTTCGATCCTTCCCGCCCTCCTCCGCCTGACTATCAATTACCTCTGGAACTGGACCTGCCCTCTGATGAACCGGGCATCCACCAGATGGGAACCAATCTGAGCCAGGTCGCTGAGGCCTTTCGAGCCCAATTGCGTGAGGTCAGGAGACGGGAGATCTTTCAGGGTATGACCCTCATCGGCCCCCACCGTGACGACCTGCGCTTCTCAGTGGGTGGTATTGACCTGACCATCTACGGTTCCCGCGGCCAGCAGCGCACCACCGCCCTGGCCCTGAAGCTGGCCGAGGTAAAGCTCATTGGCCAGGAGGTGGGAGAGCAGCCCATTCTCCTCTTGGACGACGTGATGTCGGAACTGGACGATGCCCGTCGGGGATACCTGATGCAGATGATTGACGGCGTACAGCAGGCTATCCTGACCACCACTGACCTGAAGGCCTATAGCACCGAGTTTCTGGCTGAGACGACTTTGCTGCGGGTGAGAGAGGGGAGAATAGAGAAAATAACGGATGCTGAGATAGGTCAGGCAGGGGGTAAGCGAACGCCGGTTGAGTAGCCGCAGGCGTATCGAAACCAAGTGAACGGGTTTGCCCAGGAGACTCGCTTGGCTTCGATACGGCTCTCCGTGGAGTTCATCTCAGCCGGCGCTACTGGATGATCCTGCACCCCCTATCTGAGTGGCCGTTTGCTGGGGATGCCCGGCCGGCGAGGGTATTTCTCAGGAGTCAAGGCCACCTTCTCGATGACCACCAGGGAACGCGGTTGGGCCAGGCCAGGGAGTTCGACCGTCACGATGCGGCGCAGACGTCCCCCCAGAATGGCCATGGCCTGTTGGGCTGCTGTCACCTCGGCCTGCGCCTCTTCCCCTTTCTGAGCCACCAGAATCCCGTTTCTATGGCAGAAGGGCAGGGCGTACTCCACCAGAATCGGAAGGTCTGCCACGGCCCGGGCCAGGGCCACGTCATAGCGCTCTCGATGCCGCGTGTCGTGTCCCAATTCCTCGGCCCGTGCCTGGATGATCGTCACGTCCTTGAGCTCCAGTTTCCCAACCACGTGATCCAGGAAGGTCGTCTTCTTGCCCGTCGCTTCCAGCAAGGTCAGGTGGAATTGGGGGTACATGATTTTCAGAGGCAGTCCCGGAAAGCCCGCCCCGGCTCCGACGTCAATGATCCGAGTGGACTGACGGCCCAGGGACGTTGGCAAGCTCTCGTCGGATCGCAGGCAGCTCAATGAATCCAGGAAATGTCTGACCTGTACTTGCTCGTAGTCGGTGATGGCCGTCAGATTGAAACGCTCGTTCCAGGCGATGAGCTCTTCGTAATAGGTTTGGAAAGCTTTCAGGCACCTGGGTGACAGCGTCAAGCCCAGGCGGCGTGCCCCCTCGGACAGCAGCTTCATGCTCCTCTTTCTTGCGGATTACCTGTCATTCTGAGGAGCAAAGCGACGAAGAATCTCGTTGTTAGTCAATGGAGGAAAGCTTGTTCACCAGGAACGAGACTCTTCGCTCCCTTCGGTCGCTCAGAGTGACATATATCAGAATCACTATGATGGGGTAATAGCTTGTCTCAGGAGATTATATCAAGAGTCTGAGGGGGTGTCAAGGGGAAAACTTTAAGGTGAAAAAAGCGGAAACTGTGCTATAATTGAAATAGCAAAGAGACCATCGCTGTTGATTACGTCGAAGCGGCAGAAAACGACAAATGTTCTCAGTAGCTGCCGAGGGCTTCCTTGCGTTGCAAGGATTTTGCTTTCGGTTTTTTTGTTTCTGCAAAGGGAAGGGGTGATGCCTATGATTGTCTGAAAGCCTCCATCTCACTATTCACCCTGCTGGGTGAAAGTTAACGAAAACTATGATGTGTAGACAGAAAGATAGGAGGTGTTACATGAGGCGATTCATTATCACGGCATTGGTGGTGGTTTGTGTGTTGTCTGTCGCAATTGCGTCGAGCACGAGCGCAGCTTCAAACCAAGGGTTCATGGGTGCATGGGTGACCCGTGATGTTGACGGGAGCACCGAGACGCTTATTATCGAGCGGTGGGGCTCGAAGTACAGCCTCCACTTCTTTGACGACATGGCGTCCCTCTGCGGTGGCGTCCCTGCTAGCGCAACAAGTAAGGGTAAGGTCGTGGAAGATGTTCTCCAAGTACACTATCGGGTTTGGTGCCTGAGCGAGCGACCAACGTTTTTGTTAAAGTCCGACACCACCTACACGTACGATCCGTCCACCGACACTCTCCGGGGCGGAGGGCTCACATGGCGTCGCATCAGTGCTGAATAGCGCTAGCTGAAGCACTCGCCGTGCCTGCCTTTCTCCCCAAACTGGTCGAATTCCTGCAAGCCTGGACGCTTTGCGGCGAAAACCGCACAGTCAGGATCAAAACGCCCGCAGGGCTGGAACTAGAGTTCACGCCGGAGAAGAAAATGTCCGAGGCTGAAGTGCTGGCATTGGTGGAAAAGCTGGCCCAGGCTCAAGCGTAAGGCATACAACCTTTGCGAAGGCTGGGGCACTATTGCGCCATAGGCTGCTGCTAAGCCTTCAGGGTTCGAGAGAGGAGGTTAGCCTGGAACCATGTCCGACCGCTTTGCCCTGATTATCGCCAACAGCGAATTCGATGATGACCCAAAGCTATCCCAGTTGGTAGCGCCCAGCCGCGACGCCGAAGCGCTGGCCGAAATACTGAGCGATCCGAACATCGGTGGCTTCAAAGTTACCCTGCGTGTCAACGAGACGATGCAAGCTGTCCGCCGGGAAATTGCGCGCCTTTATCAGCGTAAGAAGAAGAGCGACCTGCTCTTGTTGTACTACTCCGGGCACGGGATCAAAGACGACTTCGGTGACCTGTACCTGGCGGTCAGAGACACCGAAATCGACATCGTCGGTGCGACGGCGATTGATGCCGCCTTTGTGCGTGACCAACTTGATAAGAGTGGCTCACAGCGCAAGGTCGTGATCCTCGACTGCTGCCACAGCGGCGCGTTTGCGCGCGGCGGGGCTAAAGCCGCTCTGGGCAGCAGCGTCGGCACACAAGAGGCTTTTGCGGGCAGAGGCTATGGCCGAGTGATACTGACCGCCAGCAATGCCGTCGAGTACGCCTGGGAAGGCGACCGGTTGCTGGGCGAGGCCGAAAAAACGTCCGTGTTCACCCATTTCCTCGTGGAGGGCCTACAGACCGGCGCGGCCGACCGTAACGGCGACGGCCGGATTTCGCTCGACGAACTTTACGACCACGTGTACGAACAAGTCATCACCAGCGGCCGCTCCAAACAAACACCCCAGAAGTGGGCGCAGAAGGTGGAGGGGGAGATCATCATTGCCCAAAATCCGCGCCCGGTAGTGAAGCCATTGCCCCTCGAACTGCAGCAAGCCATCGAGAGTCCCTTTGCTGGGGTCCGCCAGGGTGCGGTGAGCGAGTTAGAACACCTGTTGTATGGCAGCGATAGGGGTTTGACTCTTGCGGCGCACGAAGCCCTGACGCGCCTAGCTGACGACGACAGCCGCCGGGTTTCGGATGCAGCCGCCCGCGCGTTGGGCATTTCCCCACCCCCAGTCGAGATCGAGAAGCCCCCCGAACCCGAACCGAAGCAAGAACTGCACCCCAGCCTGGCCCTAAAACTGTTGGTCGAGCCACAAACAG
>JBGVTF010000003.1:0-28593 GCA_041862415.1 Anaerolineae bacterium | reverse complement strand
CGGTGCAGGGGGCCTTGCAGCACCACGATGACATCCCGAAACTGATCCCGGCTTTGGGGGCCAACGTGATCACCATCCTGGGCACCGACCTGCTGTTGACGGTGGGATACGTGCTGGCGACGTTGTTTGGCCTTTGAGTGGTGGGCTGTCCCGTAGTGGAGAAAGGTTGATGGCAAGTCGCGTCCGGCTGTTCGTGACCGCTGGACCGGATTTAGAGCCTGAGAGGGAAGCCATCGGCCAGGCGATAGCCCAATTGCCCGTTTCCCTGGGCTGGGAGATCAAGCGCACGCCACGCCAGGGAGAACCACTGGCTCCAGTGCTGGAAGCGGTAGTGGACTGTGACTTCTACGTCTTCTTGCTGGGCACTGATGTCACGGCGCCCGTCGGGGTAGAGTGTGACGCAGCTCTAGAAGCCGGCAAGACCCCGTTTGCCTTTCTCAAGGACGTGCCCCATACGCCTGCCGCCCGAGCCTTTGCCAGGTTTGCGGAGAGAAGCGGGATGAGGTGGACGCCTTTCGGCGATCCTCAAGAGCTAGGCGTCCTTGTCCAAGAGACTTTGGCTCGATGGATCCTGGATCGCGGTGAAACCTACGGTTTGAGCCCTGTCGAGTGGGAGACCCTCTCTGCTTTTCGGGAAAAGCAGCGCCAGGAGGAGGTGGGACGGGGTCTCGAAGAGATGGTGCAGGAGCCCCGGGGAGCGGGCGGAGGTGGGGTGATCCTTGCCCCCGGCCGTGACCTGCCACCCAGCGGGGTATTGGTGGAAGAGACAGAGTCACGTTGACGGGCTCAGAGGGCCTGTCGGATTGTAGAGTCTTGAGAGGAGAGAATCATGTTGATGAGGCAACTATGGATCTGGCTGATTGTGTCCATGCTCTTGGTTACCGGCTGTGGTCCTCCTGCTCAACCCACTCCCTCGACGCCTGGGGCCACGGCTGCACCGCCGGTGGTGACGCCCACGCCGGTCAAGATAGTGCCCACTCCCACCCCCCTGCCGCCTCCGCCCACGCCGACCCCCATTCCCACAGAGGAAAAAATGGAGGAAAGCCTCATGGTGACCATCCCTGCCGGTGAGTTCATCATGGGCAGTGACCAGGGCAGGGAGGAGGAAAGGCCAGCACACACCGTCTTTGTTGATACCTTCGAGATTGACCTGTTCGAGGTGAGCAACGAGGACTTTGCCAAATTCGTGGAAGAGACAGGTTACGTCACCGAGGCGGAGAAGGCAGCCGATGGTGCTACCTGGCGCACCCGGGGCGAGGGCAAGGAGAGGCATCCTGTAATCGAGGTCAGTTGGAACGACGCTGTGGCCTATTGTCAGTGGCTTGGCAAGCGCCTGCCCACCGAGGCCGAGTGGGAGAAGGCAGCCAAGGGCACCGAGGGGCTGATCTATCCCTGGGGCAATGAGTGGGACCCGGCCAAGGCCAACACCAAGGACAGCGGTCTCAGGGGCACCACGGTGGTGGGCAGCTTTGCCGAGGGCGTCAGCCCCTACGGTCTGTTCGATATGGCCGGCAACGTTTGGGAGTGGACGTCTGACTGGTACGAGGCTTACCCTGGCAGCGACTTTCAGTCTGAGTATTTCGGCCAGAAATACAAAGTCATCCGGGGAGCAGGCTGGTTCGCTGAAAGTGACCGGGTGCGGACAACCTACCGCAGTTGTACCAGCGTAGAGGCGACCAACGACAACCTTGGCTTTCGCTGCGCCAGATGACCCGATGGTCGGATTGCGAAAGTTGTCCCTTGAAGCTGCAAAACGAATAAGGCCTCCGCTTTCTTGGCGGGGACCTTTTCAGGTGCTTCAGCTTCGTCCCGTGCTCTACGTCCCGGAGCTTCCGGGGGATCGACCCAGCAAGCGCTGGGCCTCTTTGCGAAACCAGGCCTTTTCCTCCTCATTATCACTCATATCGGCCAGTTCCAGCCAGACGTCCACACTGCAGTTGTCAAGCATCGTAGACGCCAGAAGGTACTTCTTTGCCAGGGCCACATCGTACGCTTTAGCCAGCGCGCCCTTGCGGCTGCTCCATTTTGGGCCTGCGCAGAAGGTCGGGGGGTGTGGGGGGTGTCCCTCCACAATTCTCTTTGAAGTCCTCTCATACTCCCCGGCTTTCGCTGCACAAGCCCGATTTTGACATTTGGAACATTTGTTCGTATAATATAGCTAGCACTGACAGGAGGGGGGACGGGTCATGGATACCTTTGAGAAGGTGGAGATCCTGGGCCGTTCGGCCCAGTACGACCTCTGCGGGGAAGCCTGTGGCACCGACGCTGCCCGTAAGAAAGATGACCTGGGACGCTGGATCTACCCGGCTGTCCTGCCCGATGGGCGAAGGGTGGCCATGCTCAAGGTACTGCTCTCCAACGCCTGCCAGAAGGATTGCTACTACTGCGCCAACCGTGCCAGCCGAGACTTCCGACGGGTCAGCTTTGCACCTGAGGAGTTGGCCAGAGCCTTCGACCAGATGCATCGCAAGGGCCTGGTGAAGGGCCTCTTCCTCAGTTCCGGGGTCTGTGGCAATGCCGGCCGCGCCATGGACCAGATGATCGCCACGGTGGAACTGGTACGCAAGAGATACGCCTTTCCCGGCTACGTCCATCTCAAGATTCTGCCTGGCGCTTCCCTTGCCCACGTCGAGCGAGCTGTGCAATTGGCCACCCGCGTCTCCGTCAACCTGGAAGCCCCCAACGCTGAGCGGTTGGCCCGCATCGCCCCGCGCAAAGATTTCGCCGCCAACCTGCTGCAACCGATGTACTGGGCCAAGGGTCTGATAGAGGCCAGCGGCGGCCGCCTGGTTTCGGCTGGACAGACCACCCAGTTCGTGGTTGGGGCAGCCGATGAATCGGACCGCGAAATTGTGATGACGACGGCGCGACTCTACAAAGAAATAGGGCTGGCCCGCGCCTATTTCAGCGCTTTCCAACCCGTAGCAGATACCCCCTTGGAAGGCCACCCCCCCACTCTCCCTCTGCGCGAGCATCGTCTCTATCAAAGCGACTGGCTCCTCCGCCAGTACGATTTCACTTTCGAGGATCTGATCTTTGACGAGACTGGCAACTTGCCCCTCGAAGCCGACCCCAAGATGATGTGGGCCAAAGCCCACCCGGGGCGTTTCCCCATCGAGGTCAACCGGGCCAGCCGTCAGGAACTGCTGCGCGTCCCGGGCCTGGGCCCCCGTTCGGTCGCCCGCATCCTGCGCCTGCGTCGCCAGGGGACTTTTCGCACGCTGACCAGTCTGAAAAAGATCGGTGCTGTGGCCGGCCGGGCTGCGCCCTTTATCCTGCTGGACGGCAAGCGACCACCCTATCAGATGAGTCTGTGGTAGCTGGCGTAAGCGTTCAGAGGAGTGATCGCGGAAGGCGCAGGGAGGTGCCAGGCACTGCCGATAGAACGCCCAAAGAGAGATACAAACCATTTGGAGGACGGCTTTTCAGGCCGGAGCAGCCATGTAAGTGCCTGGCACCTGAGGCTTACGCTGGTCTTACAACTCGGGTTGGAAATCAGAGGTACTTGCCTATAAGCAGATCCAGGTCTTTCTTCGTCTTCTCTGGAATCAGATCTCGCTGGGTGATGATGGCATCGGCCAGCGCTGTGGCACATTCGCAGGTGCGTTCCTGGGGAATGTTGGTCACCAGGTGCTGGATGGCCTCCTTGGTCAGGGCGGCGTTGGCCATCAGGTTCTCGATGAGCATGGCCACGGTGACGGGCTCCTCGGTCTCGTGCCAGACGTCGTAGTCGGTGACATGGGCCATGGCCGCGTAGCAGATTTCAGCCTCGCGGGCCAGGGCCGCCTCCGGTGCGGCAGTCATGCCGATGATGTCCACCCCCCACTGGCGGTAGATGCGCGATTCGCCTTTGGTGGAAAAGCGGGGTCCTTCAATAACCATGAAAGTACCGCCCACGTGCACCGTAGCCCCCGTCCTCTTGACGGCCTCGTAGATCAGCCTGGAGAGTTCCAGGCAGAAGGGCTCAGCCAGGCCAATGTGGACCACTAGCCCATTGCCGAAGAAGGTGTAATTGCGGCGCTCCTTGGTATTGTCAAAGATCTGGTCGGGGATGACGATGTGGCGGGGAGCGTATTCCTCCTTCATGCTGCCACAGGCGGTGACGGAGATGATACGCTCCACCCCCAGGCTCTTCAGGGCGTAGATGTTGGCCCGTGAGTTGACTTCGGTGGGCATGATACGGTGGCCCACTCCGTGGCGAGGCAGAAAGGCTATCCGCTGGCCGGCCAGGGTGCCGACAGTGATAGCGTCTGAGGGGTCGCCAAAGGGGGTTGAGACGCGCACCTCTTCGATGTCTGTGAGGGCTTCCATCTGGTAGACCCCACTGCCGCCAATGACGCCGATGCGTACTTTATCCATGCTGGTTCCTCCTTGTTGGTTTGATTGTATGTATCTATGTCTTTGGCAACTCCTGCCGCTCGTGTCGCCGCAACAATGCGTTCAACTGTTCCTCGTCCGGTCACTACTCAGCCACCGTCATTCCGAGTGACCGAAAGGAGCGCAGCGACTGAAGGGAGTCGAGGAATCTCGATGCCGAGGCCACTCTTGCCATTGTAAGTGGAGATTCCTCGACTTCCTTCGACTACGCTCAGGACAGGCTGCTACGCTCGCTTCGGAATGACACATCACAGGGAGCCTGAGTAGTAACCTCGTCCGAATTAACCCTCAAGCACCTCTCGTACTTTGCGTAGCACTGCGCGCGGATCATAGGGCTTCTGCAAGAAGCCTCTGGCCCCGGCGGCCAGGATGTCCTGGGCCTGCCCGTTCTCGCTGTAGCCGCTGGAGAGCAGCACCTTGACCTCAGGGTTGATCTCCCGCAGCCGTTCATAGGTCTCCCATCCACTCATCTGGGGCATGATGATGTCCAGCACCACCATGTCTATCTTCGTGCTCAGCCTGGTGTACAGCTCAACGGCTTCGAAGCCATCTGTGGTCAACAGCACGGTGTAGCCTCCCTCTTCCAGGATGCGCCGGAGCAGTGCCCGCACGGGTTCCTCGTCATCTACCACCAGCACGGTCTCGGTGCCTCCCACGACCTCGACTTCTTCCGGGGCTGTATCTTCCGTTGAACGGCTGGCGACCGGCAGGTAGACTTTGAGGGTGCTTCCTTGGCCCGGTTCGCTGTAGACATGGATGGCCCCTCCATGTCCACGCACGATGCCGAAGGCCATGGCCAGGCCCAGCCCGCGCCCCTGCTCCTTGGTGGTGAAGAAGGGTTCGAAGAGGTGTTGTTGGGTCTCGGCATCCATCCCGATACCAGTGTCGGTCACGCTGAGCAGGACGTACTGGCCAGCCTCGAGGTTCAGCTCGGTGCGGGCCTTTTCCTCGCTCAGAGTCACGTTCTGGGTTTCGATGATGAGCCGGCCGCCCTGGGGCATGGCGTCGCGCGCGTTGAGGCACAGGTTGAGGAGCATCTGTTGGATCTGGCCGGCGTTGCCTTCCACAGTGGCCAAGTCCTTAGCCAAATGGGGCTCGATGGCGATGGCTTTGTCTATGGTGCGTTCCAGCAGTCCCATCACTTCGCGGGCTATATCGTTGAGGCTGAGGGAATGCAATTCGACCCGACGGCGCCGGGCGAAGGCCAGCAGTTGGCGGGTCAGCTCCGAGCCCCGTCGGGCGGAGCGGATGATGGTCTCCACGTCAAGGCGCACTGAGCTATCAGTGGGCAACTCTGAATGGACAAGGGAGGCAAAGCCCAGGATGCCGGTCAGAATGTTGTTAAAGTCATGGGCGATGCCTCCGGCCAGGGTGCCGACGGCTTCCATCTTCTGAGCCTGGCGGAGTTGCTCTTCCAACTTTTTTCGGCCGGTGATATCACGCACAATGGCCATATCAGCAGGTCTACCTTCGTATTGGATAATGCCAGCCGATATTTCCACATCCTTTATCGTCCCATCCTTGCACTGAATCCTGGCTTCATAGATAGGGAGAACTTTTTCGCCTGCCATGCGTAATTTATGTCTCTGGGCGACTAGATGCTTAGATTCAGGTGCCACCCTCTCTAAAAAGGGTATGCCTACTATTTCTTCGACTGCATAGCCAGAACTCTCTGCCATAGCCCTGTTAGCGAACCTGCAAACCCCGTCTTGCACAATAACCACCCCATCCAATGCCTGCTCTACCAAGGCCGAATACTTCGCTTCTGATTCCCGCAGGGCCTCCTCCGCCCGCTTGCGTTCGGTGATGTCGAGGAAGCTTTCGATAAGGTGCCTGCGCCTACCTAGAATTGTGGGAATCACAGACTTGAGAATTGGAATGCTTTGCCCGCTGGCGTTCAGGAGCACGCGCTCTGATCTGTCCACACTCTGTCCGAGGTCGGTGATTGGACACCTGTCCTTCTCAGCCGGACAGATAAACTGGTGACACACGTGACCGACGACCTGTTCTTTGGGCATGCCAATCATTTCGATAGCAACGGGATTGGCATCAACGATCACGCGTGTTTCCGCATCTATAACCACAATTCCGGCCTGTACAGAATTCAATATGGTATCTAGGCGCTTCTCACTCTCCCGCAGATCCTCCTCCGCCCGCTTGCGCTCGGTGATGTCGGTGAAGACGGCCAGGGTACCAGCGAAGCGACCTTCCTCAAACCGGGGGCTGCCGCTGACCAGGACGGGAACCCGTGTGCCATCCCTGTGGATGAGTTGAAGCTCATAGCGGTCGGCTTCACCCCGCGCGCGCCGTTCGTCGGCCGCCTGGACGATGGCCCACTGATCAGGTGGGACGATGGCCTTCCAATGCTGACCGAGCAACTGTGCGGGCGAGTACCCCAGCAAAGCCGCCGCAGCCGGGTTGACGAAGGTCATGCACCCTTCAGCGTCGTCCACGATAATGCCCTCGGTCATGCTCTGGACTATACCCTCGTTGAACTCCTTCAGCCACCGGAGCTCCTCCTCCGCCCGCTTGCGCTCGGTGATGTCGCGGACGACAACTTGCACCGCTGGCTGACCTTGATAGGTGATAGGTATTCCCACTACTTCCGCATCCACACTTGTCCCATCGAGCCGGATGAGCTTTTCTTCAATCAGAGACACTGCCCTTCCTTCTGTTACCTGCAGCACTCGCGCCTCTGCAATCTCCAAATAGTCTGGATGGACAAAATCCAGTATCGGTTTAGCAACGAGTTCCTCTGGACTGGATGCGCCAAAAAGTTCTGCTCCGGTGGCATTTATGTAGACAACTCTTCCTTCTCTGTGGATGGCGATTGCGTCGAAAGAAAGTTCGACCAGACGCCGATAACGTTCCTCACTTTCTCTGAACGTCTCTATCGCCCGCTTGCGCTCGGTGATTTCTTGCTGCGCCTGCTCGTACAGCCGGGCGTTCTCGATGGCCATGGCTGCCTGGTTAGCAAAAGTGGAGAGCAGTCTGGCATGGTCCTCATCAAAAGCGCCCACTTCTGGGTGGGACAGGCTGAGAGCTCCCAGCGGCCGCCCGGCCCTGCCTACCAGCGGCACCCCCAGGAAGGAGCGCATGGGTTCCTTCGTCTCGGTAGGGATCCAGCGCGGGTCGGTGGTTACGTCGGCCACCACCACCGGCTGGCCCGCGGTGACCACGCTCCCGACGAGACCCTCCCCCAAGGGAATGTGCAACTCGGCCTCGATAGCGGCGATGGTTTCCTGGGACAGGCCATAGTGGGCTCCGAAAACGTACTCGCCTTTCTCCTCATCTATCAGCATCACGCTGCCCAGGGCGGCGTCCGTGGCCCGGGCTGCCGCTTCGATGATAGCCGTCAGCAAGCCTTTCTGATCGGAGATGGAGAGGCAGGCCTGGCTGGCCTCATACAGAGTTGTGACTTCTCGCAGCCGACGCTGGGCTTCCTTGTACAGTCCCTCGCTCTCTTCATTCATCGCTCACCTCGCAAGGTTTTTTCCTGTCTACTCTCAATTATATCACATTATACCACATTGTTCCCCCTTTCGCACGTGGTTCTGAAAACTGACGCATCCGAAATCTGAACCCGCCCGGAGTTTACTTTTGGCGCCGATTGGTGTAGAATAGATAGAGGAGGGTAAGCGATCATTATGAGTGAGGCGGTCAGGGCGCTGACACCGCAGCAAATTGAAGAAGACAAGCATTGGTGGTTCGCCAGCCGCACCTGGGCTCTGCTGGGGATGCTGGATCGGGTGGTGCCAGGCCACGACCTGCGGGTGCTGGACGTGGGCTGCGGGGCAGGGAACATGATCCATCACCTGAGCTGCTACGGCCAGGTGAAAGGGGTGGAAATTGACCCACGTCCCATCGCCGTGGCCCGGCAGCGGGGCTACCATGTCGAGCAAGGTGATGCCACCCGGCCTCTGCCCTTCGAGGCAGGCAGCTTCGACCTGGTGACCGCCCTGGACCTCATCGAGCACAATGAAGATGACACAGCCATCCTGCAGGAATGCTACCGCTTGCTTAATCCGGGTGGGCACATCGTCCTTACCGTGCCAGCCTTCACGTGGTTGTGGAGCAACAACGACGTCATCAACGCCCATGTGCGCCGTTACACAGCGGGGGACTTGCGGGCCAAGCTCCAGCAGGTTGGTTTCCAAGTTAGGCGTATGACCTACAACAATTTCCTGGTTTTCCCCCTGGCGGCTGCCCTGATCCTGGCCCGGCGGAGCACAGAGCGAGAGCCCCGGCTGGCCTCCCATCACCTGGACGAAGACGAGTATCAGGTGGAGATGGAACCAGCCCCGCCTTTGCTGAACGCCATCCTGTCGGTGGTGGGCTGGGTGGAGGCCCAAATCCTGCGCTGGCTGAACCTACCAATCGGCACGTCCATCATCTGCATTGCGGAGAAACCCAGCTAAGCAAGTGGGGGGGCCTGAGTTCTCTTGGATTCGATCAAACAGTAGTCAGGTCTAGAAAGGTGGTGAGGGAGATGGTGAACGAGGAGGCAAAAGAGTTCGTCTTCGAGGACTGGCTGGCTGAGGGCATAAGGGCTTTCAGGGCAGGTTTCCGAAAGGGCACGGGCAGGGAATTCTTGCCTGAGGAGTTCCGGGCCCATCTCAGGACAGCCCGTAAGGAAATGCTCCTGGCCGTGCGCAGCCTGATTGACGCCGCCATTGAACGAACTGAGGAAATGCCGAAGAAGAAGACGACCAAGAAGATCAAGGTAGAGTAGTGTGTCAGGTCACGGAGACGTGCTCGCAACGGAACATCACGCGGAAAGGGCGAGGACAAAAGTCCTCGCCCTTTCCATTGGATTCGAGTTTTAAGCCCGGTAGCGGCTCACGATTTCGTTTTGCGCCCGTCGCCTGACGTAGATCCCGACGACGATGAGGGTGGCGCCTAGCAGGATGATCACACCGGCCATCTGTTCCGTGGGTAGTTCGACGCCTGTAGCCGGGAGCTCGGCCGGCACCTCCACCTGGGTGATGCGGCCTTCCACTGCCGGGGCGATGGGCGAATGAGCGCCAATGTAATCGTTGAATACCTCTTGTATGTCCACGTAGGTATTTTCGCGATTGGTGCCGTCGGCAAAGGTAGTCCATTCGTCCTGGCCGCCAGCCAGGAAATCGTTGGTGGTCACCCGGTAGACCTTGTCGATCTGCAGCGGCTCGCCGCCCACTTTCACGTCCAGGGCTCCCCACGCTGTGGGCTCATTGCAGTCGCAATCATTATAGTAGGACCAGGTGATGCCCGAGGACTGTATGATACCCTTGTGCAGGGTAGCGCTCTGGTTCAAAAGCTCCATGATTTGGGCACCCGTCAGGTCCATGTTGTAAAGGGTATTGGCGAACGGCATCACGGCGTAGGTCTCGCCCCAGGTGACTTTGTGCTCGGTCTCTCCTTCAGCCAGCAAGATGTCTTCCCGGAGCCCGCCAGGGTTGGTGAAGGCGATGTCGACCTTGGCGTAGTCGCGCATGGCATCGGCGACGATATTCCCCATATTCGACTCGGCGTTGTAGTCGCGCACCAGACTGACGCTGGTGGTGCCTACCACTTTGCTGGTCAGGGGGTCCATCTGCGCCTTATACCCAGCTACCTTGGCCGCAACGTCGGCGTTGGGCGTCACCTCGCCCTCGTTGATGGCGTGGCCCTCCCAGTTGACCAGGGTCAGCTTTTGGGCCGCAGGGTCAACGGTGACGTCAGCCCGCCCCACCCAACGGCCGTAATTGTAGGCGATGACGTAGGGCGTATCACCGGCCATGTGAGGTGCCTCGGCTTCCTCGTGACTGTGGCCACCGATAATCAGATCCACCGGTTTGCCCGCCACGGCCAGCTCCGTGGCGATGGTCTCGCCACCCTTGTGCTCACCCCGATCCTCCCAGCCGATGTGGACAAGGAGAATGAGGGCATCGGACTGGGCCTCGACCTCATCGTAGTAGCGTGACACAGCGGCCACTGGATCCTGGAACTCTAGACCATCGGTGAGCCCTTTGCGAGTGATGCTGGGGGTCTCCGTGTAGCCCAGACCAATGATCCCCAACTTTACCCCCGCGACCTCCACCACAGTCCAGGGCGTGATCCAGGCAGGATGATCGTTGGTGCCCGCGACCACGATATTGGCTGCCAACCAGGGAAAGTTGGACTGCACCTCGCGGGCCGCCAGCACATCCTGCCCCCAGTCGAACTCATGGTTGCCGATGGCGGCGGCCTTGTAGCCCATCATGTTATAAATGTCAATGGTGGATGCACCTTCAAGGAGATTGGAAATGGGCTGGCCCTGCATGGCGTCGCCAGCATCCAACAGGACCACGTTCTCAGCTCCCACCTCAGCCTTGACCTCATCAACGTAGCCAGCGATGTTCGCCGCCCCTCCCCTCCCATTGTAGTCCACTTCCAGGTTGCCGTGGACATCGTTGGTGTGGAGGATAGTGATGCTGACTGGACCCTGAGCTGAAGCCATTGGCACGAGGGGCAGGGTCAGAGCGATCACCATGAAGAGCGACAGGAGAAGTCTCTTTCTGAAAATGGACATTGTCAGACTCCTTTCACTTGTGATTGGAAGTTATGGGGCATTCGCCCCGCGTCTGGGCGAAAGTGGTACAAATGTCGTTGATTCCATTACCTCCCTTCCTACCCTCCAAATCGTTATTGTCGGTGTTGAAGCCAGTTTCGGAAGCCAATACTGAGCTTTGCAGGTTTATCGACCATAGCGCACGCCCTCATGAAGAGGGCGGTTTAGTGTCAAAAGACTTCTGGATCGAAATGCTGGCTAAATGCAAAAGCTACAATCATGAGGCTTTGTTACGAATCATAACACAGAACAGGAGACTTGTCAATGACTTTTCGACGACATCATACGAGTTCCCGCCCAGGTGATGCAAGGGCCTGGCTCCATTGTATTTTACAGATTTTTTACAAACTGGTAATACGCGCTTAACATGGAAGGGCGATAATTAAGGCGAGCATAAGAGATCAAACAACCAAGGAGGTATGGAACCATGCAACTGAAAAACATTGTATTGAGTTTGGTGCTCGCCGCGTTGGTGCTGAGCCTGGGGTCTGTGGCCTGGGCCGCTGAACCCCAACAAGGCCGCTTCCTGCGCGGCCAGGTGACGTCCATGGAGGGCACGACGCTGATGGTCAAGACGCCTGATGGCGAGCGGCAGATGACGACCAGCGATGAGACCCGCTTCCGCATCCGCGGCGTCGAGAATCCCACCATCGCTGACGTCAAAGTGGGGGACTACATCTTGGCCAAAGGGGAGCCGGATAGCACGGGTGCCTTCGTGGCCAGGGCGATCCTTGTGATGCCCGGTCAGCGGGTGGGGCGGTTCGTTGCCCAGGGCGCGGTTTCGGCTATCGAGGGGACGACTCTGATACTCGATACCCTGCAAGGCGAGAAGCAGGTGACCACCGACGAGGCCATCTTCTGGGCACCCGATGTGGAGAACCCCAGCCTGACCGACGTCCAGGTTGGTGACCAAGTCGTAGCATGGGGTAGACCTGATGAGGATGACAGCCTGGCGGCCAGGCTGGTGGCTATGGCCTCCGCCGAGGAATTGCGCGAACACGCCGTGCGCGGGAAAGTGACGGCCGTGGAGGGCCAGACACTGGTCATCACCACTCGCGAGAGTGAGAAAGAGGTGGTCACCACTTCCGAAACCTACTTTCACATTCCCAACGTCGAAGGGCCCGGCCTTGACGACATCAAGGTCGGCTGCATCATCACGGCCCTGGGGCAGAAAGACGACGACGGCACCTTCACCGCTCAGATCGTGGCCGTGACGCCCGCCCGGCCACTCCGGAGAATGATCGTTCGCCGGAATATGGTCGGCGGCGAGGTGACGGCCATCGAGGGCAAGACCCTGACCGTCAAGACCCGCCGGGGTGAGAAGACCATCCTGACCGACGAGAACACTCGCTTTCGCATCTCTGGGGTGGAGAATCCGTCCCTCAAGGACATCGAGGTGGGCGACAAGGTCATCGCCCTGGGCCGTCGCAACGAAGACGGTGATTTCGTAGCCAAGGTGATGGGCTCTCCCAAAGGGCGCGAGTTCTGGCCTGAGACCCCGGTCTTGCCCCTGACAAAAGAAAGGCCCTCGGGAGAGATCATCTACTGAGGCTTATTAGAGGCACCACCACGATGGGGGCAGTGGAATCTCCCCTGCCCCTTTCCTGTATTCTCCCCTCCCTAGCCCGATTTACAAACGCCGTGACCACCGCAAGGTCTTGCCTTGCCCCCTGCATCACGGGTGGAACTAGATTATTGACAGAATTCGGTAAATAAGATACAATTGGCCCCTATCAGCCGCCCTTTGCCTGCCCGTCAAACTCATCAAAGAAGCCAAGAGAAATGGAGGTAGCAAAATGCCCAACAACCATGATCAGAGAGACATTACCCGCAGAGATTTTCTGAAGAAGGCCGGTTTGGCCGCCGGAGCTTTGGCCGGGTCGGCGTTGGCCTGCGGACAAGGACAGGAACTGACCCGCCTTACGCCAACTTCACCAGCGAAGCCTCCCACGGTGGGGCCTGAGGCTACGTCTGCTCCTACAGTGGGGCCTGAGGCTACGTCTGCCCCCGCCGTAGCCCCTGTTACTCCTGTGGCTCCACCGGAGCAAGCAGCCGACACGGTTCTCCTTAACGCCAAGGTCATCACCGTGGACCCCTCCGACACCATTGCCCAGGCGGTGGCGGTCAAAGATGGGCTCATCCAGGCGGTGGGCAACGGCGAGGCCATCCGCGCCCTGGTCGGCGAGGAAACCAAAGTGATTGACTTGGGCGGCAAAGCCGTGACCCCCGGCCTGGTTGATCCCCACAATCACCTGCAGGTGCTGGGACTACTGCAGAGCTTTTACGTGCCTCTGATGCCGCCCGAGGTCAAAACGATGGATGACATGCGGGCCAAACTGACCGAGGTCATTGCCCAAAAGCCCGAGGGGGAATGGGTGACGGGGTACTTCCTGGTGGTGGGCGACAGGCTCCCCAACCGACACGACCTGGACCCCATTTCGCCGAAGAATCCGGTATTCGTCATCCAGCAGGGTGGACACTACGGTTCGGCCAACAGCCTGGCGCTCCAGATCGCTGGCATCACCGCCGACACGCCAGACCCGGTTGGCGGCGTCATCGAGCGGGACGCCAGCGGCGAGCCGACCGGGGTGTTCTACAACCACCGCGCCATGGACGTGCTGCGGCAGCACATGCCCCTGCCCACACCAGAGATGGCCAGCGACAACATCGCCTACGCCCAACCCGTCTTCGCCGCTGGCGGGGTCACCACCTTCCACGACAACAACGTGCGCGGCGTGGACACCATCGGAGCTTACTTCGATGCCGACCGGGCAGGGAAGATGCTTATCCGTGGCCAGGTCCATTACACCCTGGAGTGGCCCGCTGACCTGGATCGGGCGCTGAAAGAGGTCGAATACTACGAGGGGAATGGCTTCATGCGCTTCGCTGGCTTCAAGTTCCTGCTCGACGGCCAGCTCAAGATGGCTTACTGTCATGAGCCCCACAACGGTGTGCGTTGGGACACGCCCACCTGGGACCCGCAGAACTTTAAGGATGCTGTGCGCGCCCTGCACGACACTGGCTTGCAGATCTGCGTCCACTGCGGTGGCGATGCGGCGGTAGACCTGACGCTGGATGCCTTCGAGGAAGCCATGAACGCCAATCCTCGTCCTGACCCGCGCCATCGCATCGAGCATTGCATTCTGACCACGCCGCAGGCTACTCAGCGTATCAAGGACCTGGGAGTGGTGGTCAGCACTCAGCCACAGTTCATCCGGCTGGGCGGCGACCATTATGCGGATCTGTTTGGTGAAGAGCGAGCGCGGCGGGTGATCGTCACCCGCGAGTGGCTGGAGGCCGGCGTCCCCGTGGCTCTGGGCTCCGACGCTCCCACCACCCCCTGGCTCACGCCCCTGGTGACGCTGTTTGGTGCAGTGACCCGCATTACCTTTTCGGACTGGAGCTACGAGCCCGAACAGTGCCTGACCATCCAGGAGGCGCTACGCGCTCACACCATGGGCGCGGCCTATGCCGGCTTTGAGGAAGACGTCAAGGGCTCCATCGAGCCGGGCAAGCTGGCTGACTTGGCGGTCTGGCGCAACGACCCGTACACCACTTTGGAAGCCCTGTCGAAGGAGCCTCTGAATCCGGAGACGTATCTCCCCGCTCTCAGACGCTTGCAGGTTGATATGACCATGGTCGGCGGTGAGATCGTCTATCAGGCCTGAGGGTGCCAGGTGCCCAGTGGGGGAGGGGGAAGTAAATGACAACCCTCTGCATTCCCGGAGACTTTCGAAGAGAACCAGAGAACTCTTGAACAAGGAGATCAAACGTTGAAAAAGCTAATGTCTATTGTGCTCGTTTTGCTGGTCTTAGGCTCGGTGGTTGGCTGCGGTGCCAGGCGGCGGGCCGCGAGGGCCACCGCCATTGCCCCGGCTGTTAGCACCCCGAGAGCCGACGGGGTGGTCGTCTTCCAGGATGACTTCCAGGACGGCCAACCCGATGGCTGGCAGATTACGACCGGTTGGTACGTGCAGCAGGAAGGGGATGTCTACTACTTCAGTTCCTCGACTCAGGGCGGGGCCTGGGTTTCAGGGGGAGGGAACTGGAGCGACTATGAATTCCAGGCTGCGGTCAGAGTGACCGCTGGCGGTGCCATTCTCAGCTACCGTATGACGGGAGAGGGGCGCTATCTGCTCCACTTCCGTGAGGACGGCCTGTATCTGAGCAAAGAGTACCCCAGGGATAACTATACAACGTTAACCCAGACCGCCGCCCCCAGCTTTAACGCCTGGCATCAGGTGGCCGTGGCCAGCTACGGGGGGCACTTGCAGGTTTACGTGGACCGGGTGCTGCAGTTGGATTACACCGATCCGAGCCCTCTGCTCCAGGGTACCGTTGGTGTGTCGACCTTGGAGGGCTACCAGGCTGCTGTGGACGACGTGCTGGTGACCAGGCTGATGACGGCTTTGCCGACCGCCGCGCCTATGGCTTTGCCGCCGACTGTGCCCCCCCCTGCGGCTCCGCTGCCGGAGGAGGGGGGACTGCCGTTGGAGGAGGTTCCACTACCGGACGAAGGGGCTCCTCCACCGCCTCCACCGCCGCCGGCCGCTGGCCTACCGGTGATAGACTACTTCCGCTCCGAGCCATCCGAAAGGGCGGGGTGTTACTATCTGCACTGGGACCTGCACGATGCCTCGGTCGCCTATCTGAGTAACGAGGGGGTGGCCTCTCCGGATTCAAGGGAAGTCTGCCCGGAGGAGACTGGCATTTACGTCTACACCCTGCGGGCCGAGAACGATGTAGGGAGCGTGGAGGAAACCATCACCTTTGAGGCGGGTGGTGAAGTCGGTCAGCCGGACCTGGAGATTGGGGAGGTGTCGGTTTGGGTTCCTGCGCCGACGGAACCGGGGACAGTGGCGATTCAGATTGAAGTTACAAACATCGGAAATGGCCCGGCTGGCGCGTTCACCGTGCGCTGGTATCCGCATCAAGCGTCAGGCGAGGTAGGCTGCAGCATAGACGTCATGGGACTTGACGCGAGCGTGGGCCAGATTCTGACCTGCCCTCCTTACCCCTACGCGGGGCATGGTGAAATGCACTGGCGCGCCGTCGTGGACGAAGACAACGAAATCCAGAATGACCCTAAAGGAAACAACGAGGCTCGCGGCACGGTCCACATCGAAACTGGCGGAGGACAACAGCAACAGCAGCCGGACCTGGTCATTGACCGGATAGAAGTCAATCCACCGTCGCCCACAGGAGGAGATCCCGCTGTGGTGACCTTATGGTTCAGAAACCAGGGCAATGGTGAATCCGGCCCCTTCCAGGTGCAGTGGCAGTCGGGAGAGCCACCGGCACCCAACGTCTGGTGTGACTGGGACGTGGGGTCCCTCCAGCCTGCGGCGAGCGATTCCCGGAATTGCCCTTACACTTACAGTAACACGGGTACATTCACCATGCGGGCCATTGTGGACAGTCTCAATCAGGTATCAGAGGGTGACAACGAAGGCAATAACATCTTGGAACAACCTATCACCGTCGCAGGGGCGGAGCCAGCCGGCCAGCCGGACCTGGTCATTCGAGACCTGATGATCGTCCCGAGTAACACGGTGCAGCCTGGACAGGCATTCGCTGTGAGTTTTAGGGTCCAAAATGATGGCAATGCCCCGGCGGGGCCTTCCACAGCCCGCTGGGAGATGGCAGGCACCGGCTTGAGCTGCGATTGTGCTGTGCCGCAGGTGGGCCCAGGGGGATCCCATCGGTGTGACTGCTCGTCCTTGGTTGCGCCATCGGAGCCAAAGAACTATGGCACAAGGGCAATTGCCAACTATGGAAACACCATCCCGGAAGACAACACGAACAATGAGGAGGGCCTGACCCTCCAGGTTCGACCATAGGGCCCCATACCGAGGGTGTGTTCCGGCATGGCAATTAGGCTGGCGGTTGAAGTGGAGTGTTCCATCCAGCGCTAAAGCATCGGATTGAGAAGGCAAAACCCCCTACGGGGGCTGAATTTGAGCCCGCAGGCAGTGCTCTGAGCTTGTCGAGGGGGTTTTGCTCTTTTAGTGCCGCGTTTTAGCTCGACGCACAGCAGCGAGGCGGAAAAGATCTGTCATGTGAAAGAACACTAGCACCGCCTGCTCCACGGCGGCGCTTTCCTCTCAGCACTACGAACGCAGGGAGGCAATATGAGTAAACATCAATGGGCAAGGTTCGGTTGGTTGAGCATCCTACTTTCAGCTGTTGCCCTTCTGTGCGCTTGTGACAGCGAGAGAACCAGCCCCCGGGTGTGGATCGACGCTCCTTTGAATGACAGCCAGCATGAGTTGGGCACAGTAAATGTCATGTCCCACTCCTCATGCGAAACCGGCATCCAAGAGATCGTGTTGCTGGTGAACGGGCAGGTGTATCGTAAGGATCCCAGCCCCGACCCCGGTGCATCTATGGTCTCCATCGTACAGACCTGGGTTCCTCCGGCAGAGGGTCGATACACCTTGCAGGTCATCGCCTACACCGAGGGCCGCACGGCCAGCAACCCAGCCACCGTGCGGGTGACTGTCGGAGCTCCTGCTGTTACCCCCAAAGTGATCGCAAGTGGGGAGATCACCCCGACTTCTGCAGAACCCGCCAAGGTCTCTCCCACGCCCGCAGGGCCTCCCACCTCGACGCCCACTGCTGCACCGGAACCAACGGCCTGTGTGCTCGACGCTGCCTTTGTAAGCGATGTCACCATGCCTGACGACACCCAGATGGCTCCCGGCCAAAGCTTTGACAAAGTCTGGTGCCTGCGCAATACCGGTAATTGCGCTTGGAAGCCTGGCTATCAGTTGGTCTTTATCTCGGGCGACTCGATGGGCGCCCCGGCAGCGGTAGCCGTCCCCACCACCCCGCCCGACGGCACGGCGGACATCGGCGTGACTATGAATGCTCCCTCCGCTCCCGGTACTTATACCGGCCAATGGCGTATGACAGATTCTAGTGGCCAACCTTTCGGGACGGCCGTCCAGGTAGTGATTATAGTGCCAGGCTCACCGACTCGGACGCCTACTCCGACACCTATCCCTGTACTTGGGGCCCAGATCAATTTCTGGGTGGATAGCGATCACGTCAACGCTGGCCAGTGTACGACGCTGCACTGGGACGTGGAGGGCGTGCAAGCAGTCCATGTGGACGGTGCTGGTGTGGCCGGTCGCGGCAGCAAACAACTCTGCCTTTGCCAGGACGAGACCCACAACCTGGATGCGACCTTGACCAATGGCCAGCACGAATATCGTAGCGTTACCATCCATGTCTCTGGCACCTGCGAAGAAGCACCGCCACCTGCACCAGCGCCTGGACCGGCGGACACGGCCGGCCCTGAGATCACTGACTTTCATGAATCGGGCGATCCCATATATACCTCTTACCCCGGCGGATGTAAGCCGGTGGAGGTGACCATCAGCGCTCGGATCACCGACCCATCGGGAGTGGATCGAGTCAGACTGCGCTATCGGGTCGGCGGTGGCGATTGGGATGCAAAGCCTATGAACGCTGTTGGCGGCGACCGGTACGAGGTCACCTTGGCTGGCCCTGCGGTGCCGAGCGCCGTTGAGTATACCATCCAGGCCAAGGACAACCTGGGAAATCAGTCTGATTCGCCGCATGGGAAGATAAACGTTAAACAATGCAGCCCGTAGAACAGATGCCCCACTCTGTTCTTGAGTAGTAAGAGCTAGGACGAGGAGGCTATTATGTCTTACCAACCGCCAACTCCACCCTCCCTGGTCATGCGCCGGGGGCCTCGACCTAATCAGGTCTTCTCTCTGCACAAAGCCGTCCTGACCATCGGCCGGGCCACGGACAACGACATCGTCGTTGACGACGCCGGGGTGTCCCGCCACCACGCCCGCCTGACCCGCCGTGGGGACGACTGGGTACTGGAGGATCTGGGCTCGCGCAATGGCACCTTTGTCAACGGCCAGCGCCTCACTGGGTCGGTGATCCTGGGGCCGGGGAGCCAGGTGGGCCTGGGTCCCGGCGTCCTCTTTGGCATGGAAGCTGCCGTCGCTGCTCCCCCTCCCTCCCCGCCGGAACATGTCCTGCCAGCAAAAAGGGCAAAGGCGAGAGCATGGTGGTTCATTCCACTCATCTTGCTGGGCATCCTGGCCTCTGTCGGGCTGCTTCTAAGTCTGGTCTGGTTTGGGGGGCGAGCCAAACACACGCCGGGCAGTGGCCCTGCCGTCAGGATCACCAACCTCCACAACGGTGACCGGGTACCGACAGAACGGGCGGTGATCTTGCAGTCGGAGGCCAAGGACACCACCAACCTGGTCACTCAGGTGGAGTGGTGGGTGGATGGTCAACTGCAATGGGTGGATGGCAGCCAAGAGCCTGAAGGCACTTCCCACTTTGTTGCCACTCAGAGCTGGCAGCCTGCCTCGCCAGGACCCCACACCGTGATGGTCAGAGCGTTGAACGGCAAAGGGGCTGCGAGTGAGGAGATCATCGTCGTTGAGGCGGTGGAGGACCTGGTCGCGGTTGGTCCCAGGGGTGAGGAGGTGTACCTGGATGATCTGACCTCTGTGGCATACGTGTCTTTCGAGGGGGAGACATTGGGAGACATCTCCCAGAAGCATGGTGTATCTGAGGGAGACATCGTGGCGATGAACCCTAGCTTGGAACCTGGTCAGCCTTTGGAAGGAGGTCAGGTTGTGGCCGTGCCCTTCGACCTGAACTGGGCTGAAAGAGAGGAGGGGGAGGAGCAAGAGGCGGGGCCTCTAGAGCCTTCTGTAGTGATCCCAGAGCCTCCAGATCAATTCGCGCCGCAAGGAGAGCCCGCTGACCTGATCATCACCAACCTCACGCTGAGCAACTTGAATCCGTTGCCTGGTGAGGAGATAGTTGTCGGTGTGACCATCATGAATGCAGGGGGCACGCCAGCGGAGGGCCTTCATTGGGCTTGGGACCCTGGCACCGGCGAGGGGTGGATCCACGACGAGACGCCTATTGACTACTTGGCGCCAGGGGACGACATAGTGTGCGAAATGGCCTATGCCTACGAAGCGGAGGGCAGGTACAGGGGGTACGCTCTGGCTGATGCCCGGAGCGCCTATGATGAGCCCGACGAGGGCGACAACATGGCTTATGCCACCGTCGCCGTAGCACGAGAACGGCAAATAGCTGCCCACCTGGTCTACTATGATTATCAAGACAAAGCCTGGGCCATTCTCTCGGTTGAAAACGCCGGCAACGTAACGTTCGAAAGCGTGCACGCGATCGTCAACTGCGGGGCAGGGCGCTTTGAGGTACAAGACGATCAACCCTTCCTCTCACGGCCTAGCAACCGACCACCTCATGGTCCCCTTTTGCACCCTGGTGGTCTTGCTTACTTGGCTATCGAGATAGGTCCCATAATTGCTGGCACCACGTGCGAGGCTGCGCTTGTCTTCTACAGCGAAGACAATGCGGCAGGACTCGCCACGGAGGGAATCGTCGTGCCATTCACTATCGAAGGGGAACGGCCGGTTGAACCCGTTCAGCCAATTCCAAAAAATCCCTTGGGCGACCTCATCAGGCTGAGCCGGCGGATTAGGCTTGCCCGTGCTAACCGGAGTAGGGCGGAGGATGAAGCGTCTGCACCTCAGGTCTACTGGCCAGGCTCCGAGGACCCCCCTCTTGCGCCCGTGATCGAGGACGTGCGTCACGAGGGGTGTGAGATTGTCCTTACCTGGTGCCCTGGCTCCTCCAACGAGTTGGCGTTCTACCTGTATCGCTGGGACACCACAACGGGAGGGGATTTTGAGGAGATCGCCGAGTTTGTCAATCCGCCGCGTGATCGGTGTCACGAGTACAGAGATCGTGTGCCCCACGCGGGCGAGTACTACTACAAGGTGCAGGCCAGCAACGAGTTCGGTGAGGGGGTCAGCGAGATTGTTCGGGAACAGGTTACGGCTGATGATTGCCCGGCTCTGGCTCACCTGGCAGAATCCAACCTCATGGTTCTAGAGGTCGAGGCCCTAGATATGGTGGTGTGGGCGGAATACGACAAAGTGTATTGCTACGCCGCGTTGGATGACCTCCCTGAGGAGAGGTTCCCGCCCAACGATGGCGAGTTCCTCGAGTTGGTGGAGGATACTCTGACTCAGTGGAACATTGACCAGTACCTGGCTGGCGAGAACAGTCGCATCCTCACCGTACCTGCCGACCAACCTCTGGAAGTTTGGGTCCAGTGCTATGCCTGGACGGGGGACCAGCACGCAGAGCTGGGCGAGTTCTGGGGCAATCATCCCCCTGAGGAATGGGACGGCCGAGACCTGTATGGCGAGGGGGGAGGATTCCAAGTGCATTATCGCATCAACCCTGTCACTGGAGCCGGTATGATCAGCCAGGACTTTCCCGACCCAAGCTGCGGCAGTCGTCTCCCTACGCCCTATGACCTGGGAGGTGGGTGGCTGGGTAGCCATCCGACGCTGGAATGGTCGTGGGATGGCGACGTGAGCCGGGTACAAGGTTTTTGGATATTGTGCAATGGAGAAAGAATCGAATGGGTCAGCTCTCTTGAAGTGGGCCGTGAGGGGCCTAACAGGTATAGTAGTGAAATAAACGAGTTCCTAGCCTTTCCCGACTGCGGGGGATGTGACTTGAGTGTGGTGGCTGGATGTAGGGACGAGCCATGCGCGTCGAACGTGTGCTACAACTCTCCTGCCAGCGCTCCATTCCCACGTCACGGCCCTCCTTGCGAGGCGACTGTCACCGTGCGCTTTGACACCATCGAGTTCCCCTGGCTGGAGGATGACAGTGCTGCGGTATACGGCTATCTGATCGTCAACGACCAGCACCTCGGCCTGGCTCTCCCTTATTTCGACGACGCCAATATGTTCTGGGCAGAAGAGGGCCATGTTTACAACCTTACATACCTGGGCGATCTGATAGCCCGCAACGAAATGATCTTTACAGACATGGGAGTGATAAGCCAGTACAGAATGTCGGCACCCGAGATCACCCTCAACCTGGACTGGACCACACCACTAGAAGTGATTGTGGACATCCGCGAGTTTGCCATTGGCAACAACGATACCATATGCTTTTCCCATATGTCCTACTCTCCGGGGTTCACTGGGGTCTATCTTGGCGAGACAAGTCACCAAACGTCAGGCATCGGCCAACGCGGCTCCTGCGTTGTAAACTATACCCTATTGATCACGTCAGATTGAGTGGACATGATCAGTGTATCCGAACCCCTTGGCCATCGGATTCGGGACCGTCTTCTGGCCTGGTCCCATGCCCATCGCCGCGATCTCCCCTGGCGCGATGAGCGCGACCCGTACCGTGTGTGGGTCTCGGAGGTGATGCTCCAGCAAACCCAGGTGGACACAGTCATCCCCTACTACCGTCATTTCCTCTCCCAATTCCCCACCCTGAGTTCTCTGGCCAAGGCCGACCTCGACGAGGTGTTGAAGGTGTGGGAGGGGCTAGGCTACTACGCCCGGGCGCGCAACCTGCACCGGGCGGCGCGGCGGGTGATGGAACACCACGGTGGCCAGTTGCCTGCCGATCGGGATGCCCTTCTCGCCCTGCCCGGCATTGGCCTCTATACCGTGGGAGCCATCCTCAGCCTGGCCTTCGGGCAGGACGCGGCCGTGTTGGATGGCAACGTCCGCCGGGTGCTCTCTCGCCTCTTCACCATTGATAGCGACCCCCGCTCGGCTGCCACCCGCCGGAAGCTCTGGAATCTGGCCGAGGCGCTGTTGCCTCCGGGCCAGGCAGGCCCCTTCAACGAGGCGCTGATGGATTTGGGGGCCACGGTCTGCACTCCCCGCGATCCCCGCTGCACGGACTGCCCCCTGAGCGAAGGGTGCCAGGGGTATCAGGGCGGCGATCCAGAGGGATACCCGCCTCGCGTCCAACGGCAGCCCCTGCCTCACTACGACGTCGCCGCTGGGGTCATCTGGCGAGGCGATCAATTGCTGATCTCAAAGCGCCATACCGACGACCTGCTGGGCGGCCTGTGGGAGTTCCCGGGCGGCACACGAGAGAGCGGGGAGACGCTGGAGGAGTGTCTCGTCCGCGAGGTGCGGGAGGAACTGGGCATCGAGATCGCTGTCGGCGCCCTCATGATGGCTGTCCGCCACGCTTACACCCATTTCCGCGTCACCATCCACGTCTTCCGTTGCCGCTACCTGTCCGGCGAGCCGCAGGCCCTGGGATGTGCCGATTGGCGTTGGGTGCGGCCCGACGAACTGGACGGTTTCGCCTTCCCCGCCGCTGACCGTCGGATTATCGCGGCACTGCGTGGAAATGTAAAACAATGACAAGGGTTCTTCTTCAGCGAGCGATGATGCCCATGTGCGAATCTGCGCCGATTGAAAGGGAGCCAGGGTGTTATTGCCTGCATGTGTCCCAGATGCGTCACGCCCTACCCTATAGTTTGTCAAGATGGCTGAAACCTGGTATAATTCCAGCATAGTCTGCCAGACAGGCATACTTCTTTATCATAGCGAAACACATTAGGAGACCCCACCCTTAATGATTCAATTGAAGACCCAGACGGCGGAGTATTGGCAAGAGGATCTGGTCATTGATGACCAGGACCTTGAACATCTTTATGATCTGGTCCTTGAAAACGGTCTGCCTCAGACCGTCGACCAGTTGGCCCTGGCCTTGATGGAATGGCGATGTCGGAGCGAGGAAGCCACTATCAAAGCCGAATTGGAGAAGGGAGAGCCCTATCGTCCCAAGGACAGCTATGAAGTCGGCCAGCAAATTGTCTTCCCGGCTCTGGGCTACGCCCTGGCGACTGTCACGGGAGTACGGCCAGGTTACAACCCCCAATACGACCCCTTCAAGGTCATCCAAGTGCGTTTAGAGAGCGAGGAAGGAACAAGAGAGTTCGCGGTTGAACTGAACCATCCCCACAAATTGAACGCTGAGGGAAATGGCAGCGAACTGCTCGCAGGCGGGCTGTCTCCAGGCGAACTCTATGCTGCCTATGGCTCACAGGTCAGGCCAAAGCTGAAAGGGCGTTTACAAGCTGGCACCAGTTGGGAGTTTGTGAACTTTGGAGATGAGTGGTTCCTGAAAGGACTCGTGGCTGACATCCATGTGGGGCATCTCAACATCGCCGAGGCTGCCCTTGATGTCAAAGGCGCTCCTCTGTCCCCCGAGGAACTGCTGAAGGTGCTGGAGCTCCCCACCGACCTCGACTACCTTGCCCAGCTTTTCTCTTTAAACTACGCTTTGAGAGGCGATAACCGCTTTGACGATGTAGGGACCGACGATAACATCCTGTGGTTTCTCCGTCGTCTGGAGCCACCCGAGGTCATCCACCCGCCCCGACGCTTGCAGTACTCGCCGCAGCCTTATAGCCGAGAGAAGATCTCCGATGAGCTACTGGAACTGGAACGAGAGATAGAGGATGAAGCCACGGATCCAGCCGTTTTCGGCCTATACCTCCAAAACTCTGTCTATACAGCTACCTTTGTCTTAACATATCCTCACTATCGTGTGGGTACCATACCTCTGACCCCGAGGCTTGCCGCTCTCTTTCCGCAAAGTAGCACCCGGCGTACCAGAATCACCATCATGGATGGTCGCAGTGGTCAGAAGATGACCTGCTGGGTTGTCCACCAACACAAATATGTCTATGGCTTAGACAAGTGGTACGAAGAGCACAACATACCCGTCGGCGCCTATATAAAGATAGAACAGACGAAAGATCCACTCACTTTCATCGTAGATTACGAACCACGGCGCATGAAGCGAGAGTGGATACGGGCAGCCAAAGTTACAGAAGGCAAATTGACTTTCGAAATGCAAAAGCGGCCTATTGGCTGTCAGTACGATGAGTTGATGATCGTGGGCGAAGATAAACCGGTCCAGGTAGACAGCTTTTGGGTAGCGGCCGAGGAAACGGAGAAACCGATTTTCGAGGTCATTCGTGAGATCTTCCCTGAACTGGCCAAGCTCAGTCCACAAGGCACAGTGCACGCCAAGACCCTCTACAGTGCCGTCAACGTGGTCAGGCGCTGCCCGCCGGGGCCTATCTTCGCCGAACTGTGCACCCAGGACAGCTTTAATTCTGTAGGCAGTGGCTACTGGACGATGACAGCGTAAGGGACGAAGCCTATAGAGCCAAGCGTTAGCTTCCTGTGGCGCAACATTGTCGCTTCCCTTTGAACAGATCAAATCCAATGGGCAAATGGATCAAACCCGACATCAACACCAAATTCCATATTGACTTTGAGTGGTGGCGTAAGAAGGGCCGGGATTTTCGCGTCCACTTGCAGAGCCACCTCTGCCCCAAATGTCAGGCAATCTACGCCAATCACCTGGAGGCAGAAGAGGTTGACTGGATCGATCCAGAGACAGCCGAGGTGACAAAAGTTGACGGACTCTGGCAATGCCTGCGCACCCATTGCGGTCACCTGCCTGACTACATCACTGACAAGACCACCCTGACTACTTCAGTTTTCCGCCTTTTCCTGGCCAATGGGAACACCCCTCTGTCCCCGGTCGAGTTGCATCGCATCCTGGGCAAGCAAACGCCCGAGATCATCCTGCGCACGCTGAGCGGTAGACAAATCTACGACGGCATCAAGCCGATTGCCCCGGAAGAGGAGACTCAGTAAGCTAGGGCGAAAGAGGGCTACACAAAAGCCCATCCATTTTGGCGATGGCTTTGGCCTCCCGCTCAAAGCGCGCCGCAAATTGGCCAGGTAGACCGCCGCCACGGAGCCCTGACCGATTTCGTCGTAAATGCGATATCGTTGTTTGATCACTTTTCCTATCATTCCTATACTCCGGTGTTGTTGATCGGTGATCCCACCATCATTGGGCAGAATTTTTCCCTTCAATTCCTACGAGCAGAGCCAAGGCTTTCCAACGGGCTATCATAGTTCTACCCCCTCTCGTTCAATCTCCAGGCGCAACGAAGGTGAAGCAGTCTCAACGTCCACCAGGTCTATCTCAAATTCACAACCAAGCGTATCCAACGCGCTCCACGCCCGCCAGAAATCCTGGCTTCTTATCCCCTCAACGGCCAGGTCCACGTCTGAACGCCGGTGGAAGAAATCACTTCGTGCCAGGGACCCGAAAAGAACCACACGCCTGGCATCGAACCGCTCCTTGAGCAATGCAGCCGCCTGCTGAACCAGCATCCAGGCGCGCTGGGCTCGCTGTGCCTGCGCCTGGCGTTCCTGCTCTTCCCGTTGCCGGGCCGTAGCCCGGTAAACGGCCATCTCTTTGTCTGTCACCTGGGCTGCCGTTTTAACCATTGCCGTTTTTTTCCTTACGTAGATCCGCTCAAGACCAGCGCCACGACGAAGAACCAAAGAAGTGCCTTGACTCTTTTCCTGAGCAGTTGGGTTTCCATGAGTATGCCCTCCAATGCCGCCTGGTGTTCCGTGGAGGGTGTTTGCCACGCCATCCGCTGACACAATCAAGGTCATTCGCACGTTCGAGTCTCAAGACTGGTTGTGGTACTATCTATAGGTCGAAACAGATAGATATTTTTGATAAACGTCCCAAAGCAATCAAAGCATTCTATAACCTCTATCAAGGTTTCGTCCGTCGTCTCATACAAATATACGTGTGGCTCGGGGGTAAGAACTGTCAAATAATAGTCGACCACATCCGTGTAGGGTGCGTTCACTCTGTATGTTGTCACATTGCAGTGCGCAGTTTCATCGTTCTGGCTAGTGATCACCGTTGCCGCTGGGTGAACCTCAGGAGGATAATCAGCAAATAGAAAGCTCAGAAGAGACCAGCAACACATTATGAGAGGAATAGCCGATAGAGCCAGAAGGAGAAGAACGACAATAAGTATAGACCTGATGACAGGACGATGCCGGAATTTCGTAATGTCTCTTTCACTCAATGCCATCTGTGTCATCTCGTTCTTGCAATAGATGAGGGAGGCACAGGGCATGACAGCCAATGCCTGTGTTCAGTTTAGCGACTTCTTGGCCTTTTCGGCTCACCACTCACGCAAGATTATTGCTAAAGGAATTGCTTAATGTACCGGTAATCCGGCGTAAGCTCGCCGTGACAGGCGATGACCGCCCTTTTGATCTCCGGCGGAAGGTCCAATTGCTCGAAGGGCACGGAGAAGTCGGCCTTGGCAATGGCCGGGATGAATTCTCTGAGCACCCCGCTGAAATCCACCGAGGCGTCGCGGGGCAACTCGCTGGGCAGGATGTCCACTGCCATCACCACCGGCCCTTCTCCTTCGTAGCCGCGGTGTCCTGAGCTTGTCGAAGGGTCGGTCGTCTCGCCGGTGAAGGGGTTGTAGACAAAGACGGGCTCATCCGGTTCGGTGGAGCGGACGGTACATTCGATGGCCCCCTCGATGTCGCAACTGATGTCACCGATGACCCGCAGACGGGGTTTGCCCGCGCCGTACAGTTGCTTGAGATACTCTTTGGTGACAAGCCTAGGGTACTTCTCCTCCCAGTAGATGCAGTTCACGATCAGGGTCAGGTAGGGCACATAGCTCTCGAACTTGCCCCGATACTTTTCGGGGTGATCGTAGAAATCCTGCAACTCGAAGCGGTGTCCTGAGCCTGCCGAAGGGCGATCCCCAGGGGAGATGGGCTCCACCGTGTGTTCTTCTTTGAACACCGCCTTGTAGATGACGTTCGTGGCGTAGTCTGAGCCCTCAGCAAGAGAGGCGACCTCCCTGGGCTCTACCTCCTCGATGGGCAGCAGGTCGAGGATCTCCCAGACCCCACGGGCGACGTTCCCATACCCGGCAATGCCGCAGATCAAGGGGGTCACCGACCCGGGGAGGCCCTCGCCCTCGATCTTCTCGCCCAACTTGGAGATGACTTCCTTGGCCTCCGCCAGGTCTTTGTACTCGTAAGTGTGGCCAAGCTGGCTGAAGGGGTTGGGAATCCCTTCCCAGTCCAGGCGCTTCCCCAGGGCCCAGAGGGTCTCGATCATCCCGGCCATGCCAGCGTGCCGCCCGAAGAAGATCAGGCGGCGGCCTTTCTGATCGGTCACTTTTTCGTAATCAATGAGATTACATCCCAACTCCAACATCTTCTTGAGCATGGGCATGTTGTAGGGCTGGCCCTTGATGACGTGAGCGAAAAAGACATAGGTCTTTCCCGCCTCGAACAAGTCCGGCGGTATCTCTTTCACGGCAAAGATGATGGGGCAGGGGGAGAGATCCTCTTGCACGATAGCGCCCGCCTGGGTGAACTCTTCTTCAGAAAAGGCCCGGAGGGGAGAAGGCTGCACCCAGACCTCTATACCGTGTTCCTCTTTTTTGAGTTTCCTGACATCTTCAGGGGTTACCGGCACGCGGCGTTCCCAGCGGCTTTTGTCCTCTCGACGAATTCCAATACACGCTTTCATGTCCTGCCCTCCTTGATGGATCATCTGTTTGGCCTTTCCTCGCTTGACACCTGTAACGCCTGGCCGCAACAGTGGTAAACGCTGTCAGCTCTTTCCCTCATATTATCCCATATTCTTTAACAATGTCAAGCACAATCCTACCTTAATCCGCCAGCAGGGTTGGCTCTCCCCAGTTTCACCGATTATAGAAGAAAACAGCCGGACGATCAACAAGGTTGCCATCCGGCTGTTGTTCAATTCAGCGCCTTGGCCGCGTCCTCCACAGTTCCCAGGGTGAATTCGACATCGGCCTCGCCCTGGAGGAACCTCAATGCCCCCTCCAGGATGACATACAGGCCCTGTCCCCCGGCATCCACCACCCCCGCCTG
>JBGVTF010000002.1:0-5758 GCA_041862415.1 Anaerolineae bacterium | reverse complement strand
CACTCTCCGATCTTTCATCTATAGGCATCCCTCCTTTCTTCTTCTGGCAGATAGCCGATGGCGGATAGCTGATGGCCGATGGCTATCGGCTATCGAGCGCAGCGAAAGCCCAGGTCATCGTTGGCTGCGGTCTCGCTGGTGGCGTTGCGGGTCGTGGTGCGCACAAAATCGGCCGTCTCGAACCATCCACCGCCCCGCAGCACTCGATATTGCCCACCATAGTACGGCGACTGAAAGCTGCTGTCGGGATAAGCCTCGTACCAGTCGGCCGTCCACTCCCAGACGTTGCCGGCCACGTCCTCAGCACCGTAGGGACTGGCCCCACCGGAGAAGCTGCCCACCGCTGCCGTCCCGCGGAGGCCGCTGTCCTTGCCGTTGAGTTTGCTGGCGTCGTAGTCGTTGCCCCACGGATAAATCCGCCCATCGGTACCTCGGGCCGCCTTCTCCCATTCGGCCTCGGAGGGCAGACGCTTGCCAACCCACTCACAGTAGGCCACGGCATCGTTCCAACTGACGTAGACCACCGGATGGTTGTCCCTGCCCTCGGCGGCATCCCGCCAGATCCTGGAAAGCCCGGCTTTCTCAGCATCCGTCTGGTGGCCCGTTGTTTCCACGAACTGGGCAAAGTCGGCGTTCGTCACCTCGAACTGGTCCATCTCAAAGGCGGGCAGGTCCACTTCGTGGGCAGGAGCTTCATCATCGGCCCCGGCATCGTTACCCATAGTGAAGGGGCCAGCCGGGATTGCGACCATGATGTCGGTCACCGCGAGCGCGGCCGGACCTTCGGGCGCTTCGGGGGCCGGGGTGGGCGTGGGCCTGGGCGTGGGGGTAGGGGGCGGCGGCACCGAGGTAGGAGTGGGCACGACCTGGGCCTCCGTGGCTTCGGGGAGAGGCGTCTTGAACTCGACGGTCGCTTTGGGCGTCTCCCCGCCCGGCGGAACTGTCTCTGGAGAGGGTCCGCAACCCACAGCCAGAACCAGGGGCAAAAAGAGCAAGGCTAATAGCATCCGTTTCATGTCGTTGATTCTCCTTTGCAGATGATTACGTTTCACACAGCTAAACCTGGCCTGCTCAAGATATCGTGCAGTACCAGGGCCACTCCCCCCATGACGCAGGCGTCCGGCCCGTAAGAAGAGGCCATGACTCTGGCCATTCGCCGCGGCCAGGCCAGAGAGTGCCCCTCGAGGGTCTTCTCAATGGCCGGCAGAAGATAGTCGCTGGCCAGACTCATGACTCCGCCAAAGATGACCAACTCGGGATTGAAAGCGTTGATCAGGTTGGAGATGCCGATGCCCAGGTAGACGCCCGTCTCTTCGAGGGCCTGCCGGGTCACTTCATCGCCTCCTTCAGCCGCCTCGACGATGATCGGAATGGAGATCCGCTCCAGTCGCCCTTCCACTAATTGGCTGACCCGACTGGCGTTCCCTGTCTCCAGGGCCTTCCGAACCCGATTAACGACCGCCGTCTGGCTGACCAGAGTCTCCCAGCAACCCCGGTTGCCGCAGTTGCAACGTTCGCCGTCGCTCATGATGGTCATGTGGCCGATTTCGCCAGCGTAGCCGCCGATCCCTCGGTACAGTTGACCGTCGAGGACAATCCCACCACCCAGTCCCACTCCGGCACTCAGGTAGATGAAATCCTTGCTGCCCTGAGCCACCCCAAAATACCTTTCGCCCAGGGCGGCCACGTTGGCATCGTTGTCAACGAAGACGGGCACGTCGAATTCCTGGGAAAAGACCTCGCGCAATGGCACGTCACGCCACTTGAGATTGGGGGCGAATAGCAGGGTGCCCGACGCGACGTCCACGAGGCCAGGGACACCAACCCCAATCCCCAGAACAGGGCTAGAGGTTGACTCGCCCACTGTGAGGGCCTGCCTCAAGATGTCGAGCGCTTTGGCCAGAATAGCCTCCCGGCCTTCGGCCTGGTCGGTATCTTCCCTGTGCCGCCACAAGACCTGAGCCTTGAAGTCGGTCAAGATGGCCAGGATGAAGTCAACGCCTATCTCCATCCCGATGATACAGCCAGCATCGGGGTTAAGCTCCAGCATGACCGCCGGACGCCCACCTCCTGATGAATCAAAGCCAATCTCGCGCACAAACTGCCGGGCGATGAGTTCCCTCACCAGGCTGGAGACGGTGGTCTTGTTCAGGCCAGTGATCTCGGCCAACTGGGCACGCGAAAGAGGAGAGTCCTCCCTGAGGCAGTTCAGGATGATAGACAGGTTTATCTCTCTGACCAGAGCTTGATCGCCCGTCCGGTAACGTTTTCCCAAGGACCTCTCCCCATCGGATGAATCGGCGGATATTAGTTGGTTGCGTCAACAAACTAGTCAGATTATACCAGATAAATGAACATCTGTCAATAGAGAGCTTGACGGCTTGCGCAGCGAAAGCCGGGGAGTACGATGGAGGAAAAAGGGAATTGTGGAGGGACACCGCTCGGCTGAGCCCTTCGACCCCTCGACAAGCTCGGGACGACGCAAGCTCATCAGGACTGACTCGCGACGAAGCCTCCCATACCCCCCCGGTCTGCTGCAGGACTTGACAAATGCAGATTCTTGTGGTATAATGTTGACAGACTAGTTTGTGGTACAAACTAGTCTACACAACACACAAGGAGGACACACATGATGACGAATGACATTGACAAGGTTATCCAGCGCGCGCATCGCTACTGGTACGAGGATGGTCTCGCTGAAATCGCCACAGGCTGGATGTTTGTATTGTGTGGGCTCTTCTTGCTCATGATGCGCCTCGTTCGACCGGGATGGCCTCTGGCCTGTATCGTGGCTGTCACCTTCACTAGCCTTGTTGCCTTCGGCGGCTTGGCTGTCAGCAGGGCGGTGAAGGCCGTCAAGAATCGCATCACCTACCCCCGCACCGGATACGTCTCCTACCGTCGTCCTGAAAGCAATCGCCGCCGCCGGATCGCAGCGGCAGGTGTGGGGATTGCTCTATGGGTGCTGGGTATCGTCCTATCCATTGCCGGTGCACCAGCCTGGCTGGTGTCAATGCCCATGGTGGAAGGACTGATCATCGGCGCCGGTCTGGTCTACCTGGGGCACAGGCTGGGCATCGCTCGTTTCTACGCGCTGGCCTTTCTCTCCGCCCTAATCGGTGTGATGGTCGCATTGAACGGCTTCGATGACGCGCTCGGGAGTGCGGCCTACTTCGGCCAGATGGGCCTTGTCCAGACTGCGTCCGGCTTGTTCACCCTGCGGACCTATCTCAGCCAGACCCAGCCGCCAGTGGAGGGATAAGCATGACCGATGATTTCCGCAGCATGATCAACGTTGACCGTATCATCCACGAGCCAGCGCGCCTGATTATCGTTGCTATTCTCTATGCCGTGGAGAGCGCCGATTTCCTCTATCTGCTGCGCGAGACGGGCCTGACCAAGGGCAACCTGTCATCACATTTGGCTCGCCTCGAAGATGTCGGCTACGTTGATATCGAGAAGACCTTTCACGGCAAGGTGCCGCGGACTATCTGTCGCCTCACAGATAGCGGCCGCGCCGCATTCGACGACTACCGGGAACGTCTCAAACGCGCCATTGATACCATGCCCGAAGGTTACTAATCAGGCTCCCTGTGACCCGTCATTCCGAGCGAGCGCAGCGAGTCGAGGAATCTCCACTTGCAATGGCGAGAGCTGCCTCAGCATGGAGATTCCTCGACTCCCTTCAGTCGCTGCGCTCCTTTCGGTCGCTCGGAATGACGGCGGCTGAGTAGTTAGGCCCGAAGAAGGTGTTGCAGAGGAAGACAGCACGCCGCCGTTACCCTGAGTGAGGGGCATCGAAAGCAGCGTGGGCCGGGGCACCTGCCTGTGGTTCAATCCTTCCTTGTAACAATTGTTCATATCTCGGTAACAGCCCTGTCACTGGCTGGCAACATTTGTGTGATATACTGATGGGAATTGAGGAGGCAGCAGCAATAGTATCTGGCACCCTCTGTTGGCGAGTGGCTTGCCGTTTTTTGACAAAGGCCATGAGTGTGGTATACTTAAATCTTGCCAGGTGACTTGACTGTCAGCTCGCCCAGTTTCTCTGCTGCCAAGCAAGTCGTCCAAGGCATTTTTGTTGCATTAGTGAACCTTTGGGCCTCTTCCCTCGTATAGATAGATGGAGGTCAGAGCTTTCAATTTACACAGACAGTTTTTTACAAGCTCACCGCCCCAGTCCCTGGGGGCGGTCAAAAACGGCCCAGATTCGCCCAGGACGCCCCCGAGACGGGGGCTAGGAGCACTGGAAACAAGTTTCTGAGGGAACGAAAAGGAGTAAGACATTGGTCGAAGACACCGAAGACAAAATGAACCTGTGGCAACTTTTAGTCAGCATTATTGACCGACCAGCCGTTACCATGAGCTATGTGGGCAAAAAGCCCGGCTGGGCCTGGGTAACGCCAGCCCTTGTGGTTCTGGTGGGATTGATTGTGTTCAGTGTGGTTGCAGCCCCCCTGACCTCCGAGTTGGCGCTGCGCCAGGCTCAACAGCAGTTGGCCAGCCTGCCCCCTCAGCAAGCAGAGCAGGCAGCCGCCCAGGTGGAAAAGTTCACTTCTCCACCGGTGATGGCTGGCTTCAGCATCGTTGGCGGCCTGGTCGCCCTGGCGGTGACTTGGCTCTTGGGGGGCGGAGTCCTCTACTTCCTCGGCCTGGTGGCCGGGGGCGAGGCCGGCTTTGGCCAATCCTTCGCCATTCTGGCCTGGAGCTGGCTACCCTACGCCCTACGCAATCTGGTCCTGGCTGCCTACGTCACCTATAGCGGTCAATTGATCAACCAGGGGTTGTCATTCCTGGTGGCCACAGGGGATCAGACCAAAGACGCGGCCAACTGGCTCTACGTTCTTCTGTCTAAGTTTGATCCTTTCTACCTGTGGCATCTGGTTTTGGTGATCGTGGGGCTGGCAGCCGTTGCCCGCTTTTCGAAGACCAAGGCGACCATCGTGGGGTTGATCTACCTGGCTGTGACTACGGCTCTAAGTCTGGTCCCCACTTTCATCGGAGCCCTCTTTTCGTAAGAAAAGGATGCCCACTGGATTGGACTCGGTAAATCACAGATTGCTCCCGCTGGACGACAGTCCAGCGGCCCAGACGCGGACTTTCCGCTCCGAGCACCAAATCGTGATCTACTGGGGCTCGCAACGAAGCGTTTGCGAAGGAGATTGAAAATAAATGAAACGAGCTATTACCGTTGTTCTTATTTTGGGCGTCGTCATCGGCCTCACCTGGCTCAGCTATCAGACCCTTGGCGGCCAAGTGATCCAGAAGCAGGTGGCTGATGATGAGGATCTCGAAAAGTTTGTTGTGGAGCGAGATACCATCGAGGCCACGGTCAGCGCCACGGGCAGCATTGCTCCTGAGGCTGAGGTCACTCTGACTTTCGAATCGGCGGGCAAGGTGGAAGAGATCTTTGTGGAAAAGGGGCAGACAGTGAAGGCTGGTGATCCCCTGGCCAAACTGGAAACGGCCAGCCTGGAACTCCAGGTGGCCCAAGGCCAGGCCACCCTGGCCTTGAACGAGGCCAAGTTGCAGCAGGCAATGAAGGAAGCCAGCGCTGAAGACATCGCTGCCGCCGAGGCCGAACTGGCCAGCGCTACAGCCAATTACGAAAAGGTCAAAGCCGGGCCCACTGAGGAGGAGCTGATCGTGGCCAAGGCGGACATGGAAAAGGCCGCCATCGCTCTGCAAAAGGCTCAGGCTGAGTACGACCAGGTGGTCTGGGCGCCGGGCGTTTCAGCCCTGCCCCAGTCGGCCGCCT
>JBGVTF010000001.1:0-2595 GCA_041862415.1 Anaerolineae bacterium | reverse complement strand
CAATCCGCGAACTGGGTTCTTATTATGTGCCCATCAAGCTTCTGCCTGACCTTGCTCCTCGCGTCACAGTAATTGTTGAAAGGGAAGAATAGACTACTCCTGTGATTTGGGAGTCGGGTGCCAGGAGCATTTGGGAGAAAGGATTGAATCATGAGCATTGATGATGGGTTAGCCAAACACCTCTTCATCAAACATCTGATCACGAACATAAAATGCGCTGTCTGCCAGAGCCATTACGGGACGGAGGATGTCCACATCATAGACCATCGCGATGAGCTCTGGGTCATGGCTGTGAGCTGTGGTCAATGCCATACGCGGGGGCTGATCTTCGCCATAATAAGGGAAACCGAGGAGGCAGAGAGTGTCGTTGAGCTGACACCTGAGGAATGGGACAGGTTTCGGAAGATGTCTGAGATTGATGCCGATGACGTCCTTGATATGCACGAGTTCCTGAGAGAGTTCGACGGCGATTTTGTTAGTCTTTTGTAGGGACCGCAGGCACCGCCTGAATGACCGCTGTGACAGACTGGGGTGAGAGGCCATTGCCCTGGGGTGATGTAACCGTGCACTAGCTCACAGTGCCTGGCACCTGGGCAAAGTTCGGTTGAAAAACAAAGGCCGCCTGTTTCGACAGGCGGCCTTTGTTGGTGTGAGGTTAATATTCAGGGCTGGTCGTCATAGATTTACCAACCAATGGAAACGACGCCCCACGAGACAAGAAAGCCTATGACCAGCCCTACCAGGACGTCAGAGACGTAATGAATGCCCAGGGCTATCCGGCAGAGGACAACGAAAAGAGCCAAAGCGTAGAAGACGACAACCCAGCGAGGAAATTGGTGACTGAAGATCATGGCCAGGCACGCTACCCGCGTCGCGTGTCCCGAGGGGAAGGAATAGCGATCGTACCTGGTCGAGTAGAAACCGGTCGCCTCCCGTGGGCGGGTTCGCCTCATCAGGAGCTTGAGAACAGTAGTCAGTCCCACGGCGACGATAGCGGCGGCAGCGGCCAGCAAGACGAAGTGTCGGGTCGCTTCGTCGCCCAGCCCAAAAGCTATGACGGCGATGACAAACCACAGAGGGCCATCCCCCAGGTGAGCCCCCACAACCGCGACCGTTCGCTGCAATCCTGCTTCTTCGGTGAGGGTGAGGCGGGCGCTCAGGCTAGCATCCAAAGCCACCAGACGGTTCAGCAGCCCACCCAATCCACCTGGCAGACTCATGCAGCCCCACCTTCGAGGATGGCCCGTGCCATATCCAGTTGGTGTGGCTTGTCCACGTCCATACCCATTTCGGGGTAGGAAGTGATGATGGCTCTCCCCCGGCAGCCCAGGGCTCTGCTGGCCACTCGTTCAGCATCGGTGACTGTGAGCCTTCTGAAGGCAAACTTGATGAGCGTTCCGAAACCGATCAGCCTGACCTGCTGCCAGATATTCTTACGGAACTCCAATGCCTGGCGAGCCAGGGGGAGGTTGGCCTGGATGGCAGAGACTTTGGCCATATTGATGTCGCCGCCGGCGAAAGAGCCGCCGCGCAAGGGCACGAAGCTCCTCCTCGACCCTGGGAAACGGGCTTCCATGGTTGATTTCTCCACGATAGTGTAGTACACATCGTGGTCGGTTTCCAGACAGGTGTCAATGAGATAGTCCACCATCTCCGTCGTCAGCAGGGGAATGTCAGCCGTGCTGATGATAACCCTTTCCACGTCAGGGTCAACTTCTATCACCCGTTCTATGCCAGCCACAATGTTGTCTAACATACTCCCTATGGCTTCCACGTACTCTACTGGCGCGGCGAACTCTACCCCGTCCTCAGGGCTCAGCCCAACGATGAAGATGCGCCCTACCCGTGACGAACCGGCGATGGCCTCCACCACATAGCGCACCATCTCCTTGCCCGCAATGGGGATGAGGGCCTTCGAGCGCACACCGGCGGCTTCGGCTAGAGGGTCTATTCGTCTTGGGTCTCCTCCGGCCAGGATCACGGCATCTATCATCAACCTTCCTCCATTAGTTCACCCTCTCGATGGTGGGTTTGAGATCGAGTGCGATTAGCATAGCCTCGATCTCCTCTGCTGTCAACTCCCGTCCCTTGCCGGAAACGGCTACTAGAGCAGCCTCCATGACGTTGGTGCCGAAGGAGCGCCCCTCAAGGCGCGGGGTGGTAGTGACCAGATATCTTACCCCCCGTTCGGTCAGGAGTTCCACGTCGGCGAGGGTGGTGGTGTTGGTCACAATGACCTTCCCCTCTAAATTCAGGGGCATGTGGCGCTTGATGTAGAGAAAATCGCCAGCTATGATGGAAGCCCACCGATAGTACTTCTCCCATTTCGGCATGTTCACCTCCTGCTTTTCGCCTATCGGATAAAGGAAGCTTATGGGCAGCCAGCCGAGGATGGGGAGCAGGATGCGGGCCAGGATCTCGACCTTCTGGCGGGCGATCTTGGGCCGGACCTTGTCGTAGATTTCCGTGACCAGTAGCTGGGGCGAGGTCTCGCCTTTGACGCGGCTCATGACGAAGAAGGGGCGCTCCAGCCAGCGGGGGTCGGTCTCGAGCCAGTAGACCTCGGGGACGGGGATGCCGGTGCCCTGGAGCGAC